>DATLWF010000070.1:0-2739 GCA_035576605.1 Blastocatellia bacterium | reverse complement strand
CGCATCCAACGCGACGGAATACGCGCGTTCCAGGCGATTGACGGCTCAGGCCTGGCGCGAGTCGACTTCTTCGTCGAGGGGGGGACGAATCGTGTGATCATAAATGAGATAAACACGATGCCCGGATTCACCTCTATCAGCATGTATCCGAAGCTATGGGAAGCGAGCGGAATCCCTTATTCGGAGCTTATCGACCGTCTGATCCAACTTGCGATCGAACGACACCGTGACAAGTCGCGAACACTGACCAGCTACCAGCCGCGTGAAAAAAAGGGATGAGTGGGTTGGTCCAGAGAAGTGGCCTGTCTAGGCCTGGCGCCACGCGGTTATGGCTAGCGAGCTGTTCTTCAAAACCCGCGGTCGTCTCCTAGACTTGACGTCAACCAGATACACGTCGCTGTTGAACTCTTCGTTAATGATCGTGTTGAACCAAAGACGATCTCCGCTTGGTGACCAAACGACCTTTGACCAACGGGTCTCTTCTTTGAAGAGTGGGAGGAAGAATGTGGCCGGTGGAATACTCGTGATACGGCGGCGGTTCTTACCGTCGGCATCGATTATCGAAACGCTGTCTTTCGTCACAAATGCAATATGGTCGCCTGTGTCACAAATAACGTAACATTCGATTTATCGAACTGATGCCGTCTGTGGCATATCTCAGTCTTATACTCCTCCACCCACCCTGCGTGGGTGGAGGGACGACTGGCAGGCTACGCTCACCCAAAGCTCCCCTTATCTCCCCACCCACTCTGCGTGGGCGAGTGTAGGAAGCATAAGGCGAGATTGGGTTCCATTAGCCAAGCAGTCGTGCCTCCACCCACACAGGGTGGGTGGAGATCCCGGTCGAACATTAAGTAGTGAACTGTTTGACGCACTACACTAGATGGCAAGCTGGCTGCTCAGATTCTACCAGAGTTTCTCCAAGACTGCGGCGTGCGGCTAACAAGTCGCGCGGCCTTTTCTCGAGAACTTCACAGCCGTCCGCCTATCGCCGCGATCATATCTCGCACCGCGCGCTCCATTCCTACAAGCGCCGCTCGCGCGACGATGTTGTGCCCGATGTTGAGTTCCTCGATGGGATAAATCTCGGCGATCGCGCCGACGTTCCGGTAAGTCAACCCGTGACCCGCCGCGACCTTCAGCCCAAGCTCCCCCGCCCGGCTCGCACATTCGGATATGCGTGCCAACTCCGCTTCGATCTGGCCGGTCTCAGAGGCACGCGCCGGATCTGTCAGCTCGGCATAACGGGCTGTGCATATCTCGATCTGGTGAGCGCCTACGCGATGCGAAGCTTCGATCTGAGCCATATCCGGATCGACAAAGATGCTCACCAGCACGCCCGCCTCTGAAAGCTCTCGGACAGCCTGCCGGATCTCTTCTTCGCGCGGCGCAACGTCGAGCCCGCCCTCGGTCGTCACTTCATCGGATCGCTCGGGCACCAGCGTCGCCGTGTTCGGCCGAACTTCGCTCGCGATCCTGACCATCTCTTCGGTGCCGGCCATCTCCAGATTCAAATGAGTCTTGACGACTGCGCGCAAGACTCGCAAGTCTTCATCCTGGATGTGGCGCCGATCGCCTCGCAAGTGAATCGTGATTCCGCTCGCGCCGGCAAGGTCCGCAAGCACCGCCGCCGCTGCGATGCTCGGCTCCCAGGTACGGCGCGCCTGCCGTATCGTCGCGATGTGATCGATGTTGACGTTCAATCTAATGGTCATGATCAATCAACTCGGCCCGCCGCACGCTTGGTCGTTTGCTCGGCCGGCTGGCTTGATTCGATCGGAAATTCGGCTGGCGGATTCTTGTAGCGACCCGCAAGATCGTTTAAGCGAATGCGTATCAGATCGGCGAACATATTTATCGAGTCGCGCACGTAGTTCAACTTACCTTGCAACTCGCCGCCTTCGCAGTGGTTCCAGACCACCGGCACTTCCAACAATCGATTGCCCTGCTTTTTGGCGATGTACAGCACCTCGGGGTCGAAGCCGAACCGGTCGACGCGCTGGAGCGCAAACACCGGAAGCGCAGCCTCACGCCGGAAGGCCTTGAACCCGCATTGCGTGTCCTTGAACTTCAAGCCGGTAATGGTTCGCATACAGAGATTGAACACCATGCCGCCAAACTCGCGCATTCGCGGCTGGTGCACGCCGATCAACTCGCGGTTGAGCGCTCGAGAGCCAAGGGTGACATCGGCGCGCCCTGCGGCGATGGGATCAATCAGCTTGGGCGCTTCGGTGATTGGGGAAGAAAAGTCGGCATCGCTGAACATCACTATTTCGCCGCTGGCTTCCGTAAGTCCGCGTTTCACGCTGTATCCCTTGCCGCGGTTTGGAGTGTTTGTCAAAACGCGAAGGTCGTGCCCTGCGGCGTGATACTCAGACGCTTTCTCCGACACACATTTGGACGTTTCGTCAGACGAGCCGTCATCCACAACGATTACTTCCGCGCGGTAAGTCTGGGCTTCAAGAAAGCGTAAGACATCATCAAGGCTCCGCTCGATGCGTTTCTCTTCGTTGTAGGCGGGGATTACGATGGATAAGAACCAGGCCATATGCGTTCGCGATAACGTCGATTAAGAGTATTTGAATATAGCATGTCGATGTTCGGTTAGTCAGCGCTTCGAGCGAGCTGCGTACGCGTCAGCGATCCGCCTCGGGCGGGGGTCGAGATCCGACTCGAAAGCGGTCGTCAGAGCCTGTCTCACCGCCGGGGCCGGGAGAATACAACTCGAAGCTGCCGCCA
>DATLWF010000069.1:0-11867 GCA_035576605.1 Blastocatellia bacterium | reverse complement strand
GCTCGCCTATGATCCGGTGGAAGAAACGTTCTTCGTCAGCAGCGTTCACAAGCGGAAGATTTTAAGCGTCAGCAGGACCGGCGAAACAAAGACGTTTGCGTCAGAGCAAGATGGCTTATACAGCGTTCTGGGCATGTCGGTCGATGCCAGGCGCCGTCATCTGTGGGTCACCACCACCGCGTTTCCGCAGATGCTCAATTTCATGAAGGAAGAAGACGGCGTATCGGCGGTGTTTAAGTTCGATCTGCGCACGAAGAAGCTGTTGAAGAAGTACGTGCTCTCGAACGCAACCAAAAAGCACGCGCTCGGCGACTTGATCATTCAGTCCAACGGCGATGTGTTCACGACCGACAGCCTGTCGCCGGCCGTCTATGTGATTCGTCCACAAAAAGACGAGATCGAGTTATTTCTCGAGGACGCGGGTTTCGGGTCTCCCCAAGGGCTGGCCTTTTCGAGCGACGAGCGACATTTATTCATGGCGGACTATGGAACCGGTCTGTTCGATATCGACGTTAAGACGCAGAAGGTCACTCATTTTGCGCCGCTCCCGGGCGCGACGCTGCTCGGAATCGACGGGCTGTATTTTCACAAAGGCAGCTTGATCGGCGTGCAGAACGGCGTCACCCCCCAGCGTGTGGTTCGACTCTCGCTGAGCAAAGATCTCGGCCGGGTTGAACGGCTCGAGGTACTCGAGGCAAACAATCCGGTCTTTCTCGAACCCACGCTTGGAGTGTTAGTGAAGGACACGTTCTATTTCATCGCGAACAGCCAGTGGCCATTGGTGGACGAGAACGGCAAGCTTGCAGCCGAAGACAAGCTTCAAGACCCGGTTGTGTTGAAGATGAGGCTTGAAGCGCCCTAGTGTTGACGGGTTGTTCTTCGTCTGCGCAAGATCACAAGACAAGATGACTATAAGCATGCTCGCCATTTTGTTCACCGCAGAGACGCAGAGAATGCGCTCTCTGCGCCGGCTCTGCGTACTCTGCGTCTCTGCGGCGACGGCAATCGCGCTTGTATCCTCCTTGTATCCTCCAGCTCTCTCCACTAACAACCATAAAGACCAGGACGCAACCTCTTCCACGAAAGGATCAGCGCAACCCGGGAGTGCGGACCTTTCAGTACTGCTCGCGAGCCTGCAAGCGAAGCTCAACGAGCTTCATCAAGCCGCCTCCTTCCCCGGCGCGACAATTGGGTTCGTCCTTTCCGACGGGAGATCGGGCTCGGTGTCGGTAGGCCTTGCCGACGTAGAAAACAGAATCCCGCTCAAACCAACTGATCGAATGCTCGCAGGCAGCATCGGTAAGACCTACGTCTCGACCGCCATTCTGCAAGTCGTCCAGGAAGGCAAGCTCGACCTCGATGCCAAGATCGAGAGCTGGTTTGGAAGCGACGTGTGGTTCCCGCGATTGCCAAACGCGAAGGACATCACCCTTCGAATGCTGATGAATCATTCGAGCGGAATCCCAGAACACGTGCTTAACAAAGATTTCATCGCGGAGATGAAGAAAGATCCCGATCGTATTTGGAAGCCGGAGGAACTGATCGCTTACATCCTCGACGCGAAGCCCCTCTTCGCTGCCGGACACGGCTGGTCGTACGCAGACACAAACTACATCCTTGCCGGGATGATCTTCGAGCGCGTCACAAAGAAAACCGTCTATGGGGAAGTCGAACGTCGAATTCTAAAACCGCTCAAACTCGAGCAAACGATTCCTTCCGATCGCCGCATTCTGCCGCAAGTGATCACCGGCTACTCAATGCCTAATAGCCCGTTCGGTTTCGAAGGCCGGGTGATCCTCAACGGAAAGTTCATCATCAACCCGCAGATGGAGTGGACCGGCGGAGGCTTCGCTTCCACCGCCGAGGACCTCGCACGTTGGGCGAAGTTGCTGTACGAAGGCAAGGTGCTAAAGAAAGAGACGCTCGATCAGATGTTGACCGGGGTCGAGGCGAAGGAAGGGCGTGGAAGCGGCGCTGGGAATAAGTACGGACTTGCGGTGCAGATCAGGCCGAGCGAGTGGGGCGTGAGCTACGGACACGGCGGCTGGTTTCCGGGATACCTTTCGGAGATGGAGTATTTCCCGCAGCAGAGGATCGCGGTCGCAGTGCAGTTCAACACCGATGCGAGCCCCAAGTTGAAGAAAGGACCGCGAGCCTACATCGCCGACGCGATGCGAATAATCGTCGCCGAGATTGAAAAGAAGAAGGCCGCCTAAGAAGATGGTGAAGCTGAAGTCTATCTGCTGCCTGATCGCGCTCGGGATGGTTTCGGTGCTCACGCCCGCTCAATTGCGCGAGCCCGGCCTTACATCCCTTGCGTTGATGCACGTCACGGTGATCGACGGGACGGGCGCCCCGCCCAGGCCCGACATGACCGTTCTAATAGTGGGCTACCGCATCGCTGAAATCGCGAAGAGTAACACGATCTCCGTCCCCAGATTTGCGCGGACTATTGATGCAACCGGCTCGTTCTTGATTCCGGGCCTGTGGGATATGCACGCTCATCCCGATGATCCCGAACTGTGGCCGGTGAAGCCTCCACCGCAGGAAAAAGAGAAGTTGCTCACCCTGCTGATCGCGAACGGCGTGACCGGGATTCGCGATATGGGCGGCGACTTGAAGCTCTTGCAGGAGTGGCGCGCACGAGTCGGCAACGGCACGATAGTCGGACCTCACATCTACGCATGCGGGCCGCTGCTCGATGGACCGAAGCCTATGTGGCCGGGCTCGGTGGCAATTTCAACCGCGGATCAGGGCCGGCAGGCGGTGCGCGATCTGAAAAAGCAGCGCGCCGATTTTGTAAAAGTCTATTCGCTCTTGCCTCGCGATGCTTACTTCGCGATCGCCGACGAAGCGAAGAAACTCAAGCTTCCATTCGCGGGACACGTTCCCGATTCCGTGACGCCTGAAGAAGCCTCCGACGCCGGGCAGGCGAGCGAAGAACACCTTCGGCAAATCGTCGAGGCGTGTTCCGATCGAGATGCGATCAAGAAAAGAGTCGCTGAGCTTCGCGAGGCTGGAGCGACGCCCGTCGAGCTGCGGCGCGCTTACATCGAGACGATGCTTGCGACGTTCGATAATAAGAAAGCGGAAGCGCTTTTTGCGAAATTCGTGAAGAACAACACCTGGGTTACGCCTACGGTCATCGTGTGGCAGAACAACGCTTCATTTGAAGAAGACTCCGCGAAGTACGCGGAACGGATGAAGTATCTTCCTCGTTATATCCGAGAGTACTGGGACCCAAAGAACAATGCGCACTTGAAGAACCGTTCGCCCGAGCGGCTTGCCGCTGAGAAGCTGCTGGTGAAGAAGTATCTGGAAATCATCGGCGGTATGCAGCGCGCGGGCGTGAAGCTGATGACCGGTTCTGACTTCGGCGCTAACCCGTTGCTCTTTCCGGGATGGGGTGTTCACGACGAAATGGCGCTGCTGGTGAAAGCGGGACTGACGCCAATGGAATCGATCCAGGCGGCTACGAGGAACCCGGCGATGTTTCTCGGACTCGATAAGTCGGTGGGCACGATTGAGAAGGGCAAGG
This sequence comes from Blastocatellia bacterium, assembly GCA_035576605.1. Classification (GTDB taxonomy): domain Bacteria; phylum Acidobacteriota; class Blastocatellia; order UBA7656; family UBA7656; genus Onstottus_A. The sequence continues at coordinate 8,329 of DATLWF010000069.1, read as the reverse complement.
TCGCGGACATGGTGGTGCTCAGTGCGAACCCGTTGGAAGACATCAACAACACGCGCAAGGTAAACGCGGTGATTTTCCAGGGCCGTATGTTCGATCGCGCTGAATTGAACCGAATGCTTGCTTCAGTGGCGGCGACCACCGGAAGCAAATAAGGGAGTGAGTTGATAATGGACCGAATCAGCAAACACAAATTCGAGTACCATTCTCTCACGCCCGATCGCTGGGCCGATCTGGAACAGCTCTTCGGAGCGCGCGGCGCGTGCGGAGGCTGCTGGTGCATGTTGTGGCGCTTGAAGCGCTCGGAGTTTGAAAAACAAAAGGGCGCCCAGAACAAGGCGGCGTTCAAAGCCGTTGTTGATTCCGGGGAAGCACCCGGAATTCTCGCATACGCGGACGGCAGCCCGATCGGGTGGTGCGCGCTCGCGCCGCGCGAGACTTATCCAGCTCTCGACCGCTCTCGAGTGTTGAAGCGAATCGATGACAAACCTGTATGGTCGATCGTCTGTCTGTTCATTGCGAGACCTTACAGACGAAAAGGGGTATCGGTAGAATTGCTGAAGGCCGCATCCGAATATGTTCGCAAGCGTGGCGGGAAGATCGTCGAAGGCTATCCCGTCGAGCCGTGCAAGGATGAGATGCCCGATGTCTTCGCGTGGACCGGGATCGCTTCGGCGTTTCGCAAGGCGGGCTTCGTCGAATGCGAGAGGCGGTCCGACGCTCGACCGATAATGAGACGCAAGGTCCGACAAACTTCAGTTTGTCGCTGACTGGTTAACGCGGGGCGTCGCTGCGTTTCGACGCGCGTCGCAAAACCAGACGACAACCTGAAGTTTGTCGGACATCCGCGAAGGAGAATTGATGAATAGAAACTGGACCCCTCGACGAATCGCAACGCTCGCGGCGTTGACCATCGTCCTGGTCACCGCCGTAACGGCTTCGGCGCGAGTACGAACTGCTCAAGCCGAGAGGCCATCACCGCCCGCTGCAAACGCTGCGGATGTCGCGTCGATGGATTCAATTGTCGCCGCGCTGTATGACGTGATCTCCGGACCCGCCGGAAAGAAGCGCGATTGGGACCGCATGCGCTCTCTGTTTATTCCAGGCGCCAGGTTGATACCAACCGGCAAGCGCCAATCCGGCGAGATAGCCAGCCGCGTCCTGACAGTCGAGGACTACATCAACGCTTCGGCAAAGCCTCTCGAAGAGGGTGGATTCTTCGAGAAAGAGGTTGCGCGGCGCACGGAAAACTTTGGTAACATCGCGCACGTCTTTAGCACCTATGAATCGAGGCGCAAAACAGACGACGCCAAACCGTTCGCTCGCGGCATCAACAGTATTCAACTGATGAACGACGGCAAGCGGTGGTGGATCGTGACTATCTTCTGGCAAGGCGAAGGCCCGGACAATCCGCTTCCCGAGAAGTATCTGATGAAGTGATAGATATGCGACTGGCCGCGCACCTTGCGATGTTGAATCAGAAATATTTCTCGAAGGACAAGAATTCGTAATTCTCACAGGAGGACGTTGCTCTTATGCTCAAAAGAATACTGTACGCCGCGGTCATAGCGGTGATACTCATTCCGATATCTGCCCTGGCGCAGACCAAGCTGCTGCGCTTCCCCGATGTCCACGGCGACAAAGTCGTCTTCACTTACGGCGGCGATTTGTGGACCGCGCCCTCCTCGGGCGGAACGGCCACTCGATTGACCGCGCATCCCGGCGTCGAGGTGTTTGGCAAATTTTCACCCAACGGCAAGTGGATCGCCTTCACCGGGCAGTACGATGGAGACGAGCAGGTCTACGTCATTTCCGCGGCAGGCGGCGAGCCAAAGCAGCTCACGTTTTATCCCGCGCGCGGGCCGCTTACGCCGCGATGGGGCTACGACAATCAGGTGTATGGGTGGACCAATGACGGCAAGTCGGTTGTGTTCAAGTCGCTGCGCGATTCCTGGACGCTGCCGGTAGCCCGGCTGTATACGGTTCAGGCAACCGGCGGGCCGGCGACTCCGCTGCCGATGCCCGAGGCTGGCTCGGGCGCGTTTTCACCAGACGGTTCGAAGATGGTCTACTCGCCGCAATCGCGTGACTTCAGAACCGAGAAACGTTACGGCGGTGGACAGGCAAACCAGCTATATATCTTTGATCTCAAGACGCTCGATGCGAAAAAGATCAGCGACGGTCCGCGCCCGAGCCGCGATCCGATGTGGATCGGCAATACCATTTACTTCAATTCAGATCGTGACGGCCACTTCAATCTTTATGCCTATGATGTATCCGGTGGCGGCAAGACTACGCAGGTGACAACCCACAAGCCGTGGGACGTCAGGTGGCCAAGCGCCGGCAGTGACGGCCACATCGTGTACGAGCTTGACGGCGAGCTTCACATCTTCGATACCAAAGCCAAAAAAGACGCCGCGATTTCGATCACCGTGCCGGATGACGGGCTCGCGCGAAGGCCCAGCCGTATTGCCGTCGCGAACTTTATTGAAGACGTTTCACTAAGCCCGAAAGGCGAACGCGTGCTCTTCTGTGCGCGCGGCGACATCTTCACCGCGCCGGTCGAGAAGGGACCAACGCGCAACCTGACGCACTCATCCGGCGCGCACGACAAGTGGCCGCGCTGGTCACCGGATGGCTCGCGCATCGCGTTCATCTCAGACAAGAGTGGCGAGGACGAAGTGTGGGTCATCGCTCAGGACGGTACCGGGCAGCCTGAACAACTGACCACCGGCGGCAAGGCGTTCCGCTACGCGGCCGAGTGGGCGCCTGACGGCAAACGCATCGCCTTCGGCGACAAGGACGGCAAGGTCTACATATTGACGCTTGCAGACAAGAAGTTGACCGCAATAGCCGACTCGAAGCGAGGCCAGATACGCGACTATGCGTGGTCGCCGCGCGGCAATCACCTGGCGTTCAGCATGCCGAACGACAACGGCTTCAACTCGATCTACATTTGGAGCGCCGGCGATGGCCAGCTTCACAAGGTCACCGACGAATTGTTTAACGCCTACGGTCCGGCGTGGGACCCGCAGGGCAACTATCTTTACTATCTCAGCGATCGCGAGTTCGCTCCGCAGATTTCCTCTTTTGAATTCAACTACGCGACCAACAGAACCACTGGTATCTTCGCGGTCGCGCTTCGCAAGGACGTAAAGAGTCCCTTCCCGCCCGAAAGCGACGAAGTGACCATTACAAAGGAAGAAGCCGACAAACCCAAGGACGCTGAGAAGCCCAAGGAGCCGGAGAAGAAAGACGCCGCTCCGAAGCCTCCCGCGGACCTGGTCATCGAATTCGACGGACTCGCCTCGCGAGTAGCCAAAGTTCCGGTCGAGGCGAATAACTACAACGGTCTTGCGGTGAAGACCGGCCATCTGCTGTACAGCGTTGGGTCCGCGTTCTACTACGGACGGCAGGGCGAGAAGCCGCCTTCGCTCCGCATTTACTCGATCAAAGACCGGAAAGAAACGACGCTTGTTGATGACATTCGGGGTTGGGTGCTTTCAGATGACGGCTCGAAGGTGCTGGTGGGAGGACCCGGACCCAGCTTCAGCATGTACGACGCGACCCCTCAAGGCGCGCCATCCAAAAAGGCAGTCTCCACCGCCGGACTTGCCATCGATCGAGTGCCCGCCGAAGAGTGGAATCAGATCTTCAACGAGGTGTGGCGGCGGTATCGCGACTTCTTCTACGTTCCCAACATGCACGGCTACGATTGGGAAGCGTTGCGCGAGCAGTACAGGCCGCTTCTCAAATACGTCGCGCACCGCTCGGATCTGAACTACGTCATCGGCGAGATGATCTCGGAATTGACCGTGCAACATGCATACGTTGAAGGCGGAGACTTCCAGATTCCGCCCCGGCCCCGAGTCGCGCTGCCGGGCGCGAGATTTGAGCTTGATCAAAAAGCCGGCCGCTACAAGATAACCAAAATCTTTCCGGGAGAAAACGAAGAAGAGATTTATCGCTCGCCGCTCACCGAGATCGGCGTGAACGTCTCGGTTGGCGATTACGTCCTTGCGATCAACGGCGAAGAGCTGAAGGCGGATGACGACCCATACCGGCTTCTAAAGAACAAAGCCGACAGCGCGGTGCAGTTGACGGTCAACAAGGAGCCGACGATTACGGGCGCCCGGACCGTGTCCTATCGTCCGATCACCAATGAGAGCGATTTGATTTACCTCGACTGGGTGATTGCGAACCGCAAGAAGGTTTCGGAGATGACCGGCGGACGTGTCGGCTACATTCACATTCCAGACATGGGCGCGCCTGGAATTCGCGAGTTCATCAAGTGGTACTACGGCCAGATTACCAAGGAGGGCCTCGTTGTCGACGTGCGCGCGAACGGCGGCGGCAACGTATCGCAGATGCTGATCGAGCGGCTGCGCCGAAAGGTGCTCGCGCTCAACTATTCGCGGACCTTCGAAGAGGCGACCACCTATCCGGGCGGCACGTTCATCGGACCGATGGCGGCGCTCCTGAATGAGAACTCTGCTTCGGACGGCGATATTTTTCCGGCGATGTTTCGCGAAGCGGGGCTGGGACCGCTGATCGGCAAGCGCTCATGGGGCGGCGTGATCGGCATCGGCAATCGCGGCACGCTGATCGACGGCGGCACCATTTTCGTGCCCGAGTCGGCTTTCGCAAGCGCTAAAGGTCAGTGGATCATTGAAGGCCATGGCGTCGATCCGGACATCGAAGTGGAGAACGATCCCAGGTCGTTGATCGAGGGGAAAGATCCGCAGCTCGACCGGGCGGTGGCCGAGATAATGAAGAAGCTCAAGGATCAGCCAGTCAAGCTTCCGGCTCGACCGGCTGCTCCGGTGAAAACGCCCGACGCAAAGATACGTCCCTAGCAGTTGCTGAAAGGGGTTGTCACTAAGCCACAGAGACACGAAGCTCACTAAGCGATCCTGGCTTTGTGCTGCAATGGCATCGGGCTGAACCTCAAGGAGACTAGGGGTCCGGAAGGGTGGTTTACCCCCGCCTGATTCAGCAGCCCAAACCACAGGAGCGGGGGTAAACCACCCTTCCGGACCCCTAGCATGCTGAGGTTAAAAATGAAATTGGAAGCGCTGATCACACGCCTGGCATGATTCATCGTCCTTCCAGAATCCGGGATAATCCCGTCTGGCGGTTCTCCTTCGTGTCTGGCGGTAGATTGGTTTAGAGGAGCGATCGTGAGTGCAATTCAGATTGAGAGAGTCGGGCAGATCGCAGTGCTCCGAATCGATCGACCGCCCGCCAACGCGATTGATCTGGATCTCGCAAACGAGTTTGCAACCGCGCTGGAGGGCGTTGAGAGGACCGATGGGATCGGCGCGCTGGTGGTGACGGGAGTGGGAAACTGTTTCTCCGCGGGTTTGGATTTGAAAGCCCTGCCAACCTACGATCGCGCGCAACAGCAGAAGATGGTTATGCAAGTGAATCGTCTGTTTGGCGGGCTATACGGCTTGCCGCTGCCGACTATTGCAGCGGTGAACGGTCACTCGATCGCAGGAGGAGTGATCCTCACTCTCGCTTGCGATTATCGAATCGGGGCAGAAGGCGACTACAAGCTCGGGCTCGCGGAGGCGCGTGTAGGAGTGCCCTTTCCGGTCGCGGCGATGGCGATCGTTCAATCAGAACTGAGCCACCCAGTCGCGCGAACGATGGTGTTGACCGCTCGGAACTCGAGTCCACGTGACGCACTGTCGATGGGTGTTCTGGATGAGCTTCAACCGCCGCAGCTTTTGTTACCGCGAGCGATCGAGGTTGCTCAGGAAATGGCCGCTTTGCCGCACTCGATCTACGGCCGGATCAAACGCGACCTGCGAGGGGCGGCGCTTGCGAGAATAGAAGTTGCGATAAGCAACCGGCAAGAACCAATGCTCGATTCGTGGCTCAACGATGAGACCCGCGCAGCGTCGGCAGAGGCACTGAAGCGGAAAGACTGAGTTTGGTGGTGGGATATGACGGGTATGGCATCCCCGGTGTGGTAGAGGTGCAGGATTTAGGTAGCCCGGAGGGGTGCAATGTTTATGGAAACGCGGTCCGGCGAGGGCCAGCACCCCACCGGGGTGCAATGTTTATAGAAACGCGGTCGGGCGAGGGGCCCGCACCCCACCGGGTGCAATGTTTATAGAAACGCGGTCGTGCGAAGGCCGCACCCCACCGGGGGTGCAATGTTTACAGAAACGCGGTCCGCCGAGGGCCGCACCCCACCGGGGTGGCAATGTGGCATCGACCTCGTACGGTGAGCGAGTATCGACATAGCACTCCGCTGGGGTGCGGCCCTCGCACGACCGCGTTTCTATAAACATTCAACTCCTGGCGGAGTTGCCGGAACCGAGTTGAGTGCTCAACTAAGCTACAAGGGGAAGACCAAACTCCAATCACTACGTGGTCGGTGGGCGGGCACTCAAAGGTTGAGTTCTATCGCAACACATCGGCTGGGCGGAGCCGATCGGCGGGTTAACCCCGCCCCAAAACAGGAGGAATCATGGAAACCTTCTTGCACGACCTCCGCTTCGGCGGCCGCCTGCTGGTAAAGAAGCCGGCCTTCACTGCAATCGCAGTCATCACTCTGGCGCTGGGAATCGGCGCGAACACCGCCATCTTCAGCGTCGTCAACTCGGTGGTGCTTCGCGCGCTTCCCTACCCTGAACCAGAACGTCTTGTGACCATGCGTTCGAATCAATCGGTGCCGGACCTCGAAGACGTCAGGTCCCGGAGCCAGTCCTTTGAGTACTTCGGCGGCGCGGTCATGCAAGCTCAGGATTACACCGGCGATGGCGAGCCGCTTCAAGTGCAAGCGGCGCTTATCAACGCGGACCTGTTTAAAGCGCTGGGCGCCCGGGCGGCGATCGGACGTACGATCTCAGACGAAGAAGACCGCGTCGGCGCCGACCCCGTGGTCGTCTTAGCCAACGGCTTCTGGCAACGAACCTTCGGCGGCGATGCGAACATCATCGGCAAAACGATTCAATTGAGCGGGAAGACTTACACCGTGATCGGGGTCATGCCGGCCGATTTCGTCATGCCGGTAGAAACGCCCGACGTGTGGGCTTCGGTCCGCGTGGTGAATCCAATCGCGGCGCAGTTTCGCGGCGTGCACTTCCTTCGAACCTACCTGCGACTGAAACCCGGAGTGAGCGTGAGCCAGGCGCTAGGCGAGATGGAAGGCATCGATCAGTGGTTGGCGCAGCAGTATCCCGAGGACAACAAGGGCCGGCGCACAGTGCTGCTTTCATTACACGAGCGTGTCGTGGCTAATACCCGTTCCGCCCTGCTCATTTTGCTCGGCGCGGTGGGATTGGTGTTGCTGATCGCATGCGCAAACTTCGCAAATCTTTTGCTCGCGCGCGCGGCCGGGCGCCGGCAAGAGATCGTAATACGAGCTGCGCTTGGCGCGGGACGCGGACGGCTGATCAGGCAGATGTTGACCGAAAGCACGCTGTTGTCGGTGCTCGGTGGAGCAGGCGGGCTGCTGCTGGCTAAGTGGGGCGTCGATCTGCTTATCGCGCTCAAGCCCGCAAACCTGCCTCGGCTGTCGTCGATCGGAATCGATGGATGGGTGCTCGCGTTCACGCTCGGGGTTTCGATTCTGACGGGAATCGTTTTCGGTTTCGTCCCCGCGTTGAGCGCGTCGAAGCTCGACGTCAACGAAGCGTTGAAAGAAGGGGGTCGCGCTTCAACCGGCGGCATAGCCACGCATCGGGTTCGCAGCCTGCTGGTGGTTTTTGAAATCGCTCTCGCGCTTGATTGCTAATCGGCGCGGGGCTGCTGATCAAAAGTATCTGGAGGTTGCGAACGATCGATCCGGGCTTCAACCCTGAAAACCTATTGACGATGCGAATCGAGCTGCCGGAATCGCGTTACAAGGACATTCCGAAACAGATCCAGTTTCGCGAGCGCGCGCTCGATGCAGTCAACGCCATTCCCGGGGCGCAGGCAGCAATGATAAGCGAGCTGCCGATGACCGAGAACTTGATGCATAACTTCGTCATCGCCGGGCGTCCGCCGCTGGCGCCCGGCGAGGAACCAGAGCTTGAAACGCGCACGGTCGCCGGCGACTACTTCCATACGATGGGCATTCCTGTGCTTCAAGGACGCGACTTCACGGCGCAGGATAAAGCAGAAGCGCCTCCGGTAGGACTGGTGAACGAGAGCTTCGTGCGCGAGTATTTTGCAAACGAAAATCCGATCGGCAGCCGCATAGCGTGGGCTCGAGGGAATCCGCGCCGGTGGATGACCATCATTGGAGTAGTCGGCGATGTTAAGCATTACGGCTTGAATCTCCCGGAGCTGCCGGCGTTTTACAATTCGTACGAGCAGCAGGATCAGCCGTGGA
>DATLWF010000068.1:0-15867 GCA_035576605.1 Blastocatellia bacterium | reverse complement strand
CTTCACTGGTGTAAACCCAAACGTCCTGTCCGCGTTCGATGACGAACGGAAACTTCTTATAGGTCGCGACCTGATACTGCTCTTCGATGTCGATCAGGTTTTGTAGTTGTGGTTGTGTGCTCAAAGCGTCGCTCCTGTATGGGCCGCCCACGTGAGCTGCCCCTCTTTGGATGTCGGGTGCCGCTAGACACCGCGGATAGCAGCCTCCAAAGGCTACGGATTGCTACCCGGAAGCACCAAACCGGTGCGCTCTTCAATCCCAAACATCAAGTTCAGATTCTGCACTGCCTGGCCCGCCGCGCCCTTAACCAGGTTGTCGAGCGCGACGAATACGATTACGGTGTTGCCGCTTGCGGCCCAGCCGATATCGACGAAGTTTGTGTTCTTGACCCAGTTGATGTCCGGCGAGCCTTCAACCAATCGAATGAAGAACTCATTGCCATAGAACCCTCGAAATAGATCCCCGACTTCGTCATGCGTCATCGATTTTGTCGGAGTCACGTAGATCGACGCGAAGATGCCTCGCACCACCGGAATCGAATGAACCTGGAATACGAGGTTGCACTCGGATGACCAGTTCGAGTTCACCGACCCGAGCAACTGTTCAACTTCAGGCTGGTGCTGATGCGCGAATGTCTTGTAAGCGTAGAAGCTGTTCGCTCGCTTCGGGTGATGCGTATTGGCCGCCGCTTTGGCTCCCGAACCTGACGAGCCGGTCTTCATATCGGCAATGACTTTTCCTTTGACCAGTCCAGACTCGACCAATGGAAAGAGTCCCAGTTCGAGCGCCGTCGCAAAGCACCCTGGATTCGCGATCCGTTTAGCTTCCTTTATCTGATTGCGATTCACCTCGGTCAGGCCATAGATGAACTCGCGCTGCGCCTGCATCGCAGTGTGCTCGCGCCCGTAGAATTGTTTGAATGCCACGGCGTCGTTCAAGCGGAAATCGCCTGACAGATCGATTGCCTTGACTGAGCGGGGCAGGGAAGGCGCTATTTCCATTGCCTGCCCGTGAGGCAGCGCGAGGAAGACACAATCGAGTCCGTCGAGATCGCCAGGATCTGGCATGGAGGCGAATTTGAGATCCGTGAGCTTCGCAAGGTTTGGATGCACCGCGTCGATACGTTTGCCCGCGTGCTCGTTTGCGGTGACAAGCCCCAGTTCAACCTCAGGATGAAAAAGCAGAATGCGAAGAAGTTCGCTTCCGCCGTACCCCGAGCCTCCGAGTATGCCTATCTTGATCAATGCCTTCCTTTCTTGTGAGCCTTTGCGTCTTCGCGGAGGTTGGCGTCTTTGCACGAAACTGAGCTTAAGTACTTGAGCGATCGGTTCGCGCAAAGACTCCAAGCCACGCAAAGACGCAAAGTCGCATTACCTCTTAGCCCACTCTGCCAGTTTCGTCTTTATCAAACCTGCGAGATGCTCTCCGCCGTTGACTGCGTTCGCCGCGTCCAGGCCAAGCTCACGCTTTACGTAATCCGTGCCCATCTGCGAGTCGGCCACCGGACCCGAGATCACGTCTATCTTCACACCGTGACTGGCCAGCAACTCGCGGCCGCCCCACGCTCCCACGAAATCGCCTGCGCAAAAGACAAGGGCCGCAGTCGCGTCCATCAATTCTCGATCATTGAAGATCGTCTCGACCCCGTAACCGCCCAGGATGCCGTCGCCTAACTCGATAACTATGCAGTCCGGCTCGCTCTCGGCGAGTTTCGAGATCACGCCTTTCGCCATCGGCGCGAGATTCGCCAGTCCGACCGTCGATGGAAAACCGCAGTCCAGAAAACTCATCGTCTTGATCGCGCCGTGGTCTTCCATATTCAAGGTGTCACGCAAGCACGCTACTCCGGCGAGCTTTGCTGCTGCCACACGACCGCCCTCGCGCGTGAGATGCTTGATGATCTCGGTTGCGGCGTAGGTCTTGCCGGAGTTCATGCAGGTGCCGGCGACCAGCACCAGCGGCACCGTGGACTCGAGCGTATTGCGCGGCGCAACTGCGCCTTCGGCGATGTTGAGAATCCGCCCGTCCCTCACCGGCATGCCAATCACCTCGGCTTCGATTGGATTGCTCAAGCTGTGATGATGACCGACACATCGGCCCACCAACCCGCCGAGGTTGAGCAGATGCAAATGATCGCCGGCTGCGATGCCTTCCGGAACGTCACCAACGAAGCCCTTCAGCGCCCGTCGATAGCCAAGCACTCCAGCGATGATGTCGCCCGGGTTGATCTTTGCCATTCGGCCGGTGACCAGTTCGAGCGTGTTGTATGTCGTATTGTCGGTGAGCGTGCGAACCACGACTACATTGCCCGCGCGAGCTTCGCAGCGAGTTGTTATTTCAAGCTCGTGGGCGAGACCGAGATTCACGGTGGACGATGCGATCTTGTCGACGCGCACGAGTCGAAGGTCCGTATCGGCGATCGTCTCCGCGCCAGGAAGCTCGGACGTCTTTCGTTGGGTTGTATAGGTGCTCAATTCAGATTCTCCCATAGAGAAGTTCGTAGTTCGGCGTTTGCGATCTTTGCGGACCTTGGCGTCTTTGCGCGAAACCCTCTAATGCTGTGCTAGACCCCAGGGAAGGCGGGTTTCGCGCAAAGCCGCCAAGGTCCGCGAAGACGCAAAGGGCGTCGTGCTACAAATTCTTTCTCTCCTCTTCCGCCATCTTTCTCATTCGCAACCGCAACGCGTTCAGCTTGATGAAGCCTTCTGCATCGCGCTGGTTGTACACCGAGTCGCGTTCAAACGTCGCGAACTCCTCAGAGTAAAGCGAGCACGGCGAGCGGCGTCCGACGACGATGCAGTTGCCCTTATACAGCTTAAGGCGGGCGGTGCCCGTCACGTTCTTCTGACTTTCATCGACTAGCGCGCGGATGGCCTCAAACTCAGGCGCGTACCAGAAACCGTAGTAAATCATTTCCGCCACTCGCGAGTTGAGCGAGTCCTTCAGGTGCGCGACCTCGCGGTCGAGCGTGAGCGATTCGACAGCTCGGTGCGCGGCGTGAAGGATCGTCACACCAGGCGTTTCATACACGCCTCGCGACTTCATACCGACGAAGCGATTCTCGACCAGATCGACTCGGCCGATTCCGTGTTCGCCTCCCACTCGGTTCAACCGGTCGAGAAGGGAAGCTGCAGATAGAGTCTCGCCATCGACGGCGACTGGCACGCCCGACACGAAATCGATCTCGATGTATGCCGGCTTCTCAGGCGCGTCCTCGGGCGAGCGGGTGAGTATAAATATCGAAGCAGGCGGTTCGGCCCACGGGTCTTCCAGAATCCCGCCCTCGTAACTTATGTGCATCAGGTTGCGGTCCATCGAGTAGGGCTTCTCTTTCGTCGCGGTGATCGGAATCTTGTGTTGCTGCGCATAAGCGATCAGGTCCGAGCGCGATTTGAACGGCCACTCGCGCCACGGTGCGATCACTCGAATGTGCGGATCGAGCGCGTAGTAAGTCAGCTCGAACCGAACCTGGTCGTTGCCTTTCCCGGTGGCTCCGTGCGAGACGGCACGAGCGCCTTCCTTGTGCGCGATCTCGATTTGCTTCTTGGCGATGAGGGGCCGTGCGAGCGAGGTGCCCAGCAAATAAACGCCTTCGTAAACCGCGTTGGCTTTGAGAGCGGTGAACACAAAATCGCGGACGAACTCTTCGCGCAAGTCCTCGACGTAGAGCTTCGACGCGCCGGTTGCGAACGCCTTTTCTTCAAGCCCGCCCAACTCTTCGGCTTGACCGACATCGGCGGCAAAACAGATGACTTCGCAGTCATAAGTCTCTTTAAGCCACCGCAGAATTACTGAAGTGTCGAGCCCTCCCGAATAAGCGAGCACGACCTTGTCAATTGTTTCCGTTCCAGTTTGCATCTATCAGTTCTCCAATTGTCAGCGAGGCAACAACGCCATAACCCCCGAGCGTGCCACACGCTTTTTGACGCTGCGCGCTCGCGAAGGAGAGGGCGCGAAGAGCTTGACGATCTTCTTCATAGCCAGCCGCTGGGCCGCCCCGTTCTTGACTGCTATTAGAATCGTGTCGTCGCCCGCCACCGTGCCGACGATCTCGTCGATACTCGCTCGGTCGATCGTGAGCGCCGCCGGTTGAGCCAGCCCGACCTCGGTTTTTACGACGATGATGTTGTCACCCGCGGTGTCGATGTCGGTGATCGGACCTTCAGCTTTCAAAGCGTGTTCCGGCGCTACGTAATAACCATCCAATTTCGTCAGCCCGAGTTTGTAAATGTCCCGCGACACGCTCGACTGAGTTGCTGCGAACCCTCCCCGCGATAGGTGCGCCGCAAGCTCTTGCTGAGTCGAGATCGGGTTCGCGCTTATTATCTCGAGGATTTTCTGATGCCGTGTCCCGTTTGCGGTTCTATGCATTGAACCCCCCGTCTATGCACATATTATGCGCTTGAGACGCATAAAGTAGCACGGAAGTCTGAGAATCGTCAAGGGTGATCTGTGGACTGATAGGGTTTGGACTATCGGTGGTGGATATCTAACGAAGCAAAGACGATAAATCAGGACGGCGTGCCTGATCATTGCAGTGACTTGAACGAACAGGCGCACGTTATTGTTACCCGGCGTCTCTAAACGCGATTGCTCATTTCAAGAGCCGAGTCGATCGCGGCCTTCGAGATCTATTGACCCTTTTGCCGGAAGACCAGTAGATAAAGGCCCGCCCCGATGAGCGGGAACAACAGGATCAGGATCATCAACACAACCTTTGTTGTCGTATCGCGGTTGGAATTCACTACGTCCGTCAGCGCGAATATGTCCAGAATAATGATTGCAAGTCCAAAAAGCGTACTCAACATATGGGTTCTCCTTTTATTGTGTTGTCGCTCTGAGTTACGAGCCTGCCAAATCGAAAGTTCGACAATAAGGTACCAGTACCCTTGCTTGGAGGCCAGTTCGTGGGTGGAAGGGAATCAACGAGTGGCGGGATCGGAGTGCAGGCCCTGGTCATTGAAGGACCGAGCGCGGACCAGACGCTTCCACCATCTTTTTCGCGTCTAAGTCCGCCCTGGTCCCTCGGCGACCAGAGTCATTCCAGGTTGGTCGTTCACCTGCAGCTTCGAACACAGGCTTCGAAACGCTCGTGCGCCCGGCGCTCGCATTCCCGCCGTTCAGCAGGAGGAAGATTGTGGCACCGTCGGCTTGCTTCTCGGAATTCCTCGCGGCACCGTCGGACGCAGGGGCTGCGCCTGTCTCCAACCTGCGCCTGAGTCGGCGCGAATACGCCGGCGCCAATCGCGAACAACAGCACTAACAGAATCAAGGCTTTTCTCATTTCACTTCTCCTTTTGGTTCCTGGTTCAATATTGAGCGACACTACGCCCTGCAGAATCGCGTGAAAGAATTAGTCGATTTAACGTCGGGAGAGAGCTTAGGGGAGTGAGCTTCGGAGAGAGAGCTTGGGAGTGAGCTTACCGAATTGGACGTTGACTCGTGAGCGTTGGTCTGAAAATCTAAGGTTTCTTCTTCTCGACGGGGCGCAGTTTTTCGAGGAGCTGGAATGATTCGTTGGCGATGAAGCCCCCAAACGTCGGACCGAACAACGAGATCGTCGACTCGTATGTCTTGTGCCGATATTCGTCCTCGGTGATGATGTAACCAAGCGCGTCGTTGGTTAGCCCAAACAGAAAGGTCTTTTCAAACCCGAGCAGCTTACCGCGCTCCTTGACCTGAAAATTCAGAATGCTGCCAAGCTCGCCTGGAATCGCGACGAACGCAATACGATTGTCGAAGGAGATCGCGTTGATTTCTGACTCATAGCTCGGTGGGTAGGTCATACCGGCCGGAAAGATCGATGTCGGGACAATCTTGAGCGTTAGCGGAGTTCGAACGAGCTTGATGTCCACCGAGTCCTGCGGTTTGATCATGAGAACAATCTTGAAGGCTTCAGCCGCAAGGATGGTGCCGACGTTTTCTGCGCGCTGCCAGCCGTCATCGCCCTGAAACGCGTGGGGCGAGATCGTGCCCTGAGCGCCGTTTGCGAAGATCGCCATCGCGTCGCCGCCCAGCATCCGTTCCAGCGCGTTTCGCGCGTAGCCGACGAAGTCAGCCGAGAAAGTCATGTTGTCCGCGCCAAGCACCGTCGGGTGCGCAGCAAAGTTCATCAATACCGCCATCGGCTTCCCGGTCGCAACTGAGTCGACACGAATCACCGCGACCTCAGGATCGACCGGACCGTTGGGCGGCCACGTGGACCTGAAACGCGAGATTCCCCGAGCTTCGCCCGCGCCGAGCGCGAGCCGGGCGGGCTTGAGAGTCTTGTTCGCGGCGATGATCGCCTCGGCGGTGCGCTGTTCGTAGAACGCGCGAACCTTCGCATCGAACTTTCCCGCAAGCACATTTGCGAGCAGGGGCAGCATCTCCATAAACGCTCCGCCGCCCGAGTGCGTGTGCGACGACATAACGTAGATGTGATTGGGAAGAATGTGTGTGGCCTCGGCGGCGAGGCTTCTGATGCGATCGACCATTCCGTGATCGAAGCCCAGATGATCGACGCTCACTAATGCGATCTTTTCGCTGCCGTTATCGATGATCAGCGCTCGCGCTTCGGTAGGATCGTGAACTCCGGTTGAAGGCTGAGCGCGGCGCGCGCCGTATCCCGCAAGCGGAGTTCCAACCGGTGGCGTTATGTCGGATTTCCCGACGCCTGCCGTAATCTTTGATTGGGCGCTCGCCGATGCAAGCCAAAGAAGGACGAGCGAAATTGCCGCGATTGTGACCCGAACCTGTTTCATATTTACTTTGGAGACAGCCAAAATGAGATGCTCTAGGCGATTGTTCCACCACCGTCTACGACCAGTGTGTGGCCAGTAATATACCCCGAAGCCGGCGCCGCAAGGAACACCGCCACACCTTTCAACTCGCCTTCGCCGCCGACGCGGCCCATTGGGACGCCCGCTTCGATCTGAGCCTGGGCCGCTTCCAGAACTTTTTCAGTCATTCGCGATGGAAAGAAACCCGGCGCGATCGCGTTAACTCGTATGCCTCGCCTCGCCCACTTCGCGGCAAACTCGCGGGTCATCGCGATCAATCCGCCCTTCGCAGCAACGTAACCGACTATGTGCTGGCCGCGTTCCATCGAGCCTACCAGTCCGGCGATCGATGCTACATTGATGATGTTGCCGCTGCGGCGCTTGAGCATCTCGCGGCCGGCGCGTTGCGAGAAAAGAAACGCGCCCGTCAGATTAATCTGAAGCACCATATTCCATTTCTCGAGCGAATGCTCTTCGAGGGGTTGTCCCCAGGTCACACCCGCGTTGTTTATCAAGATGTCGATCTTGCCGTAGGTCTCGATTGTCCGGTCGACTGAGGCTTGAACATCGTCTGTGTTCGCGACGTCGCACAGCGTGCCTTCACACCTGAAGCCGCGGTCGCGAAACTCCTCGACGGTGGGCGTCAGCCACTGCTCGCGCCGCGCCAGGAGCATCAGTGAAGCTCCCGCCTCGGCCAGGCCTTCCGCCATTTCTTTGCCGAGTCCGCGCGATCCACCCGTCACCAGCGCGACTTTTCCGGAGAGATCGAATAGCTCTTTCAATGTTGCCACCGATTGCGTCTCCTTTATTATTGACGGACTTCCTCCTCGAAATTCTCAAGCGGGCCGCAGATCTGTGTCCCGCTGGTTCTTCTCCTCCAGCTTCGCTTCATCCCAAAGGGCGTCCATCTCAACGTGATCCGAGTCCGCCGGTTTACGGCCCTGCTCTCGAAGCCGCTCTTCGATGTAGCGGAATCGCCGTCTGAACTTTCTGTTCGAAGTCTTCAGCGCGCTCTCCGGATCGATGCCGAGTAGCCGGGCCACATTCACCGCGACGAAAAGCAGATCTCCAACTTCTCCGGCGATCTCCTTATGAGTGGGCTGTTCGTCTCCAACCGCCTGCTTCAGTTCTTCCACCTCTTCGTCGAGCTTTTCCAGCACCGAAGCGACGTCGGGCCAGTCGAAATCCACGCGAGAGACTTTGGTCGTCATCTGAAAGGCTTCCATCACCGCCGGCAGCTTCGTCGAAACGCTGTCGAGCATCGAGCCTTCGTCGGCTCGCTTGCCTTTCGCTTCAAGCTCTGCTGCTTTGATCGCTTCCCAGTTGCGCAGCACTTCGCCGGCAGTTTGAGCCGTGTCTTCGCCGAAGACGTGCGGATGACGGCGGATCATTTTTGACGAGATGCGCTCGATCACCTCAGCGATTGTGAAGCGATTCTCTTCGGTCGCGATCTGGCTGTGAAAGACGACCTGGAGCAGCAGGTCGCCAAGCTCGCCCTTGAACTCTTCATCGTTGCCTTCATCAATGGCTTCGACGGCTTCGTAGGCTTCTTCGAGCATCATTGGCTTGAGGCTTTCGTGGGTCTGCTCGCGGTCCCACGGACAGCCGCCGGGCGCGCGCAGCCTCGAGATCAACTCAACAAGCGCGGTGAATTCTTCGCCTGCTAGTTTTGCGGATGAGCCGGCCACGCACCGAATCTACAAGATGAATACGGAAAGAGCAATGGCGTTGGTCATTCTATTTTCTATTTTCTATTTGTCATTTGTCATTTGCCATTTGTCATTTGTCATTTGTCATTTGTCAGTCGACGATATCTCTCTCAACGATCAAATGACAAATAGAAAATAGAAAATAGAAAATGACAAATGGCAAATGACCCCTTCCAGTGTTAGCATAACAGCGCTTAATCATTGTTGAGTTAATTCCCAGGATGAGTCGATATGGCTGAACGAGAAGACACCGGTTATAAAGTTACAGACCGAAGAAAGTACAACCCTGACGGGAGTCCGCGCGAATCCGCCGATTCAGAAACCGCGCCCGTAGCGGCCGAACCTGAGCCGCAAGCGCGAATCCTTGAATCGGCAGCGAACAATGTCGTTTCGTTCCCCACTGAAGCGGCGAAGAAACAACCCGAGCCTTCGCCTCAAGCCGCGGCCTTGGGGCGTGAAACCAACGCCACCGGACCCGCTTCGGCTGCCCCTCAGGCTGCGGTTAGTCAGGGCGAGAAGGATTACAATCAAGCTCGCGGCCCGCAGTCTTCGCGGCTGCCCGAAGCTTCGTTTCTCAGCCTGGCGAATATGCTTGCGGTCGAAGCGGCCATGCACCTGGGTTTGATTCAGAACCCTGGCGAAGAAGCGCCACCGGCGGATTTAGAGGCGGCTCGTCACCTGATCGATATGCTGGGCATGCTTCAAAGCAAGACGCGCGGCAACCTCACCGGGGAGGAAGACAATCTACTCGAAAACATACTTGCCGATCTGCGGATGCAGTTCGTGGCGCTTTCCAAGAGGCAATGAGGATCACCTTTCTCGGCACGGGCACATCCGTCGGCGTTCCGTCGGTGGGCTGCGAATGCAACACCTGTTTGTCGGATGACCCGCGCGACAACCGGCTCCGCACCTCGGTGCTGATCGAACATCGGGGTCAGAACATCCTCATCGACGCCTCGACGGACTTTCGCCAGCAAGCGCTTCGCATAGGCCTCAAGCATGTGGCCGCGATTCTGTTCACGCACTCGCACGCCGATCACTGTTTCGGGTTGGACGACACGCGGCCGATCATGTTTCGTGACGGCGCGATTCCCGTCTTTGCCACCGAAGTCACCTGGCAGGGGCTTCGCCGCATCTTCTCTTACGCGTTCGAGCCCAGTCCTTATCCAGGAGTGCCTCGCATAGTCCCGCATCAGATCGAAGGCGACTTCAATCTGCTTGGCCTCGACATCGCGCCGTTAACCGTGATTCACGGGCAGTTGGCGGTGACTGCATTTCGCATAGGCGGCTTCGCGTATGTGACCGATTGCAATTTGATCCCCGACGAGACGTGCGCGCGGCTTATGGGATTGGACCTGCTGGTGATTGACGCGCTTCGGTTCAAGAAGCATCCGACTCACATGACGCTGGACCAGTCGCTCAGCTACATTGATAGACTCAAGCCGCACCGGGCGTTGCTGACGCACATTTCGCATGACATAAAGCACTCGGAAACGAGCGGGCACCTGCCCGAGAATGTTGAGATAGCTTATGATGGGTTGGTGGTTGAAGTGTAAGGAGACAGACGACTGATGACAGACCGGAGACAGGCGACCGATGACGACCCGTTGTCACGGTCGTCGGTCGGATTTGATTTCTCGGCAATCCGTTAGTTCCGTTTTACTATGAGAATCTTCCGCGAAATAAACGACGGCGCGATCAACACACCAACGGTCCTGACCTTCGGTGTGTTCGATGGTCTTCACCTCGCCCATCAGCTAATAATGCGCCGAGTGATGGAGCGCGCCCGGATCCTGAAGGTGCCGGCTACTGTCGTGACGTTCGATCCGCATCCGCGAGCGGTGTTGCATCCGGAAACCGCGCCGCCGTTGCTTCAGACGTTCGAGCAGAAGATGGATGGCATTGAGCGGCTGGGCGTCGATCAGACGGTTGTGCTCGAGTTCACTCCGGAGCTTTCCACATTAAGCGCCGAGGATTTTTTGATCAGGTTCATCTTCGGCCGACTGGACGCGCGTGAGGTCTATCTCGGTCAAGGATTCGCTTTTGGACACAATCGTGAAGGTAGATTCGAGCTTCTGAGCCGCGTCGCCGAACGGCTCGGCCGCGTTGCGGAAGAGGTTCCCGAAGTGCTCATCCACAATCACCGGGTAAGCTCGACCATGATCCGGCGGCTGTTGGGCGCGGGGCGCATCAACCTGGTGCGGCGAATGCTGGGCAGGCCCTACGGCATCGAGAGCCGCGTTATCGAAGGTCGCAAGATCGGCAAAGCTCAGCTTCGATACGCGACTGCGAATCTCAAGCCGCACAACACGGTGATTCCGGCTAACGGCGTGTATGTCACGCTGACGTTTGTTGAAGGAGCCTGGCGCAAGTCGATCACGAACATCGGCAACAAACCTACCTTCGGCGGCGAGCCTGAAGTGACGGTGGAGACTCACGTGATGGACTTCGACCGCGAGCTGTACGGCGAGAAGATTCGCGTGCGGTTTCTCCACAGGCTGCGAGGCGAAAAAAAGTTCGAGTCGATTGATGCGCTGCGAGATCAGATCGATCGCGACTACGGCCGCGCAGTTCGCTACTTTCAGATGGAGAGCGTCCGGCGCAACTGCGAGTATCGGTGACGAGCGGTTTTGTAAGCTGATCTGGCCCCGTGGTACATCAGTTCCTGACTTGATAGGTCTTCATTCTGGCTGGAATCATACACGGGCCGCTGGATTTGCGACACAGGAGTTCACAACAGGCGTGTAGTGTCCTACTTTTGTTGGTCTTTATGTTCAATTCCACCTTGTAACCCGACGAATTCGGTTGTATAAAAACCAAGCCGGTTTTTTGGGCGGATCAGTCTTAAGCAGACCAATCGTCATCGTACACAAATCAAGCGAGGTGGCTTCAATGAAAAAACCTATCACCGTCACCGTGAACGGAGTCGCGCACCACGACGAAGTTGAACCGCGCCTTTTGCTGGTTCACTACATCAGGGACGTTCTGGGACTCACCGGCACGCACATCGGCTGCGAGACCTCGATCTGCGGGGCCTGCACGGTCATCCTCGATGGCCAATCGGCTAAGTCATGCACGATGTTTGCTGTTCAGGCGGATGGCGCAAGCGTGACCACTATAGAAGGCATGGCCGCGAGTGGCGATCTGCACCCCGTGCAGGAGGGCTTCTGGGAGCAGCACGGTTTGCAATGTGGCTACTGTACGCCCGGAATGATAATGGCGGCCGCGCAAATGCTTGAGCGCAACCCTGATCCGACCGACGCCGAGATACGACACGGATTGGAAGGGAACCTGTGCCGCTGTACCGGCTATCAACACATCGTCGAAGCGGTTCAGTACGCGTCGCGCAAAATGAGGGACCAGGCAGCGACTGGTGATTAAAGCGATTTGCGAATGTCGGATTGCGAATCGCGAATTTTATTCGAGGTATGGTCTGACAATTCGAAATTCGCAATTCGAGATTCGAAATTCGGAGGGAATCATGGCTAAGTATGTCGGACAGAGAGTCAAGCGCACCGAAGACCCCAGGCTGATTCAGGGGCTCGGCCACTACGTCGATGACATTAAGCTTCCCGACACGCTGCACGTCGCGTTTCTGCGATCGATGTACGCTCACGCGAAGATCAAAAGCATCGACACAAGCGAAGCCTCGCATGCCCCCGGGGTTGTCGCCGTATACACCGGAAAAGACGTCGCCGCCAGGGTCGGGCCGGTGCCATGCGCGGCCGCGCTTCCAGACTTGAAGGTGCCCGACTATCGGGTGCTGGCCACCAATCACGTCGTCTTTGTTGGCCAGCCCATTGCGGTCGTGGTAGCAACCGATCGTTACGCCGCGCGGGATGCCATCGATCTGATCATGATCGACTATGAAGAACTGCCGGCGGTGATCGATGTCGAACAAGCGGCAAAGGGTGGACCGCTTGTCTACGAAGAGTATGGCGATAACATTGCGTACAAACTCACCGCCGGCGAAGGCGATATCGAGGCCGCGCTCAAATCATCCGATCGAGTGGTCAGCCAGCGCATCGTACACCAGCGGCTCGCGCCTATCGCGATGGAAGGCCGCGGAGTACTGGCCCGCTACTATCCCGGCGAGCAAGAGCTGACCATCTGGTCGTCGACACAGATACCACACCTGTTGAGAACTCAACTCGCAATAATGATCGGGATGCCGGAGAACAAGTTGCGAGTGATTACCCCCGAGGTCGGCGGCGGATTCGGGTCAAAGCTGAACGTTTATGCCGAAGAAGCGCTCCTCGGCTGGATATCCATGCAACTCGGCAAACCTGTGAAGTGGATCGAAAGTCGCCGTGAGAACATTCAAGCGACTATTCACGGGCGCGGTCAAGTCGGCTACATCGAAATGGGATGCAACAATGACGGGACAATAACAGGTCTCCGCTACAACGTGTTTGCCGATCTGGGTGCGTATCATCAATTGCTAACCCCGGCTATTCCGACGTTGACCGGATTGATGCTTTCGGGTTCTTACAAGATTCCGGCAATCCAAATGAACGTGACTGGCGTGTTCACCAACAAGATGGCGACTGACGCCTATCGAGGCGCCGGGCGACCCGAAGCTACTTACGTGGTCGAGCGCGCGGTCGATCTGGTCGCCGCCGAGCTTGGAATGGATACGGTGGATGTGCGCCGCAAGAACTTTCCGGCTCCGAGCGAGTTTCCGTTCAAGACGGCAACCGGTTTGTTCTACGACAGTGGGGACTACGAAGCGGCGTTGAACAAAGCGCTCGCGATGGCCGACTACAAGAGTCTGCGTGAAGAGCAAAAGAAAGCGCGCGAGCAGGGCCGGCTGATCGGCATCGGTCTTTCCACATACGTCGAGATTTGCGCGCTGGGCCCTTCTCAGGCGATGCCGGCGGGCGGCTGGGAAAGCGCGACCGTCAGAATTGAGCCGACCGGGGGAGTCACTATCCTTACTGGGGCATCACCGCACGGGCAAGGGCAGGAGACGTCGTTTGCGCAAATTGCCGCCGACGAACTAGGCGTCGACCTGAACGCGGTCACCGTCATTCACGGCGATACGTCGATCGTTCAATACGGGATCGGCACGTTCGGAAGCCGCGCAACCGCGGTAGGCGGAACGGCGGTGTTCATAGCTATCGAGAAGCTGAAAGAGAAAGCAACCAACATCGCGGCTCACATGATGAAGACGGACGCCTCGAACGTCGTGTTCAAGGAAGGCCGGTTCACCAAACAGGCTGCCAAAGCCGCTTCTGCGGGAGCTGGGGCTAAACCTGAGCCCGAGCCTGATGTGCCGGTAGGCGAGGCGCCGGCAGGCGCCATGCCCGAACCCGAGGCCGATGGCAAGGGAGTGACTATTCAAGACGTAGCTCTTGCGGCGCATATTGCTCGCGACATTCCGCCCGGCTCCGAACCCGGGTTGTCCGCTACTTACTTCTTCGAGCCGACCAACTTCACTTTTCCGTTTGGCACTCACATCGCAGTGGTAGAAGTCGATCGCGAAACGGGCGACATAAAGTTCATGCGCTACGTTGCGGTTGATGATTGCGGCAAGGTGATCAACCCGATGCTGGTCGATGGCCAGGTGCAAGGCGGCATCGTACAAGCGCTCGGGCAAGCAATGTACGAGGAAATCGTTTACGACGACCAGGGCCAGCTCGTTACCGGTACGCTGATGGACTACGCGATTCCCAAAGCGGCGATGGTGCCATGGATGGACCTTGATCGCACGGAAACTCCTTCGCCGGTGAATCCGATGGGCGTGAAGGGTGTTGGCGAAGCGGGCACGATCGGCGCTACGCCGGCGATTGTTGGGGCCATCGTCGATGCGCTCTCGCCGTTTGGAGTTCGGCATCTGGATATGCCCATCAAGCCGGAGACCCTCTGGCGAATCATCAGCAAGGCGAATTGAAACAGGAGAAACGGAAATGATTCCAGCACAGTTTGATTACCTCGCGCCAAAGACGATCGATGAAGCTGTCGGGCTGTTTGCTCAACATCCCGACGAAGCGAAAATACTTGCGGGCGGGCACAGTTTGATTCCCGCTATGAAGTTGCGGCTGGCGATGCCCCAGGTGCTAATCGATATAAGCCGAATCAAAGACCTCGCTTACATCCGGGAGGAAGGCGGCCAGATTCGCATCGGCGCAATGACCACTCACTACCAACTGGAATCCTCTGATCGGCTGCGAGAGATATGTCCGTTGTTGCCCGAGTGCGCCGCCCAGATTGGCGATGTTCAGGTGCGCAACAAAGGGACGATCGGCGGGAGTCTCGCTCACTCGGACCCGGCCGGTGATTGGCCGGCAGCCATCATAGCGCTCGACGCGGAGATGGTTGCCGTTAGTGCGAGCGGCGAACGCACGATCAACGCCGGCGACTTCTTTGTGGACATGCTCACGACTGCGCTCGGGCCTGGAGAGATTCTGCGAGAGATTCGGATCACCACGCCGAGTGAACGCTTTGGCCAGTCATACCTGAAAGTGCCACAGCCCGCGTCGGGGTTTGCGGTTGTCGGCGTAGCCGTTACTCTCACACGCGACTCCAATGGGGTATGCAAATCGGCTGGTGTGGGCATCACCGGCGTCGCGTCGAAAGTATATCGAGCGACCGCGGTTGAACAGGCGATCTCAGGAAGCGGTCTGGATGAACAAACCTTGGCGGCGGCCGTGGCTCATGCTACCGATGGCGTTTCGGTGAACGGCGATCTCTACGCGTCCGAAGCTTACCGCCGGCATCTGGCTCAGGTTTACACGCGCCGCGCTATCGAGGCTGCTGCCTCACGCGCAAAATAGGTGGGCGTGATTCGTGAAACGTGATGCGTGAAACGTGAATGGTCAGGGATCGCGTGTCACGCGTCACGTTTCACGCATCACTTTTCACGTTTCACGCATCACGTCTCTATGAAGATCGAAGGCACCCACGAAGTTCACGTCGCCCCTGAGCGCGTCTACGCAACCTTGATTGACCCAATCGTTCTGCAGCGCTGCATACCAGGCTGTGAGCGCCTCGAGAAAACCGGAGAGAATGCTTACTCGACGACTCTTCGGGCGGGAGTCGGTTCGATCAAAGGCCTGTTCACCGGCAACGTTCGCCTCGAAGACATGCAGCCGCCGCGTCACTTCCGCATGATTGTAGACGGCAAGGGCCAACCTGGCTTCCTGAAAGGCGCGGGCGATCTCAATTTCGAGGAGCGGAACGGCGTGACCATAGTCAGCTACAAAGGCGATGTACAGATTGGCGGCACGATCGCGAGCGTGGGCCAGCGTATGCTCCAAGGCGCGGTGAAGATGATGGCTACTCAGTTCTTCACAGCAATCGAAGCCGAGGCCAAAACTGTGGCTCACGAGCCTCCGCCAAAGCATGGGTTTTTTCGAACAGCCCTGAGGTGGCTCTCGGGGCTGCTGCGGAGAAG
>DATLWF010000067.1:0-4277 GCA_035576605.1 Blastocatellia bacterium | reverse complement strand
TATTCGTTCGGCAAAGATGAAGACGGCGAGTTGACGCGCCGTGACATGATCAGGCTCGGCGCAAGCGCGGCGATTGCGATGGCCCTGACTGGACTGGAGGCGAAGGCCTTCGCTCGTGCTGTCCAGGACAAAACACCGCTGTTCTTCACCAAAGAAGAATTCGCCCTCGTAGACGAGTTGACCGAGCTGATAATTCCCGCCGACGAACACTCACCTGGCGCGAAAGCGGCTCTGGTAGCCAATTACATCGACTTCAGATTGTCGGAGTCGTTTGAAGAACAGCCAAAGACCCTCTGGCGCGAGGGATTGAAACAGATCGAGCAGTTGTCTCAAGAGATGCACGGCAAATCTTTTCTAGCGTCGTCCGTGGAGGAGCGCATCGCGTTGCTGACTCGGATCTCGCAGAACGAAGCGAAACCTGTGAAGCCCGAAGAGCTGTTCTTCAGGGAGCTGAAATCACGCACGGCGAGGGCGTATTACACTTCGGAGATCGGGATCAAAACCGAGATGGAGTACAAAGGGAATGTTTCCTTGAAGGAGTTTGTAGGCTACGACGCGACCTAGGAGTCTTTTGTCCTAATCTGTGTTGCAAATCATGGTGACCTGTCCTAATTGCAACAATCGCGTTTTCCCGGTGGCTGAAATGTGCCCCCGTTGTGGCGATCCGGTGAAGGATCAATCGAGCCTTGGACCGCTCGCAATTCTATACGCGGTCATGATTCCGGCAGGTATCCTCGCAATCTCGTTTTTTGATTTCGGCGGTTGGGGCGCGTTGCTCGGACTCGTAATCGCAGCAATTGGTTTTGCTCTCCTCAGCTACCGTGCGATTTCCATACCGTGGTGACCAGCCCAGAATTCAACTCGAAAAGATCATTCGTCGGCAAGCATCACAGATTGGGATATTACCGACCTGGGACCTGCGTGACCCGCGCTCGTGCGATGGAGTAAGCTAGCGGTCATGAAAACGAGTTTGGGTCTCCTCGTCATTTGTCTACTCTTAAATCCGTTTCCTGCCTCTTCCCAACAGGCACCACCTCTAGTTCCACCCGATGAGCGCTACAAGGCGGACATCCTGTTGGTGGTCGCTCATCCCGATGATGAAACTGCGATCTCGAGTTATCTTGCGCGAGCTATCTTCGATCAGCATAAGCGTGTCGCCGTGGTCTACGGCACGCGCGGCGACGGAGGCGGCAACAACGTTGGCAACGAGCAGGCGGCTTCGTTGGGAGTGGTTCGCGAAATCGAAGCCCGCCGCGCGCTCGCGTCGTTTGGTGTGATGAACGTCTGGTTCATCGGCGCGCCGGACACGCCAGGTCAAGACGTCCTGAGGTCGCTCGAAACCTGGCATCACGGCAATGCGCTCGAGCAGGTTGTGAGGCTCGTGCGCCTCACGAGACCCGAGGTGATCATCACCTGGCTGCCGTGCTACGTCGCCGGAGAGAATCACGACGACCATCAAGCCGCGGCAGTCATCGCGACCGAGGCGTTCGGTATGGCGGGCGACCCCACGGTCTTTCCCTCGCAAGTTGCCGCCCCCCGACAGCGCCTGCGAATAAACAATTACGGCGAAGGCTTGCGAGCGTGGCAAGCGAAGAAACTCTATTATTTCTCCGACGCGGATCACACCGACTTCCTCGAAGGCAAGGGTCCCAAGTACGAAACGACTGCGGTTTCAACTTCGCGCAAGGTGCCCTACTATCGGTTGTCTGCAGACGAGTGGAGTTTTCATCAAACACAACGCGGAGTCGGCGACGTCGCCAAGACGGCGATTGAGAAGGGCGATTTTACTGCGCTCAAAGAGCCCGAGCGGTTTGTCCTGGGCAAGTCGCTGGTGAAATCAAACACCACCGGGGACGTCTTTGAGGGCGTGACGCCGGGCGCTATCGCATTTGCCCCAAAGAGCGGTTACGGCCCGCCGCCTCGCGACGGCATCTCATTGCAGTTGGGCGGGCCGTGGGCGTTCTATCGAGAGTTCTGGCGCGCGCAGAATATCGAGCACCTCGCCGAGTTGGTCACTCCCGAAGTCGGTGTTGCCGGTGGACAGCCCTTGAATGTGCCGCTGTTGATCGTAAACGAAACCGGTCAAGCAAAAGTGATCAGACTGATGATGGAACTGCCCGAGGGGTGGACTGAGCAAACGACATTCGCCGAGTTCCCGGTCGGCACGCACGAAACGTATTCCGTTCAACTAGTCCTGACCGCGCCGGCTGGGCACGCGAATGAGTGGCAAAAGATCACATGGAAGATCGAAGCGGAAGGCAAGCCGGCCGGTTCAGTCGGCCTTCGCGTGCATCTGCGTAGCGGAGGTCTTCCACAGTAGATCTCTCAACCCTGCAGGTGAGTCTGACAACGTGTCACGCCCGGGAAGCAAAGTTCCGCAAAGGGAACTGCGTCATTTCTTCGCGGTTGCATCTTTGCTCATCACGTAGCTGTGCCGAGCGAGCAGCGCGACCTTTCCTTCACGCTTTTCGATCTCGGGCGAAATGTCCACGCGAATGCGGCGTCGTTTGCTGTCTCTCGCCGTGTTCGTGGGCGCGTAAGCCAGCGAGTAGCTCGCCGATATGTTATCGACCAGCCGATTGAGCGTTGCGTCAATCTTGTCAGGTGGAGCGCCGGTCAGTTCCCCGCCTGTCTCGTCGACAAACATCTTCAAGCTTCCCGAACGCAAACCGAGATGACGAAGCAGGCTGGTGGGCTTGCCGCGAATGCCTTGATCGATTCGCCCTCCCAGGGTCTGGACCAGAATCCCCGACACCACTGCGCCGGATTCGAGAACCGAGAGAAGCGCTTCCTGTTCGGAGATCTTTGAGAAGTCGATGCTCGCCTCGAGGCTTGTGAGCACAATGATCGCGCGGCGGCCGGCGGGATTAGCTGCCTTCTTCATGTATTCGGAAGCTTCGTAGATTGCCGCGTTGAAGTAATGCTGTTCGCTTTGATGCTGTCGCTCAACGCCGGTGATTTTGTCGGCGACCAGGGAGCGATCTCGCGTAAAGGGCTGCACCAGCGCGACCTTGCTAGAGAAGGTCATGATCGCGACTTCGTCCTCAGGTTTGAGATGGCTAATGGCTTTGATGGTGGCGGCACGAATCTGTTCGTTGAATGGATTGACGCAGCCCGCGCGGTCTACCAGCAGCACTACTGAGACCGGCAACTTGTCTTTGCTGAAGTACGCGACTGTCTGCTGGACTCCGTCCTCGGATATCGTGAAGTCATCCCGCTTTAGATCGCCGATGACGCGGCCGGTCCTCTTTTGCACGGGCAACACGTCGACGAGAACGAGATCAGACCTCAGCTTTAACGTCTGCTCGTCAGCCGGCGATTGTCTCGATGGCGAGGTGAAGACAAATCCATTTAGCCCGAACGCCAGGACAACAACGGAAACGATTACTTGGAACATCGTGGTATACCCAGAAGGAAGGCTGTCGCTGGTTCGTCCGGCGCTTAGGATAACACGAATCTCGGATCTATGTCGTGTCGTTCCGATCTGTTTCTACTCTATGACCAGGTTGAGCGTTGTGGTGCGCTCCAGCCCTGAATCACTCTTTCCGGTGAACGTAATCTGTTGTTGTCCGGTCGGTGTACCGGCTTTTATCTTCAGTTTGAATCTCACTGTTGTATCTGTCGTCGAAAGCGAGTCGGGTTTCACCCTGATCTTGAGAGCCGACGTGTCGGAGTGCGCGATAGTAACAATCCCTCCGAATCCGCCTTTGCGGGCGATTTGGAACGTCACGGAAACCGTCGTCCCTCGTTCTGCATTGATACTTGAAGGCTCGAAGGCAAGCGCAAAGTCCTGCTCTGTGTTGTAGCGCGCGAGTGCGAACTCGTCGCCGGTATCGGTAGTCCCCGCGACAACAATCTGGCCATCCGACTGGATCGCAACGGCATTCGCGTCGTCATCTTCGTCGCTGGACAACTCTGTAATGACCTTCCCGCCTTCGCCGAATCTTGTGTCGAGGCTGCCATCGCTTTTGTATCGCGCTACAGCGAAGTCAAACCCTTTCTTGCCCCTCGGGACGCTTCCGGCAGCGACGATTTCGCCGTCTGCCCTGAAAGTGACAGCGCGCACAATGCTCCCGATGCCAAAGAAGTCGTCAGTCGCTGTGCCGCCTGACCCAAAGCTTGCGTCGAGACTGCCATCGCTGTTGTAGCGCGCGACGGCGAACGCAGTACCGGAGCCGTCTCTTGCTGAAGCAGATCCTGCAACGACGATCTTGTTGTGTGATTGGATCGTGAGGGCGATAGCAAAACTATCGTCGAGAATGGAGCTAAGAACCTTG
>DATLWF010000066.1:0-9827 GCA_035576605.1 Blastocatellia bacterium | reverse complement strand
GCAACGAACTGATCGACATCGCCGACAAGCACGATTTGTTGATCATCGAAGACGATGCCTACTTTGATCTCCACTTCACGGAAGACGCGTCCCGGCTCGTGCCGCTCGCAGCTTTGCGACCCGACCGCGTTGTGTATCTGGGAACTTTCTCAAAGGTGCTTGCGCCGGGCTTGCGGACTGCGTGGCTGCGCGCCCCCGAAAAAATCGCCGCGAAGGTCGAGTTAGCCAAGGAAGGAGCCGACCTGTCTTCAAGCGTGCTCGATCAGTCAATAGTCATCGAAGCAATTCGTGAAGGGCTGATCGAGCGCCGCCTGCCTGAGCTTCGCCAGTTTTACCGGATTCGTTGCGCTGCGATGCTCGACGCGCTCGAGCGTTTCGCTCCAGCGGGATCGCGATGGACCAAACCGATCGGCGGGTTCTTCATCCTGATGGAGCTTGCTGCCGGAACCGATGCGACCGCAATGCTTCTCGACGCGATCGAAAGCGGAGTCGCCTATGTGCCCGGCCAGCCTTTCTTCGTCGACCGCAGCGGCGCGAATACATTGCGCCTCGCATACTCGAAGGAATCAACCGCGGCCATCGCTGATGGCGTCGAGCGGATGTGCCGGGTGTTTCAGAACGCAAAGGCGCAAGCGAAAGCTTGATCGCATAGAGTGACAGGCGGTGGTATGCGATGAATGACAACCGTTGTCATTATGCCATTTATCGCTCGGTCAATATAGAGCATTGCAGTTGCTTTGCATATTTCATTCTGCCTGAACCCGGCAATAGGTCTTACCCGGCCAAGCCATCGTGATGGCTGATTTCTCTTGCATCCAAAAGAGTATTGCGGCGGGGTGATAAATCTGCCAACTCTGGAACGCCAATTGATACTAGACAGGGCAGCCCCCACATTTAATCGGTTGTTCTGTCGCCCTCGCGCCCCCTCGGACTAGGTCCCCCCATTTAGTTCGGAACCATCGCCGCTGTGCGGATGATCAGGTTGGTAATCAACCTTTTTCATCAGCGCGGCGGCGATTCGTTTTTCAGGAATCATTTCTTGACAGCGTTCGTGGGGCCGTCGCCGGATCGCGTAGTCTTCGCGACGACAAGACCATTGTTCGTCGCAAGCACGAGCGTGCCGCCTGAGAAGATCGGATCGGCGACGATCTCGGAGTCTTTTTCGAGTCGATAGAGGTTCACGCGGCGGCCGTCGGAATTCAGAAAGACCGCAACATAGTCGCCGCGAAGGGGAGCAACCAGGCTCGCGTCGCCTTCAACGATCAACGCAGAAGTTATGCGATTCTCAAGTCGCCGTTTCCAGATTCGGTCACCGGTCGATCGAGACAGGGCGTAGACGAAGTTGTCGAACGACGCGACAAGCAGGCGCTCGCCCACGAGCGCCGGAGATGCTTCGACTGCGGCGCCGGTGCGTGACCGCCATCTGAGCTTACCGGTCAGAATATCAACCGAGTAAACGTAGCCATCGCCGGCACCAAAGTAGACGGCGCGCTCATCGTTTGCCGGCCGGCCAATGACCTTGCCGGCCGCCTGGTACTTCCAGATGATCTGACCGTGATCGGGTTCGACTGCTCGCAGCGCGCCATCATCACTTCCGAAATAGATCACCCGATCGATGACAAGCGCGCGGCTGTGAACCAGGTCTTGTGTCTCGACGCTCCAGACGACATCGCCGTTATTGGCGTCGAGCGCGTAGAACGATCCATCGGCGCTCCCTGCGTAAATCCGTCTTGCGGCAAGTTCCAGCGGCGACGTAAACGGTCTTGCGTAGTCTTTCACCCATACGGTCAAGCCGGTAGCTTTGTCCACCGCGCGCAGCGAGCCGCCCGCCTCGGATCCGTCATCGGCGAGCTTATTCGTCGCGATGTAAACAGAGTTGTCGCCAACGGCAACCGGCGCGGTGATGATCCCTCCAGGATCGCTGGCCCAACGCAGATATCCGGTCTCGCGGTCCAGGCAGACGACGCGACCGCCGGCCAGCGGCAAATAGATTCGCGCGTCGTCGACGGAGGGCGCAAGCGTAGAGGCCTCGTTTGTGAGGTACTGCCATGCGCGCTTGAACGGAAGGGCCAGGCGCGAGGTCGAAGTTGCTCCGGCTTCAGCGGGTGCTTCCTGCTCGGCTCGGCGGTCGGCTTTCTGCTTCGCTTCGGCTTTTCGTTGCTGCTTGGTCTGAGGCGAGCCGGGAGGTCTCGGATTGGATTGCGCGAGCGTAACAACAGGAAGAAGGAGAATGATTGCGAGAGCGCTCACATAGGATCGATCATTGAATCTCCTCGACATCTGCCGAAGATTCTATCCGTGAATGAAGTGAACCAACAAGGTTCGCAGGGGAGCAAAGGACTGCAAGGACGCAAAGGACCGCGGAGATGCGAAATGACGATTCACGATCGGCTGTCCTGCTTGCTCAACGAATAGAACCATCGCGGACCACGATCACTTTCAATCCGCGCAAAGCCTTCAACCAGGAAGCCGGCTTCAATTGCAGCCACGAAGGCCGCGCGAGTCGCCTCTCGCCATTCGGTTCCCAGTTTGGGTTCACGCTCCTTTACTGAATTGATGTCGTGTGGGATCTCGATAGCGCACCGGTTTGCGGAGAGATTACCGCTGAAATCGCCAAGCAGCGGGCGGGCGCCCTCGCTATAGATCAACGCCGATTGAATGAGGCTCGCGGCATCGTTCGATGCCTCCACAACCTTCGCCGCGTGCTGCGAAGGACTGCGCGATATGCACTGCTTCACGCGGTCGCTGTTCAGGAGCCAGCTCACCCACAACCGATCGGTGCCGAACCCGCGATGCAACGGGCTCGAGCTCGCTTCGCCGTAGAAGTTCACAAGATAGCGGCGCGACACAACGCCGAGCTTAGAGAAGTTGAGATGCGCGTTCAAACTCTGAAGCGGATCAAACGTCCATGTGATTTCGTCAAGCCCCTTTTCGAGCGCGCGCTCACGCTGCGCCAGCTTCAAGTAAAAGCCCGTTTGAAAGTTTCGATACTCGGTTAGCACGGCAAGCATGTGTGAATGCATCGAGGTGCGTCCCTCTTCGAAGGCGGGAAATGCGTAAGCAAAGCCGATCATCAAGCCGCGTTCGAACGCCCCGAGGACTATGCCGCCAGCGTGCTGCGTTGCAATCAGGGTGGCCGCGGGCACGATGTCCAGATCGCTGAATCCCCACGCTTCCTGCTGAATCTCCTCGATCGCGTGATGCTCCGCCTCGCCCTCGACATCGCGAATGTAGAAGTGCCTGCCGTGAATATCCCATTCGAACATAGTGAACCTGTCTGTCTCGACTCGGGCTGGACTTGGCCCGACCAGCCCCTCCAAGTCTCAGCCGCATACTAAACGCCGCAGTGTTATTCCTGCAAACCGCCCCGGATCCACCAACTTGCGAGATTGTGTGAAAAGTCCGGCTAACCGCGTAGCGGTGACCTCTCGATGGCACGCGGCGGTTGGAATGCGCGGCCGCGTAGCGGTCACCAATTCCTCATAAGGGTGCTGCAATCAAACAGGTGCGCTACGCGGCCCGCCGTTGTTAATGCGCGCCGTGCTATCGAGAGGTCACCGCTACGCGGTTAGCCGGACTCTTTACACAATCTCCTGCGTTGGTGGATGGTTCAGGCTACGTGAAGGCGTATGCCGGTCCTTTGTTAGACCGAGTATGAAACGATCCACCAACTGCGTTGGTGGATTCCGGATAGAAATGTCTAAACTCTAAAGCAATCACTACGCTGTTAGGAGTCTCGGCTGAATGAAGGCGACGCGCGTGTGAGCAAAGGCCGGCACGTTTCTTCTAGTTCGTGTCATTTGAGCCTTCACGGAACTGCTCATGACCGCGCCGCGCAGTTCATACCAATCCGTTTGCCGCTGCTGTTGCCCGTCATATAGAATCTGACGGCTCGCACCGCCTCGAAGCTTGAACACCGTAGTTCAAGAAGAGGGGCCCTCCGCGATCACTAGTTTCTAGCACTCAGAATTCCAGCGATCAGGCTTCAGCGGGAGTCGCAAATCCATGGCGATGAGAACAATTTCCGAGGACGTCGAGACCAGACCGGATCTGGATAAGCACCCGAAGGGTCTTTACGTTCTGTTCGCCACCGAGATGTGGGAGCGCTTCAGCTTCTACACGATGGTGTCGATGTTCACGCTGTATCTGCGCGACCCGAACGACGGCTTCGCGTGGACGCCGGCGCAAGCCTCGACGCTCTACGCGAACTACATGATGTTCGTTTACTGCAGTCCTCTGATCGGAGGATGGATTGCAGACAAGAAGCTGGGCTATCGCAGAGCCGTGATGCTAGGCGGCTTCTTCTTCATGGCTGGTCATCTTCTGCTTTCGGTGCGCTCGCTAGCGTTTGTATATGCCGCGCTGGCGTGTCTGGTGATCGGCAACGGATTCTTCAAACCCAATGTCTCGACGATGGTCGGGAACCTCTATCCGGACGGGAGCCATCTCAAGGATCGCGCTTACAATCTGTTTTACATGGGCATCAACGTTGGTGCATTTCTCGCTCCGATTGTTGCGACGATTGTGCAAGCGAGATTCGGTTTTCATCCTGCGTTTGCAGTGGCTGCCTTTGGGATGGTTATCTCGGTAACAATTCTCTGGCGATTCAAACACTACCTCGAGGACGACAAGTATCGCGCGGCGAAGCCGAGCGCCGCTTCGCAGTCAAAAGCCGCCGACAAACACAGCGCGATGGAGGCTGTCGCCGAGTGGAAGCGAATCGGCGCGCTGGTCGTGGTGTTCGCAGTGGTGGTCGTATTCTGGATGGTCTTTCATCAGAACGGCACGACTATAACCTACTGGGCGGATGAGAACACCAACTGGAACGTCAGGGGCATAATCTCGAACGCTATTAATCCCGGGTGGGTCATCATCCTGACCTTACCGCTCATAACGTTTTGGAAGTGGCTGGCCAAAAAAGGCAAAGAGCCTAAGACGCCAACCAAGATGGTTCTCGGAATGGCTATGACCTCGCTAGCATTCCTGGTGTTTTTCATCGCCGCAAAAACCGGCGAAGCTACGGTGATCGGCGACAATATTCGCGCGTTTAAGGTGTCTCCGGTCTGGTTGTTTGGCGCGTATGGAGTGCTGACGCTTGGCGAGTTGATGCTTTCGCCGATGGGGCTGTCGCTCGTGTCCAAAGTCGCGCCGACGCGTTTTAGAGGCGTGATGATGGGTGGGTGGTTTGTCGCGACCGGTCTCGGGAACAAGCTCACACAGATCGCGGTGTTCTGGACTGAGTGGAAGCACTCGACGTTCTGGCTCGTGCTAAGCGCGGCAGCGATGGTGATGGCGGTAGTGTTGCTGGTGCTTTTGAGGCCGTTGAAGAAAGCGATGCCGGGCGTGTGATTCTATTTTGCGAGGGGAGACAGTCACAAATGGCGACAGACGTTGGAACAGAACCAGCAGTGTTCGACACCTCCGGTATCGGAGGCCAGCCGGCAGGGCTCAGCACGCTCTTCTTCACCGAGATGTGGGAGAGATTCAGCTACTACGGCATGCGCGCGCTGCTCGTGCTGTTCCTCACCGCTACTTTGCAGAAAGGCGGGTTCGGTCTCGACGATCCCACGGCGACGGCCATCTATGGCCTTTATACAGCAAGCGTATACCTGTCGGGACTTCCGGGAGGCTGGATCGCCGACCGGATTCTAGGCCATCGCAGGTCGGTGTTCATCGGCGGCATCATCATAGCTGCCGGGCACTTCAGCATGGCGCTGGGCTGGGTGGGAACCTTCTATGCGGGCCTGGTGCTCATCGTTATCGGCACAGGCCTTCTTAAGCCAAACGTGAGCGCCATTGTCGGCGACTTATATCCCGAAGGCGGCGTGCGGCGTGACGCCGGGTTCTCGATCTTCTATTCGGGCATCAACCTCGGCGCTTTCATCGGACCGTTGCTATGCGGATACCTGGGCGAGAAGGTGAATTGGCATTTGGGGTTTGGCGCCGCCGGTGTCGGGATGGTTCTGGGAGTGATCCAGTACCGGATGGGTTATAAGCGTCTAGGCGACGGGGGCCTGAGGGACTTGAAGTCTTCGGATAAGGCTGCCGCGAACCGAATGCTGCTGGCTGCGCTTGGCGGCGCCGTCTTGATAATCGCGATCATTGTGCTGCTCAATTCGAGGGGCGCGATTGCTGTCTCCCCGCTCGGCGCTGCGAAATCGCTCGGTTTCCTTATTCCACTGCTCGCAATTAGCTATTTTGGTTACCAGATTTTTTTCGGCGGCTTCAACGCCATCGAGAAGAAACGCATTGGAGTTATCTTCGTCTTGTTTGTAGCCGCGACAATGTTCTGGGCGGGTTATGAACAAGCAGGTTCGTCAATGAATCTGTTTGCTGAGCGATTGACCAATCGGGTTGTCGCCGGTTGGGAAATGCCGACCTCGTGGCTCCAGTCGGTTAATCCTATTCTCGTAATCTTATTCGCCCCGGTCTTCGGGGCGCTGTGGGTCAAGCTCCGCGAGCGAGCGCCATCGATCCCGGCGAAGTTCGCGCTCGGCCTCGTACAATTGGGCGTCGGGTTTGGGGTGATTGCATGGGCTTCGGTTTACGTCGGCGACCCGGCGAATCCTTCCAAGGTCAGCATGGGCTGGTTGGTTGCGACCTACTTCTTCCACACGACGGGCGAGCTTTGCCTCAGCCCGGTGGGCTTAAGCGCGATGACCAAGTTGTCGCCCGCTAAGCTTGTTGGACAGATGATGGGCATCTGGTTTATGGCTACGTCGTTAGGGAATCTGATTGCGGGCCTGCTGGCCGGAAAGATGGGGAGCTTCGGTCTCGTTCAGTTGTTCGGCTCCGTCGCACTTTGGGTAGGAGCCGCGGGGTTGATCCTCTTGTTGATCAGCCGTCCGGTCAAGCGTCTGATGGGCGGAGTGAAGTGACTTCTAGCGAGGGCGGATCACCAAGCTGGTCCGCTCCTCATCTTCTGCATTACTCCTCCGAAAGATCACTTTCACATTCCGATGTTGCTGCCCTAGAATTCTCTTTCTCAAAGCGACCCCCAAATCAGTGGAATCCGGAGGCACCATGAGCAGGCGTCACGAGCTTCGAAAGCGAAGCATTATCTTTTCTCTGACCGTTCTTCTTGCCGCGGGACAAATCGGGCCAGCGATTGCTCGCCAAAAAGGCGCGAGTTCACCGCCCGCAAACGGCGGGTCCGCTAACGGCAAGTTCGAGCTCACCATCGACAACATCATGCGAGGACCGGGACTCGTGGGCAACGAACCACGCGCCGTCCACTGGTCGCCCGATAGCCAGCACATCTACTTTCAATGGAAACAAGCGAACGAGCCGCGTGAGAAAGACTTCGATACTTACGTCGTCAATCGCGATGGTTCGGGTTTGAAGAAGCTCACCGAAGAGGAAGCTAAGAACGGGCCTCCGATCGGCGGCGAGGCTTCCAGGGACAAGAAGCTCACAGTTTTCGTCGACAGCGGAGACGTGTTCATCTACGACAATATCGCAAACCAGCGGCGCCAGATCACTGCCACCACCGACGCCGAAACTAACGCACACTTCACCCGCGACCAGAAACACATCTACTTTACCCGCGCCAGCAATCTGTACGTGATGTCACTCGAAACAGGCTCGCTTGTGCAGATGACCGAGATCACCACGGGAGGCGCAGCCCCAACTCCCGCCCCAGTCGCCGGTGCAGGCGGAGGGTTTGGCCGCGGACAAGGTCAAGGACAAGGCGGCGGTCAGCGAGCTCAAGGCGGGGACGCCAGTCAGCAAAAAGGGACCGACAGCCAGGAGTACTTGAAGAAAGAGGAGCGCGACCTGCTCGACGTGATCAAGCGCCGCGCCGAGAAGCGCGAACAGGACGAAGAGAAGCGCAAGCGTGAGCATCCGCGAAAACCGTTTCAGCTTGGCGCGCGCCAGACCGCCGTGAATCTCCAGCTTGCTCCCGATGAGAAGTCGGTGATCGTAACCGTGAACGAGCAAGGCGACGGCGCCAAGAGCACGATCGTTCCGAACTATGTCACCGAGACCTCATACACCGAGGACATCGGCAGCCGCTCGAAAGTCGGCGATACCCAGAATCGCTCGCGGCTTGCGATTGTCGCCGTCGATAACGGTGAAGTGAAATGGGTGGATCACGGACAGAAGCTCGAGCCGCCGCCCGCAGAAAAAGCCGCGGCCGATCAGCGCGAAGGCGAAGGGCGTGGGCCTCAGGCCGGTGCGCGCAGCGGGCAGGGACCAAGGATGAATGAACCGCGCGACCGTGATGTCCAGCTCTCGCAACCGATATGGTCCGAAGACGGAACAAGGGCAATCGTGGCCGCTCGCGCCGCTGATAACAAAGACCGCTGGGTCCTCGCGCTCGATCCGGCGACGGGCAAGACTCGAGTGATCGTGACCGAGCACGACGACGCGTGGATCGATGGGCCGGGCGCGTTCACGCTGGGGTGGATGAAAGACAATCAGCACATTTACTTTCAATCTGAGCGCACCGGCTACGCGCATCTGTACACGGTGGCGTATGAAGGCGGCGAGCCGAAGCAGCTCACGTCAGGCAAGTGGGAAGTGACCGGCGTTCAGATGTCAGATGACAGGAGCCGCTTCTTCCTGACCACCAGCGAAGTGCATCCAGGCGAGCGTCACCTCTACTCGATGCCGGCAGATGGCGGCGAGCGTACGAAGATCACTTCAATGCCGGGCGGCAATCAGGCCTTCGTGTCTGCCGACGAGAAGATGCTGGCGCTGATTTACTCTTACAGCAATAAGCCGCCCGAGCTTTACGTCGCCGAGAATCGCGCGGGCGCCGAAGCAAAGAAGATCACGTCATCACCGGCGCCTGAGTTCTGGAATTACAGCTGGATCGATCCGCCGATCGTGACTTTCAAAGCGCGCGACGGTGCTGAAGTATATGCGCGGATGTACAAGCCGAAGAACTTCAAGAAAGGCGGCCCGGGGGTGATCTTCGTGCACGGGGCTGGCTACGCGCAGAACGTTCACCGCTACTGGTCGAGCTATTTTCGGGAATACATGTTCCATCATTTCCTGATGGAGAACGGGTTCCTGGTTATGGACGTTGATTACCGCGCGTCGTCGGGATACGGGCGCGACTGGCGCACGGCGATCTATCGTCATATGGGCGGCAAGGACCTCGACGATCAAGTCGACGCCGCGGCGTGGATGGTTCGCGAGCAAGGCGTTGACGCGAAGAAGATAGGGTTGTACGGCGGGAGCTACGGCGGGTTCATCACGCTGATGGCGCTGTTCACTCAGCCTGATGTGTTCGCGGCCGGCGCAGCGTTAAGACCGGTGACCGACTGGGCCCATTACAACCACGGCTACACGTCGAACATTCTGAACGTCCCGCAGAAAGATGCTGAGTCTTATAAGCAGTCGTCGCCGATCTACTTTGCGCAGAACTTAAAAGGCGCGCTTTTGATCTGTCACGGAATGGTTGATACAAACGTGCATTTTCAGGACACGGTTCGTCTGGTGCAGCGCTTGATCGAGCTTCGAAAGACGAATTGGGAGCTTGCGGTGTTTCCGGTTGAAGACCACGGCTTCCTTGAGCCGACGAGCTGGGCCGACGAATACAAGCGGATCTTTAAGTTGTTTGAAGAAAACCTGAAAGTTGAAGCGAGACCAGCGGCTCGTAAGTAGAGTTGTCGACTCATTGTGGCCCAACTGAGGATTCAACCTGCGTCGTCAATTTGCATACTTTCGCGCCTTCTTGACATTGACCAGGACGAATCTCAGGTAATGATGACAGGTTGGGAAGGGTGGCTTGCCCCCGCTGATTCCGAATTGAGACGAGCGGGGGCAAGCCGCCCTTCCCGACCTGTGATCCTTCGCGAAACTTATCTGGATCCGCT
>DATLWF010000065.1:0-8767 GCA_035576605.1 Blastocatellia bacterium | reverse complement strand
GGTGCGGACGGCCACTGCTTGCGTTGTGTGTTCAACCACCATAGGAATCCGTAGTCCGGTCCGAGCGGGCCCGGAGTCGTCGCCATCTGAACCCACTTTTCGGAAACAATCTGCTTGCCGCCCCACTTGCCGCGACGCAGGAACAGGTAGCCGAACCGAGCCTCGTCGCGAGTGCTGATCCACAACCCGCCGCCCCATCGCGTGCCGCCGCTCACTGAGGTCATCTTCTTGCCGTCAATCATCACGTCAGAGTTGTTGTAGCCGTGATACTGCCACGTGGTTGAAGCACCTATCGGGTCCATCACATATTGTTTGATCACTTCAGGCAACGGCCGCTTCCAGAGCGTCAGCAGCGACAGCGAGAAGCGGTTGATGCGCACGTCGTTGTATTCGTAGAACTCTCCCGGTTCCTTTAACTCGCGAGGCTCGCGGCGTCCTCTGCCAAACTGCTCGACGCCGATGAAGTCGTGCGACTTGCCAAACATCGTGCCTTCCCATTCACTCGTCTGGTTGGCGTGATGCCGCCAGGTGATCTTTGAGTTGTGAGGCGAATCGTAGCCGCCGTCTTTGATGTAATTGCGCACCGGATCATCGATGCTCTTGATCATTCCCCGATCGATCGTCAGTCCGAGCACCGTCGAAAGAAAGCTCTTTGCCACACTGTAGGTCGGATCGACGTGCGCGGTGTCACCCCACTCGGCAACGATGTACCCGTGGCGAATGATGATGCCGTTGGTTTCAGCGCGCTCCTTCGGCATCGGACCCAGCAACGCTCCGAAGGTCTGCACCTGCGTTGAGAAGTCGCGAGGCTGTTTTGACTCCTGAGTCTTTGCGAACGCGACGGCCTGTTCGAGCAGCTCAGGGCTAAAGCCGGCTTCGGCGGGTGACTTACGTTGCCAGTTGTCACCGGCCGCCGGATAGTAGACCGGAGACTCGGAGGCCTTTTGTGCCAGCGCGCTCGCCAGCAGCGTCAGCACGATTGCTGCGGTGATTAGGATTCGTCTCATGACTTTCGTCCTCTCGGCGTTGGAGTACTGGGTGCAGTGGCATCGACACGGGAAGCGAACTTATCCCCATTCAAGGGAGATTGTAAAGCCGGATCGCGTGTGAGGTGCGCACCAGGTTTTTGAACATACCCTCTGACTAGAATGTGCGAAACTCCCGCAACACCCCCCAACTTGAAGTTGGGGTCAGCCGGAGCACCGGCTGGGTGCCAGGCCTGCGAAATTGCGATTCGCAGGTTTTTTGATGGTAAGTCTCCGCCGGAGTACCGGCTGGGTGCCAGGCCTGCGAAATTGCGATTCCGTCTCAACTCGGAGTACGGCTGGGTGCCAGGCCTGCGAAATTGCGATTTGGTTTTTCGATGGTAAGTCTCCGCTGGAGTGCCGGCTGTGGTAAGTCTCCGCTGGAGTGCCGGCTGGGTGCCAGGCCTGCGAAATTGCGATTCGCTGGTTTTGATGGTAAGTCTCAGCCGGAATACCTGCTGGCCCCCAACTTCAGTTGGGGGATCATTAGCATCAGCCCACGCCGAAGCAGCAGGTCCTCTTTGTTTTGATATCTCTCTTACCTCGCGACGCGAGGCGAAAAGAATAACAATTGGGGAGAGGCGGGCGTTTCGACGTAGGCCGAAATTAAAGAACCCCCAACTGAAGTTGGGCGTGTTCAAATTCCGAAAACGCCTCGCGGGACTGAGCTGACCAGGTATAATCAACGCGATCGACGCAAGTTCTCTCAGGGAAGAAACCGCACGGCAGCTCCGTCTAATGGCAAAACGCCGAAAGGAGACCTTTGCTTATGAAGCTCAGACCGATCCTGATCGCGATGATCATCGCCTGTTTCGCGCTTTCCGTTCTTACGCTGAAAACCGATGCGTATTCTGACCCCATCGGGATCTTCGCCCGGTTAGACAAAGTCGTCTTCGAGCCCAACGCGAAGGCACCCGAGCGGATTCAGATATGGGGCGCATTCGCGCTCGCGGGAAGAGAGAATGGCAACTTCTACCGGGCGCCGCAGCGCGGCTACCTTTACTTTTCCCTCAAGCCGGGCAAGGAGGAAGTCTGCCGGAAGGAATGGGCGGACTTGAAGACGGTAGCCGGAACAGATCAGATCATCGGCTTCGGAATGCGATATCAGCCCGTCCGTCTTCGGAAGGCTCAAGACAAACCGGCCGATCCGGATGTCTATCCGATCGGTTCCGTCCTCGCCAGGATCAGCGATAGGGGAACAGATTACCAGCCGATACGTGACCTG
Organism: Blastocatellia bacterium; assembly: GCA_035576605.1. Lineage (GTDB taxonomy): Bacteria > Acidobacteriota > Blastocatellia > UBA7656 > UBA7656 > Onstottus_A. The sequence continues at coordinate 6,517 of DATLWF010000065.1, read as the reverse complement.
CGATCGCTTCCCAGGGAGCATTAGCAATGGCCGCACGTGTGCTCGGGCAGGCGAGGCGGGCCACGTGGGATGCTCTGCCGGTCGCGCTTGCGCTGGCGCATGGCGCTCTGCTCCTGGTGTGGCCGTCCATCCCGCTGGTTGCCGTTGGGCTGTGGTGGAACGCGAACACGATCTCGCACCATTTCATCCACCGGCCGTTCTTCCAAAGGCGAGCGCTGAACGCCGCCTTCTCGTGCTACCTCTCGTTTGTGCTTGGCTTCCCACAATCGCTGTGGCGTGCGCGCCACCTGGCGCATCATTCCGCGATCGAGGGTCGGCGCGAGCGGCATGACCTGAAGGTCGCGCCGCTCGACTTTGGCGCAGTGATCGCTCTGTGGGGAGCGCTGCTCTTCCTTGCTCCGGACTTTATGTTGATCGTTTACATGCCTGGCTTTTTAGTCGGGCTCGGGCTTTGTTATTTGCAGGGACACTACGAACATGCTCGAGGTACGGTCAGTCACTATGGCTGGTTGTATAACTTCCTGTTGTTCAACGATGGGTATCACATCGAGCATCACGCGCGACCGGCGGCGAATTGGCGAGAGTTGCCTCGACATCGGAGGACGCAGGCTGACGCGAGCCGCTGGCCGGCGGTTCTGCGATGGCTGGAGCTTTTGAACTTATGCGCGCTCGAGCGCATCGTCCTGAGATTCCCGGCTCTTCAGCGTTTCGTGCTCGAGCGCCATGAGCGAGCTTTCCGCAGCTTGTTAATCGAGCTGCCTCCCGCGGGTCGAATCGGGATTGTCGGCGGTGGACTGTTTCCGAGAACGGCTTTGATTCTGAGACGACTGCTGCCTGAGTCGAAGCTGGTGCTGATCGACCAGAGCGCCGGCAATCTTGCGGTCGCGCAGAGCTTTCTCTCCTGGGAGGGCACCTGGGAGCGCAGGCATCCTTGCCGGCTCCGTGGTACTGTCGCGACGGAACAAGAAGGCAGGCAAGGATGCCTGCGCTCCCAGGTACGCTCCCAGGGCTCTCAGGAATTCGTCAATGAACGTTTTGAGCCCGGGACGTCGTGTGATTTCGATCTGCTCGTCATACCGCTTGCTTTTGACGGCGACCGACGAGCGATTTACGAGCGACCTCCGGCCACTGTGATGCTTGTGCATGACTGGATCTGGCGGCGCCGGGGCTCGAGCGCGGTCGTCTCCTGGTTGCTTCTGAAACGCTTGAATCTGGTGATTCGATGAAGGGACTCGCCCTGCTTGGCGTGCTTATCATAGCCAAGCTTGCAATGCTGGCGGGCCGCCCGATTCAGCCTTCGGGTTGGGCGCCGCTAGCCTATTTCTGGCAGGACCTGCTGGTCGCGCTCGCGTTCGCGTTGCTCGATCGCTTGCTCATTAGGTTCAAGACGAGTGACGTTCCGGGCTGGATTCTTTACGGAGCGGCGGTCGCATACGTGGCGATTAATGTTCCTGTAGCGCGCGTGCTTTCTTCGCCGCTCACCTGGCCGATGCTGGGCGCCACGCGCGGCGCGCTTTCGGATTCGATCAAGCATCACGCGACGGCTGCCAACCTCTCGTTGATGTTTCTTGTGCTGACAAGCGGCGTGGCGCTTCCGCTGTTTCTACGCCGGACGTTCCGACGCCTTCGATGGAAGAGTCGCAGCGCGCCTGGCATCTTCGGGGTGATTCTGGCGGCTCTGATCCTGGCGGCGCTCGGGCCGCTTGCAACGTCGCGAGTCGATACCGTCGGAATGGGCCGCAACGCGATAACGGCGCTCGCGACAACGGCGCTTCCGCGCATAACCGCGCGTGCCGGCGATGTCGAAGCCGCCGCACATTGGCGTGCCGGCCCGCTCGGGAACAATTCACAGGCCGAGGATCTGTCTGAGCTGCGCGGAGCGGCCTCGGGACGCAATGTGATCTTGATCCTGCTCGAATCTGCGGGCGCCCAATACGTGCAGCAGTACTTGCGAACGCCTGGCGGGGACACCGACCCTATGCCCAATCTGTCGGAGCTGGCCGGCGCCTCCGTTATCTTTGAGAACGCCTACTCGGTCTATCCGGAAAGCATCAAGGGGTTCTTCTCGGTACTCTGCTCGCGCTATCCGGCGATGGATACCGAGGCGGAGAGCTACGGGCGAATCACGACCCCATCGATTGCCGCCGCGCTCAACCAGGCAGGCTATCGCACAGCCCTCTTTCACTCCGGCCGTTTCATGTACCTGGGGATGGAAGCGGTGGTTGAGAATCGCGGCTACGAAGTTCTGGAGGATGCGGGGGCGATCGGCGGCAATCGCGAGTCAAGCTTCGGGGTGGATGAACCATCGACCGTCCGCCGAGCATTGGCGTGGATTGACTCGCTGAAAAGCGGCGAGCGCTTCTTCTTAACCTATCTGCCGATTGCAGGGCATCATCCTTATGACACTCCCGAGCCCGGGCCTTTTCCGGAACGAACGGAGTCTGATCGCTACCTCAACGCGCTGTATTACGCGGACCAGTCGCTGGGTGGTTTGATCAAAGGTCTGCGCGAGCGCGGCCTCGAAGAGCGCACGTTGTTTGTCATATTCGGCGATCACGGCGAGGCTTTCGGCCAGCACGAAGGCAATTTTGGGCACTCACTCTTTCTTTACGATGAGAATATCCGGGTTCCATATCTGATCGCCGCGCCGGGTTTGATCAAGGAACCGGAGCACGTTACGCGGCCGATCAGCCTGATCGACACCGCGCCGACGATTCTCGATCTCATCGGCTCGACGCCGCCTGCTGGATATCAGGGATTGAGCGCTCTCGAAGGCCAGTCAAGCATGGCGCTGTTCTACACAGACTATTCTCTGAGTCTTATGGGACTGCGCGATGGTTGTTGGAAATACATTTACGAGTTGGAATCGGACCGATCGAAGTTGTTCGACTTATGTGCGGATGCGGCGGAGTCGACGGATCGGTCTTCGCTCTACGCTGACCGAGTCGCAGCTTACCGGGTTCGCCTCTCGGAGTGGGCTTCAGCGCAGAAGTCATTGATGAAGGGGACGGGCGACACCAGCGTTTTCCGCGATGCCAAAGGCGCCTCAGATTGAAGGAGCGTTAGGAAGTGTGTCTCGCGTCGGTTAGCGAAGCGTCACCAAAGCATCCGCAAGCTTATTCACCGCCGCTATTAGCGATCTACCCGCCTGATCGAAAGTGCCAGCCGCGGCTTGACTCTCGGCAGTCTGGCCGAGCCGAGCCACCCCTGCCAGATTCGGGTAGTAGCTTTGCAGCACCGGGTTGAGACGAAAGCTCGACTCGAGTTGATCGAGACCAGTCCGCACGGTCTTAATGCTGTCCCTCAGTTTGGCCTTGCTTTGCGCGATCCGCTCCGCAGACATGCCCACAGATGTTTCCTCGTGATTGCGGCTGACCTGTTCAGCGGTTTCGATGCCCTTCGAGACATTCCCAAACAGGTACAGGAACTGTGTTAATGTCTTGATCTGAGTTGCTATTTGCTCGCGACCGGATCGGATTTCAGCCTGCTGTTTTTCTTCAAAAGACGTCTTGGCGGTTGCAGTGCGCTTTTGAGTAGTGCGACGCTTGGTCTGAGAAGTCGCAGGAACGGACGAGAGGATTATGCAAGCGAGTGCGAGAACGAAAGCTCTTTTCAAAGCGGAAACCTCCTCAGCTCGTTACTGTAATCAACCTATACCCACGAAGGCTCCGCGGTCAAAGCGGCGATCTCTCCCTTCGCGGAAAAATTACCCGGGTGAAAAGCTTTCACCACCGCTAGCGGGATTCCTGTTCTCAGCTGCACCGCGGTGAATGCCTTTCATCCACGTGCCCTGCTCGTGATGAGTGTAATTCAGATGAAGGACTTGTCCTATGACGATGTGCTTGACATCGACAGCGCACTCGTCCAGGCGGGTAGCGTTCTCATTAACACGCGCCTTCAGTGGGTGCCCGTGGCTGCCCGGCTCATCCGGAACCGTTTCAACGGTTTATCCGTGTCGGAATACTGTTCGTCGCTTGCCTGGTACCGGGAATGGTCCGCATGATGATCGCGAAGTTCTGACATACGCTGTCGCAGGTCTGTTTCCACGTTGGAAGCGAGCCAGCCAGTTCACGGCTACGTCGACCGAAGCTGTCTCTCAACATGGGATCAGTGGCGAGCCTTCTGATGGCGCCGGCGAGAGCCGCAGAATCCGCCGGCGCCACAAGCAGAGCATTATCATCTTTTCGAACTATCTCATTGACCGGCCCAATCCGTGTTGTAACGATCGGCAGGCCCGCCTGCATCGCTTCGGCCAACACGATGCCATAACCCTCATACAACGATGGAAAAGTGAATATGTCGGCTCGCGAATAAAAGCGGCCGAGGACCTCATGAGGAATTGCCCCGTGAAAGGTTACTCTTTCCGTCATACCCAGCGCCTTTGCGCGACGCGCCAGCCTCTTGTAGTAGTGGGGTTCAAGACTCACGTCTCCGACTATGTCGAGTCTGAGATGAATATCTCTAAGCAAGGTCAGAGCTTCGATCAAATGATCGAGCCCTTTGAGCGGAGTGCAGTTTCCCACAAAAAGGAGTCGCAGCGGTTCATCCCCGGACTCTTCTGGAATGCACTCGGTATCCGGAAGCGGAGCCGAACCAGGGCGCGCCAGGGCAATCCGCTCGTTGCTTCCGACCAGTCGTTCGACTTCGCTGCTGATGAAGTCGCTCACCGTCACGATCAGTCGGGCGGAGCGCAAAGCAATCCGCTCAAACATGCGCACTATAAATCTGACGGGCGGCTTCGTTGCGCGGCATCTGACCTGGTGCACTATCATTACGAGTCGGACCCTGCCGGTAAGCCAACACACTAGATTGAACGCGAATGTTGTGGGATGAGCCCATCCATCCTCGATCACTACGTCATACTTCCGAATTGCAAGTCGAATCAATATCAGCGGAGCGATGACCACACCAACTGCGAGGCCGGCGAGATAAGGCAAGTCCGGTAGGGTTGCCAGCTCCAACCGGAAGCCTCGCTCGGTCAAACCCTCGGCCAGCTTTTTGTTGTACAAGGAGCCCCCGGTCTGCCGCTGCATATCGCCTGGGATCAGGAATAAGGCAGTGGGTCCGCGTCGAGATGAATCAGGCTCGGGTGTTTTGCCAATCACCAGAAGCTCTCAATGCCATTTAGCTGCCGTGCTTGTGCTGTTGGTAGTGCTGCCGGAGCAAGTCCTTGCCGTAATCGTTCCCGTTCGGGGTACGCACTACTACGTGAATGTGCTCGCGATTCGGGACGCGCGGGCCCGTACCGGTTGGCCTCAGATTGGCCGGCAGTTGATGGTCAAACTCGATAAGGATCACCGGACTGTGAATACGATAATAGAAGACGCTTGTTGGTTCAGTGCCGCCGATCCACGCGAACCACGTGTTGTCCATATGCTGGCGGACTTCATCCATCTTAACGCGCGCGTGTCCGTCGTCCATGTTGTCTACGTACAGCGCGATCAGATCAACTAATTGTTTCCGCTCCTGCTTCGATAGTTCCGAGGCGCGAACGCCGGCGTAGTCCAGAACGACATTGTCTTTGAATGCTTCAGTGAGGTTGTTGTTTCCGGTCTTGGAGATTTGTAGTATCGCTTTCTTGCGGAGATCCTCCTTGAGCGCGTTGATCATAGCCAGCCCGTTGTTCTGCTCGTCCTGCAGAACACTGATGCCTTTGTACTTTCCTGAAGTGGCGATCGCGGGCTCCGAGCCGGCGAAGAACGGCGTCATCACCACCTGATCGCAGAGCACGAAGTAGTTGACAATCGCGTGGTGCCCGTCCAATTGCCAGCCCCAGGGTTCCTTCGGAGAAGGCGTGCCCATCACGGTGATGTTGTAGAGCCATTCACCATATTGCTCGAAGTCGTTGCCGTTCAACTCGCCCAATGTGTAATTGAGCCGCATGATGTCGCGCGTCTGCTTCAAGCCCTTCGCGCTGAGCGACGCGCGCATCAACCCGAACGCTGCCTCGCGCTGAGCGTCGCTCATATCCTTGAAGCTCACGCCCTGACGGACGTAGAAATGCTGGTTCATCCACTTGCGCCATTCCGGGTCATCAACAGAGAACATCGTCTTAGCCCGCTGATCTACGCTCAAGGCGGAGAGGAAAGCGCCGGCCGCTTTTTGGACGGGTTCGGTCGAGACGCCCGTCGAGTGAATGGCGAACAGCCCAGGCGTTATCTGTCCGTTGGTGGTGATCCCTTTGAACGGCTCGGCCAGGCCCTTTGTCTCGGCATCCACGGACATCTTACGAAATCGTTCCAAACGGTCCTGCACCGATTGCTGAGTGAATGCCGTAGAGTCTGGGGTTGGTAACGAGATTAAGGTCAAGACAAACGCCAGGATTATACAGCGAGACATTCCGGGATTGGCTGCGAATCCTCGTTCAGCGCCTGCATTGATTCCAGTAGTGTTGCGTTGCCACATAAGATCTCCCCATTCGGCCTATCAAGCGCCGGCCCAAACGGGCCACATTGTATAAGGATGTTGTTGGCAAGTCGAGATACCTATCGATTCGTGTGGATCCGGGCATCCTTGA
>DATLWF010000064.1:0-9225 GCA_035576605.1 Blastocatellia bacterium | reverse complement strand
CTTACGAGATCATCAACTCTTACAGTGTCGCGTTTCTGGGTTACTACCTGGAGGGCGAAAGCTCCTACCTCACTTTCTTGAGCGAGAACCACTGGCCGGACGTGATGAAGTGGGATGTGAAGGGCCTGGGAGGGCAGGCATCCCTGCCTGCTGGTAGTAGCTCGAAACAATAATGGACGTTAGCTGAGGGAGGCAGGCCGGGATGCCTGCGCTCCCATGTCATCGAAGATCAAACTCGTACAAGTAACGCCTGCTTCGGCCTTCTGCAACTCAGACACATCTATCGGTTTCACTCGAAAGCCGCGTCGCTCGAGCGCAGCGCGTGTCCGCGGGAAAGACTGCGGAAGAACGACAACCTCCTTCACCAGCAACACGTTCGCTGCGGCCGGCTCTTCGTCTGGTACATCGATCAGTTCAAAATTCAAGAGTGGCTGCGCATCTATCCACAATCGGTTTATGAGAATCGTGTTGTTGCCAACGTATGAGCACGCGCTTTTGAGATGTAGGCAGCCTGTTACCGCGACAGGATTCACCTGGTAGCCGTAGGGCCGAAGTATGTCGCCCAACTGCGCAATGCCTTCGCTATTGGTCCGCTTCGATGAGCCGACAAAGACCGTCCGGCCGATGCGCATCACGTCTCCTCCATCCAGTGTCGCGGGTTCGGTGAGAAATCTTATTGGCCGGTATCGAGAGAGCGCGTCGGCGAGGCTCTTCGCTTCAGGCCGCCTGCTCGGCGCCCCCATAACGGAGATGACCGCGACTTCTTCGACAACGACCACGGGGTCTTCAACGAACACGGCATCTGGCAGATCCGGTTCGGCGGGCAGCGAAACCATATGAACACCGAGTTCGGCAAGACACTGTTGATACGCTTCATGCTGAGCGATGGCTTTGGCCACATCGATCGGCTGCCTCGCATGAAATGACAGCTCGCACCGATTAATGCTCGGACTGACCTGGCGGGTAATTGCAGTTAGCATCTGTGGAAAAACTCGTTTCGCGCAAAGCACGCAAAGACTCGCGAAGAACGCAAAGAGCAGCTACTTTCTGCAAGCTGCCGAATCAGGCATCTTCCCGTCAAGCAGTTCCGCCGCTGCGCACGCCCATAGCGCTGCGAGCTGCGAGCTGGCGGAGTTCGTCTCGTGATAGTGGTCCGGCGACCCGGCCGATTTGCACGGGTCCTGCGCCTGGCGAAGCCCCCGCGCCGGATCCGGCGACGGCGGGAGGAAATCATAACCCGGAACGATGTAGCCGAACTCATCCGGGCACAGCCCAAAGACGAACTTGTATTTCTTAGTCATGCGATCGCGTATGCCGGGTTCCGCGGGACGCCTGGTGTCGGCGCCGGCGCAGTCGCGGCGGCGATACTTTTCCACGCCGTAGAAGACTTCGGGAAACAACTCGCCGGGAGTAGTGATGATCTGCGCATCGCCAATCGTGATCGCATAGACAGTCGTTTCAAGGTCAGGCCGTTCACCCTCGCGAGGAATTGGCATCGTATCAAGCACGCCTTTGCTGGCGAGGAACAAATAGCCCGCGTTGTCCATGGGCGCTCGCAGCGTAGCTTTCTTCAACTCGATTCCCGACACGCCGCTCCACTCGCTTCGGCCCAACGCATCGAATACCGCCTTTGCCACATCGCGGCCGATGGCTTCGGTCCGCTCAAAAGTGTAGTCGGGGCGTTTGCTGCCCGGCTTTAAGGGATACTCTTTCCCGTCGAATCGAATGCGATCATCTTCCTTGTTGTTCGAGTCCCCGATGATCTCGACCGCGCCAATATCGCCGCTGATGTAGATCGCGGTGCCGCCGTACTTCTTCTCGACGGCCTCGCGCACCGCGTGAGGGAAGTCCGATGTGATAAGCGTGTTTCCGCTCTCCATCGACTCAGGGTGAGTGTTCCAGTTGATGATGGTGGCGAGCACTCGGTCGAGAGTTGTTCCCGAGCCGTCGAAGAACTGCATCACGCGCAGTTCCTGATCGAAGAAGTCGGGGGGCCGCCCCCGGGTGCGTGTTTGCATTCCCGCGATTGATGGAGAGACCAGCGGGTCCGTGCTCCCGAGCTTCATCACCGTGCGCACGGTTGAGGCGGCCGCTTTGTTGATGGCTTTAGCAATTTGCCGATCGATGAATCGCAGGTACTTCGGGTACTTTCCGTCGCTGAGCGCGTTCGGTCCCCACGCTCCGATGGTATCAGGAGCTTCGTGATCGTGGGTGCTGGCGACCAGGATTTCGGTCACGCCGAGCTTCGGATCAACGAGCTTCTTGATTTCGCCAAGTCCGTAGTAGTTTGCCTTCGAGTAATAGCCGATGACATCGATTGAAACTATCGCAATCCTGGTCGTTTCGTATTCGAGAACGATTGCCCGCGCCCAAAGATCATCGTGCTTGCCGGTAGCCAGCCGGTTATTGCCAAAGCCGGCGAGGAATATCCCGTCGTACTTGCCCTTGGAGCTCGAGTCGAGCACATCATTGCCTGGATCATCTTCAAATGGCTCGCCTGTGTCCCAGCGGCCGTTGTGATTGGTATCGGTGAACCTCTCGCCCCAAACACCTGATTCAGTGATGGTCCCGTCCCAATCACGATTCTGTCCGAAAGGCGTAATTGGCAGCGCGGCGACTCCGATTTTCAGGCCGCGCTTTTCTGCGCGCGCGGCGGGAGGCATAAGGCTGAGCTGTCCGAGCAGCAGGGTGACTGCCATCAGGGGTGTAAGCCATCTCGACATTATCCCTCCTAACGATCTCGATTCGATCGGGCTGTAAACCGAAGATTGCGGCCCCGTCGCGGCCATAATAGTCTCAGGCACCCTCTCGCTCAAGGAAATCGCTGTCTTCTTTTGTTTCGCAAGAGATTCCCCAGTACCAGATCCCCCCGATTTGACAACGAGTAGTTGCCTGGCATAACATCCGAGTGGTGCCGGACCGACCGGACGGTCGGTAAACAAGTGCCGTTGGATAGTTCTCTTTGGAAAGTGTTCGCAAGCCTCAGAGTCAGGCGCGCAGGTGGGGAAGTGCCTTACGCAAACGCCGAGCCCGGGCAACGAGGCTACGACAATTGACTGCTGCGCGAATCAGCTTGACAAGCGCGGCGTCGAAACCAAATCATATGCCGTGTGCTCCCCGCTCTGTCGCTTATTTATGGGGTCGCGTCGTGGGATCGAATCATAGCGACTGTTCTCAACCGGCCTCATGCAAGCGATGGAGTCTGAGCGACTGGTTACCTGCCTCTCCCGTGCCGCCATTCGCTGAATTCAGTAGTAGTCGAATCCGCTAATAAAAGGGGATCGGCTTGAAGCGTTACCCGCTCACAGTAATCGAAAAGGAGACAAGCATGCACATGAAGTTCAAACTCTCAATACTCATAGTTGCGCTGTTGACGTTCGCGGCAAGGACGACCCTTCCCGTCATGGCGCAGGTTCCAACCGGAACCATCGCAGGCACAGTCACCGATCCCTCGGGGGCAGTTATCCAAAAGGCCACGATAACAGTGACAAACAAAGACACGGGAGCTTCCCGTGTGACCCAGACCGGCGAGAATGGATCATTTTCTGCGCCGTCCCTGCCACCAGGCGTTTATGAGGTTCGGATCGAGGCTTCGGGGTTTGCAGCGAGCGTTCGCACGGCTGAAGTTCTAACCGGCGCCACGGCGAATCTTAATGTTGCGATGCAGGTGGGGGCCACTAAGGAAGTGGTCGACATCCAGGCTGAAGGGCCTGCTCTTAATCTCGAGTCAAACACGGTCCAGGGAGTTGTGACGCGGACGCAGATCGACAATCTCCCCCTCAATGGACGGAGCTTCTTGAATCTAGCCCAATTGGAACCGGGCGTGACCGTGGCTCCCGGGAATCCGGCCCAGTTTAACGCACAGTTTAACGTTTCCGTTTTGGGCGGTCCGGCGTCGCACACTGCGATTACGGTGGACGGCGGCAATATCCGCAACCCGGTAGAAGGAGGCACTGGCCAAAACTTTTCTCAGGAAGTGGTCCAGGAGTTCCAGCTCTCGAGCACGAACTTCGACCTGTCAACTGGTATTACCGCATTTGGCGCGATCAACATTGTGACGCGCGGTGGTGGCAACGATTACCATGGAGTCGGGTACTTCTATTTCCGCGATCACAACACGGGGGCTTATCCGAGCCTGGTGCGGAACACCATTTCAAGTGACCCCTTCTTCGCAAGAAGGCAAAGCGGCTTTTCGATCAGCGGGCCGATCAAGAAGGACAAGATTTTCTTCTTTGGCAATTTCGAGTACACCAACCAGTTCGGAGTCTATGTGGTGCAGCCAGACCTTCCGTCTGTTGCCGGGTTCGGCACCCTCGCTCCGGCGCCCTATCGGGGCAAAACCTTTGGATTCAGGATTGACGACCGATTGAACGACAAACACTCGGCGTTCATTCGTTACTCGCACGATGGCAACAGCAACGCCGGTCCCTTCGGCATCCCGGTGCCTCCTTCGAACTTCGTTTCGAACAAGAACTGGGTCGATCAGTATCTTCTGGGCGTCACCAGCGTCTTGCGAGCGAACGTTGTCAACGACTTCAGGTTCTCGTTCGGATACTGGCAAAATCGGAACATTCCTGCTCCGTGCAGTGGCGATGTGAATGGCAATTGTATAGGCGCGGGCGGACCTGAGGTCTTCTATCTCAACTCCGTTAATTTCGCTCTGGGGAATAATTTCAACTCGCCACAGGGTCGTGATCTGCGTCGCTTCCCGGTTTCGGACAATGTGAGCTGGCAGCTCGGCAGTCACCGCGTCAAATTCGGCGGGGAATGGGAGCACTTCTCGGGCACCGGCTACTGGGGATTTTTCGACCCGGCGAGGGTTTATCTTCTGTCGCCGGAGTTCCTACTCGGCGTCGGCATCCCGGCGGCGGCCTTCCCGGCGTTTGGCCTGCCCCTTAAGATCAACACGCCGGACGATCTCAAGAAACTCCCGGTAGTTGCTTTCCTGCTTGGTATTGGGGATCGGGCACAGCCGTCGTTCCACCTCGATAATGCCAAGAACAATGAACGCTTTCACCTTTATGCGCAGGATTCCTGGAAGGTCACTCCAAGGCTCACTCTGAACTACGGATTAGGCTGGGAGCACGAGTCGAATGTGTTGAACTACGACCTCCCGAAGCCGGCTTTCCTTGCTCCTCTATATGGCGGCGACTTGAGCCCCACTCAAAAGGAATGGAAGAACTTTGAACCCGCTGTGGGTTTTGCATTGAGTCTCGGTAAGAGCGGCAAGACCGTAGTTCGCGGCGGGGCCGGTATCTTCTACGATACACAACTCGCCTGGTGGCGGCTGGGAGAACGCGCCGTAATTGGGGCTTCAGGCCGGCAATTCATCGGCAACGCTTCGGTTACCAGGGTTGATGGATCCGGATTGCCTTTCAGCACCGCTTTCCTCAATTCGCTGGCTTACAGGTATGGCACGTTCCTTGCCCAGCTTCCGGCGCTCAGGGCCCAGCAGGACGCCAAGTTCCCAGGTACCGGGACGGACCCGCAGATCTTGCTTTCCAAACAGGCCAATGCGCTTGGGGCGATTTACCCACGCGACTTCCCGACGACTCAGGCTCAGCACTTTAATATCGGGGTTCAGCGGGAGTTGCCGTGGAATGTCATGCTTCAGGCTGACTACGTTTACAGGCACATGATCCATGGCACGCCGGGCGGGTTCTTTGGCGCGAGCGTTGACTTCAATCACTTCAATGCTATAGGCGGACCGAAAATCCCGGTGTGCACAGGGGCCCAGGCGAACGACCCCGCAGCCGAATGCTCGTCTGGCCCGATCAACTTCTGGTGGCCAGGCGCAACGTCGAAGTATCAAGCGCTCCTGGTCAAGGTGGATAAGCGTTTCTCGCACCGATTTCAGTTCACCACGTCTTATGCTTTTCAGGACAGCAAAAGCATATTGGACGTTACACAAAACCTGAATAACTTCTTCGCAACCTATGGCCCGGATCTAGCACGGCATAACCTGAATATCTCAGGAATAATTGATCTGCCCTGGAAGGTTCAGGTCTCCGTGGTCTCGCAGTTCCTCAGCCATCCGCCAGTGGCTCCTACGATTGGCGGATTTGACAACACCGGTACCAACAGCCCTAGCGGGGCTTACACTCCGCTGTTGACAGTACTGGGTCACGAATACAGCGGATTTCTGAGCAACAGTGACCTGCAAAAACTGGTGGGTCAGTACAACAGCACAGTTGCCGGAACGAAGACGCCGGCGGGCACAACCTTTCCGACTATTACGCTTCCGGCGAACTATCAGCTCGGAGACGTGTTCTCTTCGCAAGACATCCGAGTTCAGAAGACGATCTCGCTCCACGAACGGCTTCAACTTCGGATCATCGGCGAAGTTTTCAATGTCTTTAACGTGAGCAACGTGACGAACTTTAGCTTCAATCTTGCAACCCCGTCGACGTTCGGGCTGCCGAACCAGCGGGTTGGTCAAACGTTCGGCTCCGGCGGCCCGCGCGCGTTCCAGTTTGCCGCGCGGATGTCGTTCTGACCTGTCCGGAGAGACACCTTAAACTCAGATGTTGCCTCAGCGGAACCAGCCACTCAGGTTGGTTCCGCTGTTCCTTTTCTTGGTCCTGGTGAGACTGAATGAGCGGCTCCCCGCAAAGTGATTAATGATCAACTGCCAGTCCTTTTTGGGCTTCCCTGCGATTGACACCCCCGGCGAAATAAGCTTGACAATCCGGCCCGAAAAACTAATCATATGCGTCTACTTAGCTTCCTGGGTTTAAATTCATAGTATCGTTCATAACGGTTGACGGCGCGTGTCGGGGCGCCTTAGAGGTGGTCGTCATAGCTGGCTTTATGCACACGACTGACATCCATCGTTTGTGGTCCACCACTCCCGTGCGACCAGTGGACGAATCAGGATGGGTCTTTGACTCACTCCGTTTATTGAACGGAGCCTGGATTGAAACTACCCGCTCACAGGAATTGAAAGGAGACAAGCATGCACAAGAAGTTTAAACTCCTGCTGCTAGCAGTTGCGCTTTTGACGTTAGCAGTAAGGACGACCATTCCGGTTCTGGCGCAAAATCCAACTGGTTCGATCCGCGGCACGGTAACGGACCAACAAGGCGCTGTTATCCTAAACGCCACAGTCACCGCCACGAGCAAGGCGACTGGTGACGCGAGAAAGGTCAACACAGGCAGCGACGGCATTTATGCGATTGAGAATCTGCTGCCGGGTGAGTATGACGTAAAGGTCGAAGCTCAGGGCTTCGCTACGCAGAACATCACGTCATTGGTGGTACAGACTGGCAGCACCACTTCAGGCGATGCCTCTCTGCGCGCAGGCGGCGCAGGCGAGGTAGTGGATGTGGTTGCAGAAGCGCCAATCATCGACAAACAGAACTATAAGATTGACGGCGTCATAACCCGGCAGAAGATCGATGCGTTGCCGCTTAACGGGCGCAACTTCCTCCAGCTTGCGTTACTCGAGCCTGGCGTATCGGTCAGCGTTGGCAACGTTGGCAATGCAAACAATCTGTTCAACGTGTCGATTGGCGGCGCGAATTCAGCCTTAACCCGAATCACGGTGGACGGGGGCAGCGTGCTCGATCCGGTAACCGGCGGAGCCGCGCAGAATTTTTCCACAGAGTCGATTCAAGAGTTCCAGATCTCGACGTTCAGCTTCGACCTATCGACAGGTGTGACATCGGTGGGCGCGGTGAACATCGTCTCGCGGACTGGGACCAACAGTCTCCACGGAAACGCATTCCTGTTTTACCGCGACCATAGTTTTGCTGCGTTGCCGACCTTCTTCCGCCCGAACAGGAACTTCGATCCGTTCTTCAGACGCTATCAGTACGGTGGCGCCGTCGGCGGTCCGATCAAAAAGGACCGGGCGTTCTTCTTCGGCAACTTCGAAAAACTGCACCAGCGGGCGATCGTTTCGGTATTTCACACCGGCGCTCCGGCCTTTAGCTTGTTGAACACAAACTTTGAGAGCCCTTACGACGGCTACCTTCTAAACCTTCGGGGCGACTTCAAGATCAGCGAGAAGAACAATCTGTTCACGCGATTCAGCCGGGACAAGAACGACGCTTTCGCGCCAAACGGCAGCAACAGGCTTCCTTCGAACTGGCGCGATAACAGGAACCGGGACAACAACATTCAGGGCGGACTCACGACGATTCTGAGGCAGAACATCGTCAACGATGCGCGGGTCAATTATCAGCGCATCAACAACACCAGCGACATTCCGTCCGAAAGTGATTGCCCGTCTTCCAACATAGCGTGCATCGGAGCACGCGGCGCGCAGATTCAGGTCAACGGCAGCAACATCGTGATTGGCAACGAGACCAGCGCACCCCAGAACCGCATCCTGGACCGCTACCAGTACCGCGATGACCTCAACTGGCAGAAAGGTTCGCACCGCATTCGCTTCGGCGCGGAGTGGGAACACAACTACGGGAAGGGCAGTTGGGACTTCTTTGATCCGGTGCTGATGGTGCTGCACGACCCAAGAGACGTCGCGGCGACCAACGCATTCACTGCCGGCACGATCAATGGAATTCCAAACTCAGTCATCCCGGCGCCGGTGAAGGCTGCCATAATAGCGGGCCTGACTATTCCGATTCCGGCGGCTTTTCAAGCTGGCTCGACGACGGCGCCGACCCTGGCCGACATTCTTAACCTCCCGCTGATCGCCGGCGCTGCCGGTGTGGGCGACAAGATTCAGCCGCCGTCGTTCCATCAGGACATTGCCCGCCAGGGCAATCGCTACCGGTTCTATGCGCAGGACTCGTGGCTTATGCGTCCGGGCTTCACTCTGTCATACGGAGCCTCGTATCAGTACGAGACCAACCTGCTGAACCACGACCTGACAAGGCCGGCCCTGCTTCAGCCGATTCTCGGCTTCATTGGGAAATCCCCGACAGACAAGAACAACATCGCGCCGTCACTTGGCTTTGCCTGGGACGTGAAGAACGATGGGAAAACCGTAATCCGTGGCGGAGCCGGTATGTACTACGACACCGTGCTGTTCGTCACGCGTTTGCTTGAGCGTCCGCTGATCGGCCCGGCCGGCGATGGACGCCAGTCAGTTCCCACGGCTTTCTTCCGTAACACACTCGCGTTCCCGCAGCTTGGACTGCCAGGCGCGCTTGCGGCATTCAACGTCATCAACCCACCCGTGGGAACGAGTCTGAATTTTCTGAACAACCTCCCCGGGAATACGACGCTTCCGACCAAGTTTACCGGAGCGAACCTGTTGAC
>DATLWF010000063.1:0-6617 GCA_035576605.1 Blastocatellia bacterium | reverse complement strand
ACTGGAGGTACGTCGATGTGAATGGCTATGCGATCGAGCAGCGGGCCGGAAATCTTCGAGACGTATCTCTGGATCTGCATGGGCGCGCATTTGCACTCGCGCGTGGGATCGTTAAAGAAGCCACAGGGACACGGATTCGGGGCCGACACGAGCATAAACCACGACCGTAAGACTGCGACAATCTAGAGCTGGATGGAGCTGCGCGTCGACAGGAGCCTTTTTGGCGACCCGATAGCTTGTGACAATCTTGTGACAATCTTTCGCAGAAATCAGCCGAATTCGGCAGTAGTCCTCGCAATGGCCAGTGGCTGTAACCTGTAACAGATGTTAGTAGTTGCAACTGAAACGAAGCCTTCTCATAAACCCGCGACGTGACTCTTAATCAGCGGGTCGCAGGTTCGAGCCCTGCACGGCTCATTTGTAGAATTAGTAAGTTAGAGCCACCATCGAGGTGGCTCTAACAATTGCGGACACTTTCGCGGACACATTCCGCTCGGGAATTGTTCCAGTGGCGGTCTAGATAGGGTCTCAAAGCTCTGCACAGTTTTCGGATTTCCTTTCACTAGTCGCTTACGACGCATTTGTTTCCAAGTCAACATAAGGGGTTCATTAATTCTTTATGATGAACTCGGTTCGAGCACTTGTTTGGGTCGGCGAGTTAGATACTCTTCAAGGCGTAAGATTCATAACTCTGGAGAATGCTCGCTGTTCCTTTCTAACCACGAGCAAGGATGCTAAGGCCATAACTGGCATTTCGCTTTATGACACTCGTTACCATGACCAGAAAACTAGTGTCTGCGTGTTGCGGTCCGGGCTGATGTAATAATCGCCCGCCCCGGGCCTTTTTTGAGTAATGCCAGTTATAGTCACATTCAAGTCCCATGTCGGCTTGATCGCGATAGCTAGGAACTGAATCCGAGCACCCGTTCTTGGGCACCCGTTCTTGAGTCGGGCGTGCAATTCGCAATTAAAAGTTGTCCCACAAGAGAAGAAAACTTGACTCGACGAATACGCAGAGTCGCTGCGGCTTTGCTGCTCCCATGCTGAGCTTGGCAGCTCCGCTCTTTCAACCGCCTTCATGAGACCCTAGATGCCTTCGTCGGTTAGACCGCGCCGGACTTGGCGCACTGAGGTATTTCTTGTAGGCGCCTATCCAATCCCTGGCGATCTCTTGTTGGGCGACCTTCACGTCGAGAGCCCCGCTGCAAACCAACTTGCGAAGTCGGCGCTCCAGCCGATTCTTCATCTGGTACATCCAGTCCCCGGCGAGCGGCTGCGGCCAGAGATTCTTTATCGAATTCGAGCCGCCTAACCCTGGCGGTATCAGGTGGTCCACGTTATAGCCGATGAGGGTTCCGCGAATGCCATACCTTTCGAATACCTGACTTTTCGCACCGACAGAGATGTTGCCATCGATTTCTGCATGCCCAGGCTTACACAAATCATCCGCAGTTACGTTAAGAGCATCCCCAGGAGTCAGCTTGGGGTTTGGTTTGTAATGCCGGTCTTGGGCCTGTGCCAAGGCGGTCAGGCTAAGAACGAACAGCAGAGCCAATCGTAAGGCTCTATTGACCCACTGCCCTCCGCTCCCGTCAGGCAACGTCGCTGCGCTGTTTCGCGACCACCAATGGCACGTCAAGCATTTGGCATCGGTGCACATAAAGCCTCCAAGAGGAATTCCATCTTCTCTCCTATGCTGCTCATTCCACTACTACGGTCTGTCCAGCCCGCCACGACAGGCCGCCAACTGCGCAAGCACGGAAATATCTCTTGCGGCGAGTTGCTGCGCGAGAGACCAGGCGCGTTCGAAATCGGCGCGCCCGAGTGCTGCAAAAGTGACTTCAAAACTGGAGCCGTAGAGCTCGCTTGCTTCGTATTCTCCTACAGCACCTGGATTTGAATGCGCCGGCTCGGACGCGTCCCTTTGCGCCAGAGCCTCATTGATCGCCGTAACTGCCGTCTGCATGACTTTGAAGCCGCGCCTCGCATCAAATGCCGTAAAGCTCCTAGCGGTTCCGATCAGCGCCAGGGCGCGGGTCATTGAAGGCGGCGCCGCCAACGCACAGCCTACGGCTTCGTCGAGCAAGTCGGTTGCCCGAGTTCCATCCTTCGAAGCTAGCGCCCCTGCAAAACTCATCAGGAGGTTCGCGCGGACTACCGCATCTCGGATGCGCCCCGTCGCGGCAACCGCATCATCGAGCCGTCCTGACGAGCTGTACCGGCGCGCGACCTGAATCATGATCCGGTCGCGGATTGCGGCGGCGGCGACCTCTGCCGCGGCGGCTTGCGCCCGACTCACTTCTCCTTCGGCAAGCCAGGCGAACGCCGCCCGCGCGTACAGGATGTCGCGATCCGCGGCCATAGAAGCGGCCGGGGCTTCACGCACAATCTCCTTCAGATTACTCGAATATGTTGGGGCCGACACAATTGCTCGGTCAGTCGTGTTGGTAGCGCTCAGTTCCGCGATCTTGCGCTTGAATTGACCGAGTCTGTCCGGCATGTAACGCGCGAACAAATCGCCAAGCTGTCGGCTGATAAAATAGATGACAGCTTCGTGCTCATCAGCTATGCCTTGATTAGCGGGCCCATCGCTTCGCCAACCTGCTGACATCTGGCCGAGCCGCGATAGCTGTACCAGCGCGCAATTGAGAAATCGCACGACCACGCCTCTGCTGACGGATTCTCCAGCTATAGGGTCTGTGGCCGAAACCAGAAAGGCGCCCAGTGTGTGAAGGCTATCAAGATCCACGTCTCTTGAGCGTTCCAGGCCGCCCACCGCAGACGCAAAGAGCCGATCCGCAAGCTCGGCATCCACCGCTCGCAACGACAGCAATAGCTCCGAGAAATTCGGCGACACGCCGGAGGCCAGACTTAATTGAGCAAGGGCCATCGCGCGAGTCGGATCGCGCTCGACGATTTGTAGCGCGACGCCGACCAACAGATCGCGGCGCTCGACTTCTCTTTGAGTACGGGCGGTGGACGATGAGAAAAATGCAGAGGCGCTATCATTCTCGCGATTTCCCGAGCTGGCGGTGCAGGCACAGCCCGCATCAGCCCCGGCGACCGGGGCTGTGTAGCCGCGGGCCAGGTCTTCGGCCAGTCCCGCGTCCCGCCTAGCGATTTCCCGAAGTAGTTCGACGAGCAGGTGTTGCTTCGCGATTGCCGTAAGAGCGAGACGGGACGGGCGATGGACGGACGCGGCTTTGGGCGTGGCATTATCGTTACACACGAGGGATTGAAACGCGCGGCGATAAATGGCGCGCGCCTGCTCGCGGTCATATGTCCATAGCCAGGTTGCCGCTTGCGATTGCGCACGCACTGCGAAGGTAAGATCGGCAGACAGGCTGGCCTGATCTGCCAACGCTGCGAGCAGGGGTAGGATTCGGTCAGCCTGTTGCGCAATCACTCGCTCCTCCGAGCGAGCGGCGTTGCCAGGCGGCGCAATCTGAGCGTTCAAGGTGATGGCGTTGATGAGGAAGAAGCTGATAAAGTGCGCGGCGGCGCGGATGGTCGCGCCACTGCCGTCGATAAGAATGATGCCATTACTGAATCGCATATGCCCCCCTTGGCAACGACTTATAGAGTGATGACCGTCGATAGCTCGACGACTTGCCCGGCGCGAAGCACCCTGGCGACAACCTTCTCGCCGGCTTTCAGATTGCTCACGCTCTCATAGATACTGTCCAAAGACGCGTCACCTTCGAGAACCTCGATTCCATTGATCGAGAGGATGATATCCCCGCCCAGGAGCAGGTCGTTCCCCTCAATTGAGGCGCGCAGTGTGCAGGGCCTGATCCCCAATCGCCAACCCGGAGACCCTTCGGCAACCCGCTGTACCAAAAACCCGGCTGGCTGAGGCAGGTTGAGCAAACCGGCGAGCTCCCCCTGAACCAGCATGCCTTCCATCCCCGACCAGAAAGGCTTCTGATCAAGAAGCAGGCGCGCCATCTTTGAGGTCGCTGCGAAGCCAATCCCCTCAAAGCCGCCGGACCGACTCAGGATGTTACTGACAATGCCGATCACCTCGCCGCTCCAGTTAAACAGCGGACCTCCTGAATTCCCGCCGTTGATCGCGGCGTCAGTCTGGAAAAACTCCCATGCCGACGCCGACATGCTGGCGAGACGGTGCTTCGGGGCCGCCCGCCCGCTGACGTGGCCCACAGTGAGAGTGAGTGCGAGACCATAGGGTGCGCCGACGACAAACACATGATCGCCCACGTCGACTTGATCAGAGTCGCCAACTCGGGCAGGCGATACACCCTTCGGGACCGAATCTAGCTGCAAGAGCGCGACGTCGGCGTTCGTCGCTGAGGAGATGACGCGAGCGGTAACGATCTGGCCATCGGAGAATTCAACGAAGACCTTGTCTACGGCCTGGACCACGTGCGCGGCAGTCAATACCTTGCCATCATCTGAGATCAAGACTCCGGATGCTTGCCCGCCCGAATTTACCAGCCCCTGTCGGAGCAGGGGCGCGATGGTCTTTTCTTGAGTCCTCACGATGACCACGGATTGTTTAACTCTGCTAAATGTCTCGCGGAGTTGTTGGGCGTTCGCTTCAGTCGTGTTGCCGATAAACGGTACGAACAGGATCAATACGGCAAAGAGGACCAACAAGCGTTTGAGTAGCGATTTCATTTTGTACCTCCAGAATGCCTTAGAACAGATTGGTTCTTACATATGCGACTTCACGACTGAGCCCTTTGCAATCGTCATGAAGGAATCTCCTTAAGCGGCAGCACGCAATTCCGACCGGTGATACTGAGGAGCCGCCGGAGGCGGACAGCACGAGCAAACCTGTTTCCAGACAAACCCTCGCTGGTTTGAGCGCAGGATATATCCACGGCAGTAGACGTTTTTCTGGCCCGCCAGCCGGTACTGGTTCGGCCCGTCGTGCACAATCTGAGTTTTGGTTTTCATAAGTCAAACCCTTAAACCCGCGCTTTGGCACTCTGTGCCATCGAGGCAAGGAAGTGCCCTGCCCTTATAGGCCAAATCAAAGTAACTCGCCCTAAGCGATTCGTTTTAGCAAACGTAAATCGCGCTCGGCCTGGAGCCAATCATCCAGATCGCGCCCGTCGGTCGCCCCTTGCGAGAGGTGGATTTCGTAAGCGCGGCGCTGGATCTCTTCATGCGTTGGAGAGGGTTGTGTCACCGGAGCAACTTCCAGCACGCGGCTCTTCGTTTTGGCGTTAGCAGCTTTCTTGTTTTTTAGACCCATGATAGTTCCTCCATTTGTGCTTTTTTTTCGACCTCCGCAATGATTGCCTGCATCAAGATTCCGGCTGACTCTAGCCCGACACCATGTCGCCGCATCCTGGTCAGAAGGTCTCGTCCTTCGCCGTCCAGGGCAGTCAATGACAGAGTCACCAGCACCGGCTTGGATGGTTCAGCGGCCAACCCGATTTCCCAGCACTGCTCCAGTGCCTTCACCCACATCCCTACCAGTCTCCCTTCAACAAGGAAGCTTGTCTCTTGTGGCCTTTCGTAGATGGTCATTCTGAGCATAGCTAATTCTCCTTCTGCCCTGTGTGCCCGCCGGAAGCGCGGTGTTCTGCATGCCTTCGGCGACGACTCTCTCGCCTACCTGCAGGTCCGCTTCGATCATCCAGAGGGCGCCGACGTGTGTCGCCCCGCTTTCACGGGACGAATGCACTTTGTTGTCAGCGCCCACCATCGCGACCCCCTAGTTGCTCTGCAACTCGTTCACCGCACCTTACGAAATGAGCAACGCGCCATTCTGCGCCGCCATCAGCCTGCCTTCGACTAATCCGGGCGAGTTTGATTCTCATAGAAGAGAGAATTTGAATTCGACAGAGAGACGCACGCTTACTGCATGGCCATCCTTCTGTGCCGGGACAAATCGCAACTGACGGGCTGCTTCAATAGCTTTTTCATCGAGGCCATATCCGAGTCCGCGCGCCACTTTGATGTCCGACACGGCGCCATCCGCTTTCAGCAACACGGAGAGCTTTACTGAACCCTCAATCTGATTGCGCCGAGCCTCGTCGGTGTAACCCGGAGTCGGGCGTCCCAGTATTTGCGGTCGCACGGTAACGCTTCCGACAGAAAACACGCCGTTGTAATCTACGCTCTCACCTGTACCGACCCCTGCCTCGTTGCCAGGGCCGACGCCTTTGCCGTGTCCCGTTCCCGCTCCGCCTCCTGTGCCGCTCCCGCCAGATACGGAAGCCGTCGTTATGCTTGAAGGTCCTGCCGCATCAGCCGTTGACGCAACTCTGGCAAGCTTAGCCTGCGGGTCAGGCCTGGGCTGTATCTGATCGAGCGGGCGCAGTTCCGGCGTTGGCTTGACCACCTCGGGCCTCGGTTGCTCGACCGCCTGTTTCGGCAGGTTCAACTGATTGCTGCCGCCTCCTGCCTGCTTGACCCGCGTCTGCGGTTTCACAGCGATCACAGGCGGCAGCGCGAGGAGAGTAACTTCTATCTGCTTTCTTGATTCGACGCTTGAACGATTTCGGTGGCTGATATAATAAGAACCGTAGATGATTGAGAACGCCAGTGCGTAAACCAACAGAGCCACGCTCAGTCCGGCGCCTATTCGCTTCTGGTCTTTTTTAAGGACGGCGGCTCCTTCGGGCAGCGCTTTGATGAACGCC
>DATLWF010000062.1:0-12233 GCA_035576605.1 Blastocatellia bacterium | reverse complement strand
AGGAACTCCGCGTTAAGGTAGGGCAGAGGCGGTGTGACCCTCTTATCCGATTCGGACATTCTCTCCTCGTTGCAAAGAAAAAAACCACGCGAGTCGGAACGCATTTCGCCGATCTTCGGTGGCACGGCTCAGATTATGAACCGGTCTTCCAGAAGTGGTGCAGAAGCTCCCATGCGATCATCAACCCAAAGGCTAAACTGAATACGCCGGCGCAGAGACGTATCATACCGTTGATGGCCTCGAAGCGCCGGGCGGTCAAGACAAACGGCAAGCTAATCACCGCACTCATGATTAGCATTCCGCCGATCGAACCTATCCCGAATACGGTCATGTAAACCAGTCCGAGCGCGAGCGAAGGGATCTTCGTCAGCACCAGCAGTGTCAGGGCCGCGCTGCCCGCGAATCCGTGAACGAGTCCGACCGCGAACGGCCGGCGGCCGAGTTTGAACATGCGGTGCGCGTGATTGTGTTCTTCACCAAGATGAACGTGAACGTGCTCGTGGGGCCGGTGGCCGTGTTCATGAACGTGTGTGTGGATTTGCACGCCGCGTTCCCGGAGCGCCCGCCGTGTCGCGCTGATCCCAAGGACAATCAGCATGACCGCAACCGGCGCTTCCATCCATGGCAGGACGGTGTCAGGGATCGACACGCGCAACAGGATTATTGCCAGCCCGACTCCAAGCAGCGACGCCGAATGACCAAGGCCCCAGAAAGTGCCGATCATCGACGAACGACGCAGGCTCTTGTGATCGCTTACGATCGTGGAGACTGCTACGAGATGGTCAGGGTCCAGTGCGTGCTGAAGTCCGAGAACGAATCCCCCGGCCAGTGCTGTGGCTACAGTCGCATCCATACTTGCTCCCGCTCGCAGGCTCGAACTACTACCAGGGAAGGCGAACGGCAATGATACCACGGCGGAAAGGATTCGGCTCAGGGCAATACTCGGTCACGAAGTCGTGATCGGGAACGGCATGAAGCACAACAGGAAAACGAGCAACGCGACGATCGCTATTGCGATTCTGGCCTTTCCAAGCGGCTCCTCTTCGATCACAGGTGGGTGTCCCACTTTCATCAGGAACAGCAACACAAAAGTCCACAACAAATAAACGGGCGGCTGATTCAACACAAGCGATAACACCGCCAGCGCCGCGCATCCGAGGGCTACAGCGCGCGAGATCCACCTGTGCACCCGCTGGCCTGCGATCGCGTATAGGACGTGGCCTCCATCGAGCTGGCCAACCGGGAACAGGTTCAAAGCCGTCACCAGCAGGCTCCCCCACGCCGCCCAATAAATCGGGTTCCACTCGATCCACTTCGGCATAGCAAGCAGTTTGGAAACTAGAATGAAGAGCAACGGGTCATTGAACTGCATACCACTGCTCGCGGCGGATACGGCGCCGTGCGGTGCCGGTGTCGCGAAGATCAGGCCGACGACCGCAGCGGGCAATGCGAACGCGAAACCTGCGAGCGGCCCGGCTATTCCTATGTCAAAGAGCGCGCGCCGGGACCTGATCGGTTCCTTGATCTTGATCACCGCACCGAATGTGCCGAACAGAGTTATCGTCGGAGGAGCGGGAATGAAAAACGGCAGGGTGGCTCGAATACCGTAGTGACGGCACGCAAAGTAGTGCCCCAACTCGTGCGCGCCCAGTATTGTCAACAACGTGAACGTGAATAGAAGCCCCTTGGCCAGCGGATCAAAATTGCCCGTCGCGGTTTCTCGCATAACCGCCAGGGTGGGTGCGACCAGCGAGCCGATCACCGAAGAGTCGTCTTGCACTTGAACTGAGAATGCCGCCCCGGTGAGCGTCGTGCTTATCGCGGTTGTCACGAACAGAACGGTATGAAGCAGCAAGCGAGGCGTTGATAACTCGATCTCGCGTGTTCGGACTAACGGTTGTGCGGGTTGAAACTCAGTAAAGAGATATGGCTGGTCTGTGTTCTCCACAGATTTAGAATACAACCCCTGAATAGTTAGCTGTCAACCGGCGTGTGCTTCGGCTGGAATCGTCACGATTGAAGTTCTTTGCCGGGCTTAAACCTGATGGTTTTGCCCGGCGGAATGTCGGTGACCTCTCCCGTTCGAGGATTGCGCCCAACGCCGCGCTTCCGGGGCTTGACGACGAACACGCCGAAGCCGCGCAGTTCGATGCGCTCGCCGCGCTGCAGCGCCTTTTTCATCGCCTCGAACAACGACTCGACTGCTACTTCGGCTTTGATCTTAGGAACGCCCGTCTTATCGGCGACCTGATTGACTATGTCTAACTTGATCACCTTTGCCTCCGCTCGCTGTATCGATTGAAGCACTCAGAGCCCGGTCTAGTGAGGCTGCATTATAGGAGCCGACCAGGGGAGTGTCAACGTCAAGAAGTTGATTTCATTAGATATGAAAACTTAGACGCAACGGTGCGAGCAGGAACCTGCCGCCGGGCCCTTCGCCGTCGCGCACAGCTTTGATAGACTGTCACTTCTCGATTTCAACCTCTCCAGCATAAAGGTCAAAATGGCTACGTCTGAAAGCAAGATCGATGAAAAACCAGTTACCGATGGCTTGAAGAAACTTGCCGAGGAGGACGCAGCTGCCTTTGCCGGCGGCGGAAGCGAGCGCATCGAGCGCCAGCATGCCTCGGGAAAGATGACCGCGCGCGAGCGCGTTGAGTTCTTGTTGGACGACGGAACGTTCGAGGAGTTCGACCGCTTCAAAAAGCATCGCTCTCTGGACTTCGGCATGGAGAATCAGCACTACCCGGGCGACGGCGTGGTCGCAGGGCACGGGCTGATCGACGGACGCAGGGTCTTCGTCTTCGCCCAGGACTTCACGGTGTTCGGAGGCTCGCTATCGGAAACCAACGCCGAAAAGATTTGCAAGGTCATGGATATGGCGATGAAGGTCGGCGCGCCGGTGATTGGCCTGAACGATTCAGGCGGCGCTCGAATACAGGAGGGAGTCGTATCGCTTGGAGGCTACGCCGACATTTTCTTGCGCAACACCCTTGCGTCAGGAGTCGTGCCTCAAATATCAGCGATCATGGGACCTTGTGCGGGCGGCGCGGTTTACTCTCCGGCCATCACCGATTTCAACATCATGGTGAAGACAAGCTCGTACATGTTCATCACCGGGCCCGACGTGATAAAGACAGTCACGCTCCAGGAGGTGAGCAAAGAAGAGCTGGGCGGCGCGATGACTCACAATTCGGTTTCCGGCGTAGCTCACTTCGCCGCCGAGAACGACGAGGACTGCTTGAGGACCATTCGTCAGTTGCTCTCGTTTATCCCGTCGAACAACCTCGAGGACCCACCTCGCGCGGCAGCCATCGACCCCACTGATCGCGTGGATGAGCGTTTGAACCGCGTCGTTCCGGAGGCGCCAAACGTTCCCTACGACATCCGCGATATCATTCACCTGGTCGTTGATGACGCTTATCTATTTGAAGTTCACGAGCACTATGCGAAAAACATCGTCGTAGGATTCGCGCGGTTGGGAGGGAGGTCGGTTGGCATAGTTGCAAACCAGCCCGCGCACCTCGCCGGCGTGTTGGATATAGACGCTTCAGTCAAGGCCGCGCGGTTCGTCCGCTTCTGCGACTGTTTTAACATCCCGCTGATCACCTTCGAGGACGTGCCCGGATTTCTGCCGGGCGTTGAGCAGGAGCACGGCGGAATCATCCGTCACGGAGCGAAGCTGCTGTTTGCCTTCGCCGAAGCCACAGTGCCAAAGATCACTTTGATAACGCGCAAGGCTTACGGCGGAGCTTATTGCGTGATGGCGAGCAAGCACATTCGCGCTGACGTCAACTTCGCTTATCCCACGGCTGAGATCGCAGTGATGGGAGCGGAGGGCGCGGTAGGCGTCTTGTATCGACGGGAGATCGCTCAGGCTGAGAGTCCCGAGCTTGAATCCAAAAGCCGCGCGGACGAGTTTCGCGAGAAGTTCGCATCGCCTTATGTGGCAGCCGAGCGGGGCTTCATCGACGAAGTGATCGAGCCGAAAGTAACCCGGCCGAAGCTGATCCGCGCGCTCGAAATGCTCGATACTAAGCGCGATCAAAACCCTCCGAAGAAGCACGGCAACATTCCGCTGTGACGGATTACTTCACTCGCATGGATGGGTCGCCGAACAGAATCCATGTCCGGCGTACGTCCGCCTCCGCGGTAGCTGCCTTAGCCCTCTGGGTTGCTTCCCCTAATGTCATCGGCGGCGCCTTCGGATCGCCCGCTCCGAACAGGAGCCGGTAAAGCTGCTGGTTGATCGAAGCCTGATCCGCAGGGAAGGTCATCCCGTCCGATGCCCAAACTGCTACTGCCCCTCCGTGTTCTGACCTCATCAACTCTTCAGCTAAGCTGCGCAGCACCCGGGTCTTCGAAGTATCCGTTCAGACAGGTCATCATCACGAATAGCGACAAGAGTTGTCCGTTAGCCAACCCGCGCGCATCCTCGTTGGTCAGCAGATTCGCTCTCCATTGGTCCACGTTGCCGTGCCCTATGTAGTTGACAATCCGCTGTCCGCGATTCAAGGCTTCCAGCAACTTGCGCCTGGCGGTCTCCCCGTCCAGCGTACCTCGATTGATGTGATTCACCTTCAAGTTCGCGGGCAGCAGCCCGTCGAGCGCCGCGCTCGCCGACTCGAAGTTGAACCCCTCGTTGCTGCCCCCGCGTTGAATAAGACGCACACGATTATGAGGGTGAATGTCCGGCGGTGTTTCATGCGATTGACCAAAGTGTTGATCTCCTTATTCACGTTGTCTGCTGCCTAATAGTGGTCGTGAAGTGGAAACCATCAGTCCTTTGAAGGATGTGTCCGAATCGCGAAAGCAGCACTGTCACCAGCGAACAGCAGTTGAGGATGCGGAATCGCTGACATCTTATTCATATACTCCACCTAGCAACACGAGATAATGAGGTAATTTCTTGCAATGTCATTTCTTCTGCTTGCAAACCTGGGCCTTGGGGTGATCCAGGCAGGCGAGTCTCTTCAGAGCGTCGATCTCGGTCTGCTGCCGCTTCATCTGATTCTGCGCCTGCTCGATTTGACTTCGTTGTTGAATGATTTCGTTTCGCTGTTCCTGGATTTGAGTCTGCTGCTCTTGCGTCCCTTTGACGAGAACCGGGATCAGACCGATGTAATTCAAGCCCAGCGGCTGTTTGTCATCCGTCCCGCGAAGGACCAGATCCGGCATTAGCGGCTCGACTTCTTGTGCGATCAGCCCCAGGGTGGGCTGAACGTTTGTCGGGTCCTTCCACTGCCACTTGACCGGCCGCAGCCGCAGCACTTCGCGCAGGCCATAAGAGAGCGGCGTGATCTTCTGCTTCAGGCGCGCATCGGAGGCGCAGGCGATGTTGGCGGCGCTGATGCAACCGGAGATGACCGACAGGTTGCCGACCTGGTCGATGATCACGCGGTCAGGATCCCCCCCGTGGGGAGGCCCAGTCCGAAAGCGAATTTCCGTACCCGCATTGGAGCCTGTTCCTGATCTTGCGCTGATATAGAGGGTATTGAAATAGCCGTCCAGGCGGAAGCTGTTGTTGACATCGCCTCCGTCGTTAGAAATGTAGAGGTTGTTGCCGGGCGCGGACGCGACATCAGGCACCGCGGTCAAGCCGACGAAGACGTCTCCGCGTACATCAAGTTTAGCCAGCGGGGCAGAGATGCCGATGCCGACATTGGCACCACTGCCCAGCACCAGCGAGTTGCTCTGCGTAACCTGTGCGACTGCTCCGATGGCGGTTGCGTTTGTGATGCCAACCGCACCGTTGGCGTTAGCACCGATGAACGTATTGCTGTTCTCGCCAGTGTTGGAGCCGCCGGTAGAAACTCCGACAAACGTATTGCCCATGCCCGTCGTGTTATTTGTCCCGGCACCCTTGCCGAAGAAGGAATTGTTCGCACCTGTGTTATTAGCAGAGCCAGCGTTGGTTCCGAAGAAGGAGTTGCTGATGCCCTCGCTGTTAGCTGCGCCAGCAAAGGCTCCGATGAAGGCATTGCCGGCGCCCGTCGTGTTAGCAAAGCCGGCGTTGGTTCCGAAGAAAGCATTGCTGAATCCCTCCGTGTTAGCCTGACCGGCAAAGATTCCGAAGAAGGAATTGCCCGCGCCACCTATGTTACTTTGACCAGAGTTAGCACCGAAAAAAGCGTTACTAAAACCGGTCGTGTTAGCAAAGCCTGATTTCATTCCGAAGAAGGCGTTGCCGACGCCCGTCGTGTTGTTCTGTCCAGCACCGCTTCCGAAGAAGGAGTTGCCGCTCACCGTGTTATTAGTGCCGGCCTGGTCTCCGAAGAAGGCGTTGCTGCTGCCCGTCGTGTTACTTTCACCGGCAGCGCGTCCGAAGAAGGCGTTGTTGAAGCCGGTGGTGTTGCCGGCGCCAGCACTCCTGCCGAAGAAGGAGTTGTCGAAGCCCGTCGTGTTAAAAACGCCAGCATTCCTTCCGAAGAACGCGTTCTCGGTGCCCGTCGTGTTGGTGGCGCCAGCCATGCTCCCGAAGAAGGAGTTGCTGAAGCCAGTACTGCTCACACCGGCCTGGAAGCCGAAGAAGGAATTGTCACCGCCCGTCGTGTTAGAGAAGCCAGCGCCTTGTCCAAAAAAGGAGTTGTGGACACCGTCGGTGTTAGCTTTGCCGGCGGCTTGTCCAAAGAAGGAGTTGAAGTTGCCCGTCGAGTTAAAGAAGCCCGCGTTGCTTCCGAAGAAGGCGTTTTGAAAGCCAGACGTGTTTGTATTGCCTGCACCGTTGCCGAAGAAGGAATTGAAGGCGCCCGTGGTGTTAGCAAAGCCGGCACCGTTTCCGAAGAAGCCGTTTTGGTAGCCCGTCGTGTTGGCTTGACCAGCAAAGGCTCCGAAGAATGAGTTGGCGGCGCCTACCGTGTTGGCTTGTCCGGCGTTGGTTCCGAAGAAGGCATTGAAGTCGCCCGTGTTAACCTGACCTGCACCCACACCCAGGAACGTGCTACTGCTTCCAACGCTCAACACGCGACTGCCGCCGATGTTGTACTGCGTCGTCGCATTAACGGAATTAGCCGAAAGTGTTCCGCCCGACGTGCCATTGCCGCTGATGTTGAAGTTCGCGCTTCCTTGCTGCGACGAGCTGTTTTGCAAGAACCCGCTCGCCGCCAGGCCACCAAGCATTGCCGCATTAATCGCATAGGGCGTTGAGGTGATTGGTTGGCGTGGAGTGAGCGGCGTGTACGCGCCTGTGCTGACGCCCGGTCGCACTCCGATCTCCAGCCAGCGGTTCGCGCCCGGAAAGCCCGCCGCGCCAAAATCGAGCGTCACCGTAAAGACTCCGCCACTCACCGCAACATCATCGACGGTGGCGATCGCGCCGATCTGCGCGCCACCAGTCAGCGCATCGTAGAGTTTGAATTGCAAGTCATACGCGCCGGTTGCCGGGCTGCCGGCGTCGGTCAACCGCCCTTGATAGGTGAAGGCCGTGCTTTGGGCCTGTGCCGTAGCGGATGCGCTGGCGGCGAGTAGCAAGAGCGACAGCAAGGCCGTACGCCTGAGACGCGCGTGAGGCTTGCGGTGCAAGAAGACAGACAAGAGCCGCACGGATGGGGCGATGAGTTTGAGACTGGAAAATTGTCTGAACGATGTTTTCATTTTCGTCTTCCTTTAGCGGTCGTCTGTCCTTGTCACTATTACTGGGCCGGCCTACTTCTGAAGACCATCGCGGGCTGGGCCATCGGTGCGCGTCGTCGATGCGGTCCCGCGTTAATTTGAAGGCCTGAATTTTGCCGAGTCTGCTAGTCATGTATGGCGATGACATGAACAGTGCAAGTGTGTTGCGACAAATAGTCATTAAGCACGGTTATAGACACAGTCTGGGCGGTTTTGTTGAACACGTTGATTACTCTACATCCCTGTACGATATTCGTGATGCCAGCCGTTATATCCTCAACTGTTGCACTTACCGTATAGTTTGCATCGGCAAAGGGGATTGCCCAGCTGGCCAAAACTACTTCGAGTAAGCCCGCCGGGAAGACTGAGGGACCTATGCGCGTATGCTTGAACCCTCCACCGTTATTAGTAATCCCCCCATTGATACTGACTTTGCCGCTGGGGTTAATGGTCATTTGATCGATCTCTCCTCCGCCAGCGGGCGCCGTGCGGAAGACAATTCCCGCACCCGCCGTTGAGTTCGCTCCTGAACGCGCGACGAAGTAGAAATTATTGATGAAACTGTCTATGCGAAAGCTATTGTGTGGGTCGCCGCCGCCGTCGTCGGCAACGTAGATGTTATTGCCCGAAGTCGTGGTGTTATCGGGCACGGCAGTCAACCCGACAA
Source organism: Blastocatellia bacterium (assembly GCA_035576605.1). Lineage (GTDB taxonomy): Bacteria > Acidobacteriota > Blastocatellia > UBA7656 > UBA7656 > Onstottus_A. The sequence continues at coordinate 3,955 of DATLWF010000062.1, read as the reverse complement.
AGACATTTCCGCGCACGTCCAATTTTGCCAGCGCCGCCGTCGTGCCGATGCCGACGTTGCCGTTGACGATCATTTTCCCTTCGAAGTGACCCGCCTCGCCGCTGGCGCTTACACCATACACCCCAGTGCCGCTGGCGCTTGCACCATACAGGCCGGTGCCGCTGCTGCTGTTGCCCCACACACCGATGGCGATGTCGCTCTGCCCGGATATGGCGTGGTTGCCAATGGCTGCAACATGTAATTTATATAACGGATTGGTGGTCCCGATACCGACGTTGCCGCCACCTTTTGCTCGCATCACTTCAGATGCGGAAGAGCCACTAGCAGCCGCGAACAACAGCGTGTCAATATCACCAGTCGAAACCTGTCTCTGGATTCGCATGCCGCCCAGATCGGAAGAAAAAGCAGAACTTCGCGCCATGAAATCCACAAACTCTGAACCAGACAGGGTTAATGGATCGCCCAGGATGCGCACGGGACTTGCACCTCTGACGTGCAGCAGTCCTACCGGGTTCGTCGTACCGATGCCCACGGCTCCGCCCGGGGCGATGCTCATCTGCTGGATATTCCCCTCCCGAAAGAACATCGCACTACCTGGCGGGCGGTTGATTAAGATGTCCGTTCCATTGCTAAGCAGGAAGTAGTTCGTGCAATTTAGCGAGCTTCCGAACCCGACAGCTGTGAAGCCGGCGCCGCACCCGGCATCTCCCGCCAGGATATTTCCTCCATTGACCGCGATATGAAGTTTGGCATTGGGCGCGATAGTACCAATGCCCGCGAAGGTTGCAGACAGCGTACCACCGGCCGTGCCGTTGCCGCTGATGTTGAAGTTCGAAATTGCCTGTTGTGACGTGGCGTTTTGAATGTAGCTTGTGCTCCCAGCCGTCGGTGTGCGCGCATCAATCAAGCGCGAATCGCCCGTCAGGACATACTGGCTGGCAGGTTGTCCGTTTAGCTGCGTCGCATTCGTCGCTGTGACTGCGGTCGCCGCCGTCGTCGCATTCAGACTCTGCAAGGCATACGGCGTTGAGGTGATTTGCTGGCGTGGCGCCAGTGTTGTGAATGTGCCAGTGCTCACGCCCGGACGCACTCCGGTCTCCAGCCAGCGGTTCGCACCGGGGAAAGCCGCGGCGCCGAAATCGAGCGCCACTGTAAAGCTGCCATTACTCACCGCGACATCTTCGATCGTGGTGGTCGTGCCGATCTGCGTGCCGCCGGAGAGCGCATCGTAGAGTTTGAACTGCAGGTCATATGCGCCAGTGGCCGGGCTGCCGCCATCGGTCAGCCGCCCTTGATAGGTGAAGGGAGTGCTTTGCGCTTGCGTCACGCTACTGCCAAACAGAAAAAGCAGTAGCAGCATAATAAATGGAGCGAAGCGGGTCTTAGCGATGCGGTTCATTGGGCGTGTCTCCTTGCAATATGCGGGAGTGAGCTTATTTCAAGAGGGCAGCGACCGTCACCCGGTCAATACTAGCTTTGTGAAGGTTCGGATTAGCGGTTCGAAGAGTATGAGGGCGAGGCTGTGGTTATGGATGGTCCGCTGTAAATTTCCAGGAACGTCAGCCACCCACGAGCGCTGGAGGGTGTTCTCTATTGAATGATTCGAGCGCGCAGGACTTTGGCCACCGCTTCAGATTTGGAATGGACTTGAAGCTTTTCGTAGACTCTTTGCAGATAGAACGAGATGGTTTTGACTTTCACTCCTAGTTCGGAGGCGGCTGATTTGTAACTATGTCCATCAACAAGCAGCTTCAAGAGCCGCATCTCGTGCGGGGTCAGTCGATAGTCAGCTCGTTCCGGCGGGCGAATTGCCCTGAATAAATCAATCACCCGGCGTGCCACCTCCGGAGACATGGGAGCGCCGCCGGCCATCGCTTCCGTGATGCTATCGAGCAGTCGCGCCGGCGGCAGCTTCTTCAAGAGGTACCCCGAAGCTCCGGCGCAGAGCGCATCGAAAATCCGCTCATCATCGTCGTAGACGGTATTCATGAGCAGCAAGAGCTTGGGGTAGCGCTCTTTCAACAGCCGGATGCCCTCGATCCCTGATATCCCCGGCAAGCCGATATCGACCAGCGCCAGGTCCGGCAGATCAAAACCGATTCTATCGAGCGCCTCTTCCATCGTGCGAAAGGTTCCCGTGCAACGGAGGCCTTCCGTGCTGTCGAGCAAGAACTCCAGAAACTCACGAATCTTGTGATGGTCTTCGATGACCGCCACCTTGATCGTGGCAGTGGGTGGTCTCGCAGTTGTGGTTTCACTGGTCATAATCGCTTCTCAGGGGGATGTCGGGATTGGGCTGTAGCCTACACTTATTTGTCGAGTGAGTCACTGGGTATTTACCTAGTGGAGTCTAACGGAGAAATCGCGAGTCCTGTACGGTGGTGCTCCGTGGCCGTCCTTTTCTCGTCCCGTGGAATGATTCAGGCAAAACCGGGTCGGTCACCCAGGACCGCCCGTACAGGACTAGCACTCGATCATCCCCTGCGTCTACCAAGTGGCGCTTTCAAGATCACCGTCGTGCCCTCTCCCAGCCGAGAGATCACTTCCAGCTCACCGCCTAGTTTCTGCGCTCGGCGCCGCATACTTGCCATGCCGTTGCCATCGCTCATCGCCGCAAGATCGAATCCTTTTCCGTTATCGCTGAGCGTCAACAGGAGCCAGTTTTCGTCCTCCTGGAATTCGATCTTAGCTTTCGTGCACTGAGAATGACGAGCGATGTTATTGATACTCTCCTTGAAGATCATGAACACCTCCCGACGGGTATCGGCTCCCAGTTTGACATCCTTATCGTGGCCGGAGACGGTAAAGTGAAACGCGATCTGGCGGGCCGTGAAGATGTCATCGGCCACCCGCCGCATCCGCGCGATCAGGTCGCGAAGCCAATCTTTGTTGGGATTGACGGCCCATACAATATCGCTCATCGCATCGACCATCTCGCGCGAGGTGTCGGCAATTAAAGACAGCCACTCAGCCATCCGTGTATCGTCGGACGGCGCCTGGCGATGGGCAGCTTCGCTTACCATGCCGATCAGCGAGAGGTTCGAGCCGATGTCATCATGCAGGTCAGTGGCAATGCGCGTCCGCACTCGTTCGAGTTCGAGCAGCCGCGTGATGCGATAGCGGTAGAACGCATAACCGGCGAACCCGACCGTCAACACGATTATCGTGAGAAACCACCATCGTTGCCATAACGGGGGCAAGATGCGAAACTGCAGCGTCGCCGGCTCCGCACTCAGAGCGCCTTCTTCATTGATGGCCCGCGCCAGAAACTGATAAGCGCCAGGCGCGAGACGCGCGTAATTGACCGAGCGCGCTTCGCCGGGCGCGCTCCAATCAGAATCCACACCCTCCAGCTTGTATTGGTAGCGGAGCTTCTGCTCGCCCTGAAAGCTCAGGGCGACATATTCGATGAGCAGGTTGTTACGTGCGGCGGGCAACTCGAACTCCGGCACTCGCACCGCCCCGGTTTCCGACATCGGCTGCTCTTCGCCCGCCACCTGCACACGGCTGAAGTAGATCGGTGGTGGGCGATTCACGACGCGCTCAGCCCGCGGGTTGAATTTCGAAAGCCCCTGCGAGTTCGCCACCCAGATATTCCCGCTCCGATCCTTCAGACATTGATTGATGAGATCGCTTGCCAGCCCGTCTTTAGTATTGAAGTGATGGATCCGCCCGGTCGCAGGGTCGAGTTGATCGAGTCCCTTGCCCGTTCCCAAATATATGCGCCCGAAATCATCCTCCGCGATAGACCAGACCGTGTCGCTCACCAGCCCATTAGCGGTTGAGTAATTGACGAATTGCGGCGTCTCGGCGGTCGGGTCTTTGGTCAGCGAGACGCCCCTGTAACGCAGGCCTATCCAGAGCCAGCCCCGGCTGTCTAGAAAGAATACGCGCGGGTTGGTTTCAGGCAATCCGGCGGCCGGTTGAAGGACCTCGAGGTTCCCGTTTGCGATTC
>DATLWF010000061.1:0-18598 GCA_035576605.1 Blastocatellia bacterium | reverse complement strand
CTTCAATGTGGCCCCGCCGCCTCGTCCTCCGGCGGATTCGATTTTGGTCTCCGTTCCGTCGAGCTTGTACGTAGCCGTGCCCATCCCCATTCCGGGTCCGCCTCGCCCGCGGCCGCCGCCTTGTCCGCCGCCGGCGCCATCTGGTCTGCGGCCGCCACCCTGTCCGCCCACACCGTCTGGTCTGCGGCCGCCACCCTGTCCGCCTGCCCCCGACTCACCACCGCCCGGGCGACGACCTCCAACGATCTTGTTTTCAACAGTGAGCTGCTGATCATCCTGAGAGACGACCATCGTGTAGCTTTCTATGTTTTCGATTTGTGGCGGCAATCCCTGGCTCTTGCTTTTATCCAGGACCCAGGTGCCGGAGAAATTCGCCGACGCGGCGCTTACGACCCAGGTGCCCGTGAGAAACATGAGGGCCACACCGCAACCAATCAGAACCTTCTTCATTGCAACCTCCTTAGAAGAGTCCGACAAACCTCAGTTTGTCGTGGACGTTCGAGTTCAAGCTTTGCCGATCGCGACAAACTGAAGTTTGTCGGACGCTCGCTAGTTCCCATCCGGGCGTCTCATTCCTTTCGGGCGAGATCCCCGATCAAAGGCCCGTTCCGTTACCGTGTAGTCGCTCGGGACATCGAAGAGCGACTTTGCGGGTTCGCTGCGGCTGATGTTCGTCAGCCTGTATACGTGCTCGCCCACGCGCGGATCAGTGTGCTTGCTCAACACCACCACCTGTAACTCCGGCGAGTACCAACGCTCAGAGACGATCTCTACCGGTTGATCGTTGCCGATCTGGCCCGCCGGAATCGTCAGGGTTGAGCGCGTGCCCTCCGCCTGAATCCCTTCGATCGTCTTGGTGCCCAGAGACTCCGTTTTGGCCTGAGACGATGATGGCGCATGGTTCTTGGGTGCAGAACCAGTCCGACTCTTCATCTTCTGCGCCGTGTGAGTGCGAGCGTCCAGCACATAATGCGCGCCCGCCACGGGGTCTTCGATAAAGGTCATCTGAGGCGCGTCGCCCGCCGCGCGAAACGAACCAATAGCCCCGAAGGTTTGGTCACGCCGCGTGCGGCCCTCACCATCGCGATAGACTGATCCCGTCGTCTTCTGGCTAATGCGCGTTCCATTGGCGAGGGTCTGGACAGCCTCGGTGATCACGGTCGCCGAGTAGGGCGCTCCCTTGACCGTCGGGCCGCCAAACCGCATCTCAGATCCCACAAAATTGAAGGTCGGGTCAGGCGGGAACGGCCTCGATCCTCGATCCTGGGTTCCCACCGCGACGCCCATCAAGAAGGCGTCATGTCTGGACGGAGGCGCGGGCTTGTCCTGTCCCAGGATTCCGACGCCGCCCGCCAGCATCATCAGCAAAGAAATAACGGGAATCATCAACCGTCCTTGTGTTCTCATAATGAATCATCCTCCTTCGTTCACACTCGAGAAATCAGCGCGCCTATTGAAAGCCCCAATAAATGTAGGCTGTCAGAACGACTCCCATAAGCGCGACGCATGCAATGCAGAAGAAGATGAAAAGCAGAGCGAGTCTGGCATCGTCTTCTTGTCGGTGTTGCCTCACATTTTCTTCCATTCAACCCCCAATCATTGAATGAACCTGATCGCGCGCGCCAAACCGTCATCGCCGATAAAAACGTCCGCCCTGACAAGCTCGCCTGCACGTTCCGCATTCATCGGCAGCCCCATCGCAAGAAGAGCCGAGCGCGGAATCGTGACCCGCACAAGATGACCACTCTCCGGCGCGGTTGAATCAGCCGTAAAGGTCAACGGAAGGAAGTCCGTGGCGATCTCGTCGGCGTGGTTGTCCGAAGGCTGATCGCGGCGGTAGATTCGCCGTTGTTGCTTTGAAACCAGGGGAACCGCGACGAGCACTTTTTGGGGGCTGGCGGGCAGCACGCGTGAACCGAGATCAAGCGGGCGTGATGGAACAGTCTGCGGTATTACGGGCTGCGCGATCTCACTTGACTCGCGAGGCTGCTTCGGCAGCCAAAGCAATAAGGCGACTGCGACCAACAAGAGCACTGCCGCGGCCGTGAGAATCCACTGTGGCGGGCGGCTTGGCACCAGCAGCGCGCGAATGAAGTTTAGTCCTGCGCTATCTGCTGAACGCCAATCATCGGCCAGGACCTTCCCACCGGATCGTTGCCGTCGCTCCCGCGCAATTCGCAACCGCACGCCCTCGTATAAATCAGGCGAGGTGGCCACCTCTTCTATCTCTTCTTCGCTCACCTTGACCGCCAGCAGCACCTCCCGCTGAAGTTGATCGAAACCTTCATCCCCACTCAGTTTCTTTCTTCGCAACATCATCTTTGCACCTCTCCTTCAAGAAGGAGCCCGGGCAGCTTAACGGGCTAACGATTACACAAACCGGTGCAGCACACGCCGTAGCGACCTGCGCGCCCGGTGCGCTCGCATCTTCACCTTCGATACCGACCAGCCGGTCAGCTCCGCGGTTTCTGCCACTGAAAGGTCGCCGACGCTCAGCAGCGTCAGCACTATTCGGTCGTCCGGCTCAAGGCGCTGCAGCAGCTTATTGGCCAAATCGCGTGAAATGGCAGCGCTCTCGATATCATTCCCTTTACCGACATCTCGCAGCTTCTCAGCCAGCAACCCTTCCTCTTCCTGGTTCAGCTCACTCATCACGCTTTCGGCGCGGCGCGAGCGTCGCAGCGCGTCGTAGCATGCTCGCACGGTGATTCGGGAGAGCCACGCGATGAACGATCTCTCCTGGCCGCCTCTGTAGGCGCCAAGCGCGAAATAGGCGTTCGCAAAACTCTCTTGCACGATATCCTCCACCTGCTCGCGACGGTAAAAGAAGCGATAAGCGAGGCGGGTTACGGAACGCCGGTGGCGCTCGAAGAGGAGCGCAAAGGCCGCTTCGTCTCCAGAGCGCACAGCTGCTACCAGCTCATCGTCCACCGCCTCATGCGTCACCGGCTCCAACGCCGCGGCTGTGGCGAACCCGGAGATATCAGTCCAATGTTCCATGCGAAAAGCCCGATCGGGCCTCGTTGGCAGGCCACCGTCAGGACTCGCTACCCTCCAAAGTACGTACCCTAATGATAAAGAGGTATTCTGAGCGCAATCGGTCACAAGTTTTTTGCCATGTGCCGCTTGAACGCAGGAACCGGTGCATGAACCGATGCTTGAAGCGAGGGGCGGGTTGTGCTAAAAAGAGCCTCGAAGCAATTTCAATCGCTCAGCCCCAAATCTCTATGTCCTCACCTAAGAAAATCTGCCACGAGTGTGGAATGCCGCTCAACGCGGGCCTGGCAAACTGCTCCCATTGTGGGGCCACGGTTGGTACGCTGTTTTCTGAAACCAGTGCCCCGGTCAGCGCCGCCAGGCGCACTCGTTTTAAAGGCGTCAAACAGCCCATCGATTCCTATGACAGGGTCGAGAAGGCAAAGGAGCGGGCAAACAACTCGCTCATTCTTGCGCTGGTAAGCTTCTTCCCCGCAATCGGTTTCATCGCGGGCCCGGCCGCAATCATTCTCGGCGTAATGGCCGCGCGCACGTTGAAAGGTGCAAACGTCGAAGACGGGCAAGGCTCGGCGACCGCGGGTCTCATCATCGGCATGCTGGGATTGATCGCCCAGGGTGGCTATGTCGTTTACGTGATGATGTCCGGTAACCCTTTCGGTGGATGACGCACGATCTGTGCGAAGGGAACGCTGGTGCCTTGCATTGCGGCGCGATATCCCTACTTCACTCCTGTGATTACCGCTGCCTTGATTGACACACCGAACGGCATGTTATTCCTCTCGCGTTCGATGATCGAAGCAATGTAGCCGAGCACCTCCTCCCGGCTCTCGGCCGGCGCAATCTCAAGCCAGTCGGACAGGAAATGATCCGTGATCAACGGCGACTCCAGGAACTCCTCCGCGGTCTCGTAACTGAATTCCTCTCTGCTGATGAAGCTCTCGACTTTGCGCAGTCCCGACCGCTCAGCCAGAAGCTCTGCCTCGGACACGGTGCGCCGCTCATTGATCAATCGTTCGAGCGAGGTCCACACTTCATCTGCCATCCCGGTATCATGCAGCGCCTCCCAGTAAATCGAAAAGAACTCATCGAAGGTTCCGCGGGTGGTCAGCTTCAGAATCACCCGCCCTTCAGGTCGAGCGACTCGCACCATCTCTGCGAGAACCTCCTCGATCTCATCTGTGCGCATCATCGAGGCGTCTCCAATCACCACGTCGAATTCGTGGCTGTCAAACGGAAGGTCCGAAGCAATGCCCTGCTCAAATCTGACATTCTTTGCTTTCTTGACCAGAGCTTTCGCGCGTGCGATCGCGATGCGTTCCGGGCTCGGGTCGATTCCGATGACCTCGCCCTCCCCGTGCAGTCGCTCGGCCAGTTCTATTCCGTGTGCGCCGGTACCGCAGTTGACGTCGAGAATTCGCGCCTCGAGCGGCAGTTTTGTGCTTTCGTTGATCAATGTATCGAAGCGGTCGCGCCAGTCCGGCGTGATAAACAGGTCGTAACGGAAGGCTAGCTCTCGGGGGTTCATGATTGTCGAACGCGCATGATAGCACGAGCCAAAATGAGATTTCACTTGAGGAGCACCATTTCCATTTGTCATCTCAATTATTTTCCATTTTCCATTTGTCATTTGACATTGATCAGTTGTCGCTTTTCCGTCACTGGATCGTCGATCGGAAGCGCGCGTAACCGCAGGAAGTAGCAAATGGAAAATGGAAAATCGCGACTGAACCAGTTGCGGCCCACAAGCTTTGGACACCCATCGGAAGGTGGGTCTTAATGGTTCAACCTTGTTTGCAGCCTGTCATCCCCGCCGCTAGAATAACCGATCACTTTCCTCTCAAGGTTGGTACATGGAGTCACAGCCAGTTTTTTGCCCGGTCTGCCGTCGCGACGTGGACAGCAGTATGATCGCTACTCCAGACCCAGTCGACGAATCGCTTCACCCTCTGCTCGCGGTCAACATGCACTCGTGGGAACCGGGCAAACCAATCTGCACGGATTGTGTCCGCCGATACTCGCAGCTTCACGATGAGCTTTCCGCCGCCTTTCCCCATTTTGCCGAGCAGGAACTCAAAGTCGTGCCCACTCCCATGCGGCTCGACGCTCCCGATGAGTTTCGCGGGCGCGGGACCACGATCGCGTTCCTCGACTCAGGCTTCTACGCGCATCCCGATCTTGCCAAACCGCGCAATCGAATACTGAAATATGTGAACCTTGTCGAGCGGGCAAAGCCTAGCGACCTCACTACTCCGCAACCTTCCTCGTGGCATGGGATGATGACCTCAGTAGTCGCCGCGGGAAACGGATTTTTGTCGGACGGGCTTTATCGCGGCATCGCATCCGAAGCCAACCTTGTGCTGGTGAAGGTTGGGATGTCCTCGCGCGTGCGTCACCAGGACATCGAGCGCGGGATTCGCTGGGTGATCCGCCATCGCCAGCAATTCAACATTCGCATCATCAACATATCGGCCGGGGGCGACTACGAAGCGAGCTATCTCACAGACGAACTCTCGCAGGCGGCGGAGGACGCCAGCCGCGCGGGCTTGCTGGTGATAGCGGCGGCCGGCAACTCCGGTCATCTGCGAGATCATCCGGTTCTGCCGCCTGCGTCCGCGCCTTCGGTGATAACGGTTGGAGGACTCGACGACAAGAACAATCTCGACTTCTCAGACAACGAAATGTATCGGTCGAGTTACGGCCCGACGATCGACGGGCTTCAGAAACCAGAGATCATCGCGCCCGGGATCTGGATAGCCGCGCCGATATTGCCGGGCACGCCGACCGCGGAACAAGCGGTGCTGTTGTCGGAACTCGAGAACGCTCCCGACGCAGAGTTGCTCGAGATAATAAGGCGGCATCCCGGCGTTGACGAAGACCTCGATCACGCGACCGAGCTCGCGTCTTACCTCTTGCGGCAGGTCGTGTGGATCAAGATCCGCGACAACAACGTGATCAGCGGTCACTACAAACACGTCGATGGCACAAGCTTCGCCGCGCCGATCGTTTCGTCAATAGCGGCTCAGTTGCTCGAGGCAGTTCCGGACTTGAAGCCTCACGAAGTCAAGCTCGCGTTGATAAGAACCGCGGTAAGGATGGCTCACGCTGACGTAGATCGTCAGGGATGGGGAATGGTGAACCCGCGAGCCGCCATAGCGGCCGCGATGGCGATGCGCGGCAGAGGTTAACACCCGGCTGTTCACCGTTGAGGCTAGCAGCTACGGGAGGCCGGTGTCTCAATCTGAATGTCCGACAAATGTCCGATAAACTTCAGTTTGTCGTCGTACCGGCTGTCGTCCTATGTAATGTCGACAAACTGAAGTTTGTCGGACGCGGCCAGCGTTGAAATCACGACTTTCGATGTGATAAAAATGGTGAGTTCCGAAGCGCTCGTTAAGTCTGCTGAAACTTGAGGCTTTTTTGAGACCTTTAAGAAGGCTGGCGCGTATAAGCGCTAAGACGGCCCGCAGCGACGAGGTGGGCGCTCACCGTCCCCGCCCTTGAATCTAGAAGCGAAGGAGAGAGTGAAAAGTATGGACAGCAAGTTGGCACCACAGGCTGAGGCACGCGAGACGCCAGCCGAACTCGAAGTCCCTGTTTCCAATCCTCAGGAAAAGAAGGACGGGAAGCCCTCATCGTACTCGATGATGGAGCCGAAGATGCGCCGCATCTACGGCGAGTTCTACCGTGAGATCTACTTCTCTGAAAAGAAACAGCTCGACACCAAGACGCAGGAGTTGATCTCGATCGCCGCGTCGCTGGTCGCCAAGTGTCAGGGCTGCATCGAAGGTCACCTCAAGAAAGCGATTCAGGCCGGCGCGACACCTGAGGAGATCAGCGAGACGCTTTCCATAGCGGCCGCCATCAACGCCGCGGCGATAATCGATCTCACAGACGTCGCTGCTGCCAATCTCAACATCAATAACTTTCCCAGCGACGGGCCGCGCTTCAGAGGTTAACAAATGGATTTACTCATGCAACTTGGCGTTGGAATGCTGTCCGTGATCATCACTCTGGTCGCCAGCATGGCAGCACATCTCATGCCACGACAAGCGGGCGCGGCGCCGCAGACTTCAACCACGCAGGCAACTTCGGGCAACGGAGTCGAGTACGGCTCGCTTCAATCGGCGTCGCTTGGCAAAGAGCTGAAGTTCGCCGTTCAGTTCCCGCCGTCCTACGAACGCGATGCCAAACGCCGCTATCCGGTGCTCTATTTCCTTCACGGAATGTTTGGCAACGAGCGAGAGTTCGAACGCCGAGGCGTGGCGGCAGCCATTAACAAGATGCGCGAGGACGGCAAGATCGGCGAGTTCGTGATTGTGTCGCCCGCAGGTGAGAACAGCTTCTACTTGAATGCGAAGAACGGTGCACAGTACGAGGACGCGATCATCAAGGACTTGATCCCATACATAGAGAAGACCTATCGGGTCATCGGCACGCCGGCCACCCGCTCCATTCAGGGAATCTCGATGGGCGGTTGGGGTGCGTTGCTACTCGCGTTCAAGCATCCCGAGATGTTTTCGACCGTGACAACTCACTGCGCCGCGCTGTTCAACGAGCTTCCGCATCCGTCTGGTACCGACCGCCGCTCGCAGTTCATGCTTCAGATAATCGGTAAGATCTTCGGCGATCCCCCGGATGAGGAGTTCTTCCGCTCTGTGAATCCGATGTTCGTCGTGGAGCAGAATCTCGCGGCCATCAAAAAGTCCGGCATCAAAATCTACTTCGACTGTGGCGAGCAGGATCGTTACCAATTTCAGGACAGCAACAAGCTCTTCGACGAGAAGCTCACCAAGCTCGGCCTCGCACACGAGTTTCATCTGTATCCCGGGAATCACGGCTGGGAATACATGATCTCGGTCGCGGACCACTCGTACACGTTCTTGTGGAGTAACTTTCATACCGGCGCGAAGCCCGCGCCCGTTCGATCGCGCGCCGGCAATTAGGTTGGTAGTTCGGCCTTCAGGCCGAAGTTCGTACGTTCAGAGTACCGACTTTAGACGGCGGTTTTGTTTGAGCCATTTCAACGAGCCGACTAAAGTCGGTACTCTGAGCGACAAACTTCCGCCTGAAGGCTGAACTACGAACTCTTCGTTTTTTTCAGTTCGCTTTACCAGGGGGCTGATGGGTTGACCGTCAGCCCTTTCGATTTGGATCAGTCTCCAATGTCATCCGGTCCAGCAAATAACACACGAAGCCGATTCGCCGAGATCGTCTCACGCGAGGATGACGAGATCAACCTTGCCGAAGGGGCGCTGTTCATCGCCTCGGAGGAGTATCCGCGGCTCGACGTTGAGCTCTACCTCGAAAGACTCGATTACTTCGGCGATCTCGTTCGCGAACGGGCAGCAGATTCGCGCGACGCAATCGACGTGATCACCGCGCTGAATGCCACTCTATTTGACCGGCTTGGATTTCGGGGCAACAGCGAAAGCTACTACGATCCTCGCAACAGCTATCTGAACGAGGTCATCGACCGCCGGATCGGAATACCCATCACGCTGACTGTTGTGTACATCGAAGTCGCAAGGCGAATCGGGTTTCCGGTCAAAGGCGTTGGACTGCCGTTCCACTTCATCGCAAAACATGTGGCGGAAGGCGGCGAGCTCTTGATCGATCCTTTCAACAAAGGTGGGCTGCTCGGCTCGGCCGGATGCAGCGAGTTGGTGACCCGTATGAGCGGCGGCAAACTCGAGCTTCGACCCGAGCACCTCGAAGCGGTGAGCAATAAACAAATCCTCACGCGGTTGTTATCAAACCTCCTCGGCATCTATTCGGCGAGCGACCATCGCAGGGCGCTGGCAGCAATCGAGCACATCTTGCTGATAAATCCAGACTCGACGCCTCACATACGCGACCGAGGGCTGCTACTGGCAACGGTTGGCGACCGAACAAACGCGATCGCAGAACTCGAGCGGTATCTCAAGCTGGCTTCGAACGCCCCGGACGCTAACGCGATCCGTGAGCAGATAAAAACCATCAGGCAGAGTCAGGCCAGGTTGAACTGACCGTGTCCGACAAACTTCAGTTTGTCGCTGGCTGACGCAGGAGCCGGTACCGACGACAAACTGAGGTTTGTCGCTGGCTGACGCGGGGGCCGGTACGGACGACAAACTGAGGTTTGTCGAACACTTCAAAGGAGGACTTCATGCTTCGACGTATCACGATTTCGGTTTTGCTCTTTATTGTCTTCTGGCTGCAACCCGCGCAAGCCCACGAACCGATTGCGCCATCGGAACAACCACCAAGCCAACAAGGCCCCGCGTCCGGGCAGACCACGACGCCTCCCGAGCAAGTGCGGGCGATCACGTCTCCTCGAAATCCGCTTCCCGCAGAGGCGGCTTCGGCTGACGTGGCTCGCTTCTCATTCATCGTCTACGGTGACACGCGCGGCCGGCGCGACGGCGTCCAGGAGCAATATGAGCATTCGCTGATCGTCGATTCGGCGTTGGCCACGATAAAGCGGCTCGAAAGCAGTCCCTTTCCCGTGCGATTCGTTATGCAAACCGGCGACGCCGTGGTGAATGGGGGAGACGCGCGGCAATGGAACAAGAGCTTTGTGGATCTGATCAATCGAATCACGACTGAAGGCGGCGTGCCATACTTTCTCGCGCCGGGCAATCACGATGTGAGCCCCGCAGCCGCACTCGAATCGCCGATGCGAAAAGAGGGACTCAAGAACTACCTCGCGGCGATCGCCAATCTGATCCCGCCCAATGGGGCTGCTCGGCGGCTGGATGGCTATCCCACTTATGCGTTCGGCTACGGCAACGCGTTCTTCATAGCGCTCGATTCAAACATTGCAACGGACGACAAACAGTTCGAATGGGTAAAGTCTCAAGTCGAAGGATTGGACCGCAAGCGCTATCGCCACGTCATTGCTTTCTTTCATCACCCGCCTTACTCTTCAGGCCCGCACGGCGGGGCGGTAGTCGAGCCGCCTTCAGCAGCGTTGAGAGCGAGGTACATGCCCCTGTTCCGCCGTCACCGCGTGGCGATTCTGTTCACCGGACACGAACATCTTTTCGAGCACTGGGTCGAGCGATATGAAGACTCCGAAGGCAAACACCGGCTCGATCACATCGTCACTGGCGGAGGAGGCGCGCCGCTTTATGCCTATCGCGGCGAGCCTGATCTTCGAGAGTATGTGAAGACCTATGCAGCCGAGAAGGTGTCACTGGATCACATTGTGCGCCCCGGCATGAATCCCGGCGATAACCCGTACCATTTCCTGCTCGTGCAAGTGGACGGCGAGCGAATACGAATCGAAGTCATCGGAGTCGATTGGGGCCGAGGCTTCCAGCCCTACCGCAGCAACACCACGGAGCTTCAAGACGCGAATCGCGAGTGATCCTCAGATCGTTCAATACCGAAAAGTGATGCCGATACTCGCGGTCACGACATCTGTTCGCGAGGACAACACGTCGAAGAATACTGAGCCGTTCTCCCTCCGGATAGAACCCTCTTTTAGATAGTCAGCTCGCGACCCTCTCAAATACCGGACTCTTGTGTCCAGAGCGATGTCGCCGCTGCGGCCAACGCGGCTAAGCCGCACCTGAACGCCGCCGCCGAACCCGTAGCTGAAGACAAGATCGCTCAGGTTCTTGTTCGAGGCGAGCTCTTCGCCACTCGAGTCGTTGAGAATCGTCGTATTGGTGTACAGATACTTGAAGCCAACAAGCGCATCTGCGTATGGCCGCACCTTTCCAGTGCGAGGCTGCGCTCTGAACACCAGGTGCGTGAGCGTGATGTTGTTATTCGTTTGCACCTTCACTCTCAGCTCTGGGATAGTCGCGCTGATTGGTTCTGTGTGTTCGTCCGAGCCGTATGTGGCGAAGGCGGCATCCACTCCGAGCAGCAGCGGCTTCTTCCCGAAACTTCGAAGGAACTGGACGCCGACTCCGTATCCGTTGTTAGTGACGTTCTTGCTGAAGTCGCCGGTGGGAACTACCGTCGTGAAATCTATTCCGAACTGAATTTCCTGCGCCTTGGCGCTCGACGCGCCACCCCACAACAGGAAAAGCATCATCGATACTCCGGCTTGAAACAGAATGTTGATTCTTCTGGCGCCTGTGATTGCGCGACCGTGCATTGAGGCAAGACCCGTTCTTGGAATCCGCATAGGTTTCTCCTTGAGTCGATTGATCGAACGCCGCGACACAGGCAATTCGGGTACCGAGTCAAATGCTGGAGAAGATATCGCTCGAAGGTGGGAGCCCTATACGAAAACCGGCTTGTCCATACGATAAGGTGCGTAAACGGTTATGAGGAGGGGTTGGTGTCCAGTCACGCGTCCAGGTCCTCCAAAAAGAGTGGCAGGTAACTGCAATACCTAGCTCAGGATCAAATCATATCGCTGTTCAGTTACGACCGTTCCCCACAACTTGTGTGTGTTCTCTTCGGTTAGTTGAAAGCCCGACGACTCGTATAGTCTTGCCGCTGCGGCGAGCGCCATTTCAGTCCAAAGGAAAACGCGGGAGTAGTGACTCTCTCTGCAGAAGCTGATCGCGTCATCCATCAGAATTCTGCCGATGCCCTGTCCGCGCAACGATGGATTAAGAAGAAACCAACGCAATTGAGCGTCAGCCGTTGAAGCTTCGACGATCCCAATCGAACCCGCGACCTGTCCGGCCTTCTCGACGATCCAGATCCGCTCTCGATCATTGTGGGATTTGCCGAACTCAGCGAGAGGCCCGGCGACATAAGCTTCAAACGTGTGGTCCCACCCGTACTCCGCGGCGTACAACGTGCCGTGGAGGTAGGTCACGTAGCCTATGTCGCCGGGCCTCAGCTTATGCCGTATCGTAATGTCCGGCGGAAATCCATTTGTCGTGCGAGGGCCCATCGACTCATCTTACGGCTGAGCGCGCCGCTTACCCCACGTCGGCGGCGGAGGCTCTTTGCTAGCCCGATCCACCGGGTGTTCTTTCATAAGCCGCATCGCCTCTTGAACGGCTCGCTCGAGTTGCGGATCGTGCCCGGCAATCACGTCCTTTGGCCAGTTCTCGACGTCGACGTCCGGCGGAGTGCCTTCGTTTTCCACCGCCCACTTGCCCTCGCGACTGAAGAAGCCGCCGCGCGGCGCGATCATCGATCCGCCGTCGATGAACGTGGGGGTGTCGGCCGTGTGCACGAGCCCTCCCCAGGTCCGCTTTCCGACAAGCACGCCGATCTTGCGATACTTGAACATCCAGGGCATCAGATCGCCGCCTGACCCGGCCATCTCATTGACGATCATGACCTTCGGACCCCAGATGCCTGCCGATGGACTGGTGAACGGGTATCGATCGCCCGCAACGTTGTTGAAGTAGCCGTCAAAGTCACGCTGCAAAACATCGATGATGTAATCGGCCGCTGAACCTCCGCCGTTGAACCGCTCATCGATGATCGCACCCTTCTTCTCCTGCTGTGCGAAATAATACCGATTAAAGCTGGTATAGCCGGGCTGCCCGGTGTTCGGCAAATAGACATACGCAAGCTGGCCGCCCGAGAGCTTATCCACCAGCCTGCGGTTCGCCTCGACCCACGCTCGCGTGCGAAGCCCCTGCTCGTTGGCGACTGGAATGACGGTCACTTGCCGCGCGCCGTCCATCGCCGGACGGTTATTCAGACTGAGCACGGTCTGTCTGTTAGCTGTGCCATCCAGCAGGCGATAGATGTTGTCGGGCGCTTTCAGCTCGATCCCGTTAACCGCGACGATGTAATCTCCTATTGAAACGTCGACGCCCGGCGCTGCGAGCGGCGCTCGAAGATCCGGGTTCCAGCTCTCGTTGTCGTAGATTCGGGTGATCTTGTAGCGGTCGCTCTCGATAGCAAAGTCCGCTCCCAACAGTCCGCCCGGAGACTGAGGAAGTTCGGGCATATCGCCACCCCGCACATATGAGTGCCCGATCGCGATCTCGGCGCCCATGTTATCGAGCAGGTAATTCAGATCAGCGCGATGATTCACGTACGGCAGCAACTGGCCGTACATCTCCTTCATCTTCGGCCAGTCGGTGCCATGAAGATTCGGCACGTAGAGATAGTCGCGCTGATTGCGCCATCCCTCGTTGAAGATCTGTTTGAACTCTTCTCTCGGCTCCAGATACATGCGCAGCGTGGCGGTCAACCGACCCTGCCCGGCTTGCGGAGGATTGCGGTCGGCGTCCACGAGAAACAGTGAAGGCGCAGGCGGGGGGCCCGCTTGACCGCCGCCTCGTCCGCCGCCGCCGCCACCGCCCCCGGCTCTGTAGACCAGCTTGTGACCGCCCGCGCTCACGTCGTAAGCTGCGACTCCGGTTACGAATGGTGTCGCCCGACGATCGCTCAGCCGGTAGCGCTGCAACGTGCTGCCCGCGCCGCCGAAGCCGCCGCCGCCACCTCGTCCACCACCACCGCCGGCTGGCGCTTCAAGGTAATAAACAGTACCAGCGATGCCCGCTTTCAGCTCCGAGTACTGGCGCTCGGGAATCCCCGGGACCGAGATGATACGCTGCTGCAGTCCTTCAAAGTCGATCTGCACGGTCACCGGCGTTCGCGGTCCCCTGGGCGCTTGCGGAGGTTGATCGGCGTCCGTCGCCGCAGGATCGGCTGCTGCTCCGCCTGCGCCCGGGGCTCCACCACGACCGCCGCGGCCGCCTCCCCCGCCGCCGCCAAAGCTTGGCGCGCTTCCGACGCCTTTGTCTTCATCGCTTTCGGGAAGAAGCGGGCTCGCCTCGCCTTTCTTGAGGAGCGCGCAGTAGAGCCCGAAGGTCTCGTCGTGATCGTAAGAAGTCATGTCTAGCCACTGTGACCGCAACCCGAAATCGGTCGAGGCCAGGAACCAGAGATACTTCCCGCTCGCGTCGAATGCGGGCCAGGTTGAGTCGGCCAGTCCGTCGGTGATCTGCTTCGTCTCACCCGTCTCGACGTTGCTTATGAAGATTGCGTGATACATCGACTTCAGCCTGCTCGAGTACGCAACCCACTTCGAATCGGGTGCCCACACCGGGTTGAGCGTTCGCTGCGGGACCATCCACGGGTCGTTGCCAACAACCTTCGCGTTGCCTGTGTCGACGTCGAGAACCCACACGTGCAGGTTGGTGTCGGTGAACATGATCTTCTTCGAGTCCGGAGACCACGACGGCGTGTAATAGTGAGTTGGATGATCGAGCGAAATCTCGCGGGGCGGCGCGACTCCATCCTGCGACTCGATCACAAGCTTGTACTCTCCCGACTTATCGCTGAAGTAAGAAACGTACTTTCCATCCGGCGACCAGGCTGGATCGCGCTCAGCCGATCCGCTCGAGTGAGTAAGATTTCTTACGTCGCCCTTCTCGGCGGGGATGGTGAAGATCTCACCGCGAGCTTCGAGCACAACGCGCTTCCCCGTCGGCGAAAGGGCGATATTGGTCATCGACCTGGAAACGTCTTCCCATCGCGGCATCATCCACGGGAAGTCGCCGGTCGCAGTGATGTTCACGATGTGCTCTTTGCCGCTCCTGGGATCAAGCTCGTGGATGTAGCCCGCCTGCTCGAACACAACCGCGCCGGAGCCCGTGTCGAGTGTCTTCACGTCGAAATCGTTGAACCTGGTGACTTGCGTCAACCGCTTCGACCTGGTGTCATAAGCCCAGACGTTCGCGACGCCGTCGCGATCCGAAATGAAGTAGACCGTGTCGCCCACCCAGGCCGGATCCATGTCTTTCGAGTCGGTCCACGGCGGCGAGACCAGATCGTAGCTCTTCAAGTCAACTATCCAGATCGGCCGGTTCTGGCCACCGCGGTAGTTGCGCCGCTCTTCGTCCCACGAGGTATTCATCCGGTAAGCTACACGGGAACCGTCGGGTGAGATTTTTCCTTGATTAGCACGAGGCAACGCCATCGGTTCCTCGACGCCGCCGGAAGCCGGGACTGTCCAGAAACGAGGCGCACCACTCGGGGCCCAGGTCGCTCGCGCCGACGAGAACATCACCGCTTTCCCGTCGGGAGTCCATCCTTGTACCTGATCGCTGCCGGGGTGCCACGTCAACCGCTTTGGCTCGCCGCCTTCAGACGGCACAACGTAGACGTCGTTATTGCCGGCGTACTCGCCGGTGAAGGCGATCCATTTCCCGTCGGGCGAGAAATGAGGATTCGTGGTCTGGCCCTGAAAGCTGGTTAGACGGCGAGCGGTTCCACCCGAGCGTTCAACTATCCAGATATTATTGGCGTAGGCGAACGCGATGTGCGTGGCGCTCACGGTGGGCGAGCGCAACAAACGTGTCACTCCCCCGTTTGCCGTTGTGACCCTTGTAGCGGAGAGTGTGGCGAGTCCGGCCAGCACAAGCCCCGCGAGTATGAGGATGGTTCGACAGCGAAATAAACAGAGAACAATACGCTTTGACATGGTTCCGCCTCCCGACGAGTTGGTAGTTCAAGGAATGAGGAAGCATGTATCACGAAGCACGTCTTCGGTCAAAGCGATCGACCGCTGACACTCTTGCCCACTAGGGCGAGAGGAACTCCGGGATTCCCATCCACGGAGACTCAAATCGGAATTCCACTCACGGCCAGTTGCTGGGATTACACCGCGTAGCGGTGACCTATCGATAGAGGGCGGGGTTGGCAAGTCCGCGCCGCGTAGCGGTCACCTGTTAACAAAGCATGAACGTACATCGAGGTCCACACCATTTGTTCGGATCAGGTAGCCGCTACGCGGCCCGGTTCGACTCTGCCCCTTGCTATCGATAGGTGGCCGCTACGCGGTCGCCTATCATGGGTAGGATTCCAAGCGTTTTACGGGTCTCTGAAGGCGGTTGTACGCGAAGTGCGGTGGCCGATGCGTCCGCTTACTTCTTCCGCTTCTGCACGTCCGCGAGCATTCGTTCGGCGGCGCTGTTCTGGAACTCTAGATTCTGCGAGTTCAATTGAATTGCCTTCTTGAACTCATCCTCCGCCTTGGACCAGTCTTTCTTGTTCTTCGACTGGGAATAATAAATCGCGAGGTTCAGATGAGGCAGCGCGTTGTTAGGATCGATCTTCGTCGCACGCTCGATGTCTTTGACACCGTCCTTCTCGCCTTTCATAACTCGCGCAAGCCCTAACCCCGCAACTGCCGCGGCGTTGTTCGGTTCGATCGCGATCGCCTTCTGATAAGCGTCAATCGCTTCCTTGAACTTAGCTCCGCCGTAAAAGGCGTGTCCGAGCGCGATGTAAGCCGAAGCCCATCGAGGTTCTTGCTGCGTAACCTTTACGAGAGCGGCTTCGGCGCCTGCGGCGTCGCTAGAAGCAAGCAACACGATTCCCAACTGATACCGCGCGGCAGCAAGTGAGTCGTCGAGCTTTAGCGCGTTCTCAAATTCGCCGCGAGCTGTGGCTGGTCCGCTGACGCTGCCGCCGGCGTCGCCCTGCCCGCCGTTATCAGCCTTCGCCGGGGCTGCCCCCGCGGTTTGAAATGCGCGCATTGCGATCGCGCCTCTGAGATATGCGGCCTGGGCCTGTATGCGAACATCGTCCTTCTTCAAGGCGAGCGCGTTTGTCGCCGCGTCCTGCGCCCGCACGATTTGATCGAGGGCCACAGTTCGCCAGCTCATAGCCGTCTGCGTTATGACCGGCGTGATTGTTTCGGCGAGCTTCGCCGAGAGCACACTCTTGAGCGTTGTGATTTCGGCGCGATCGCCATAAGTCACCGCCAGTTTCTCAAGCAGCTCAAACGCATTGGGGCTCGCAGGACCCGCAAGCTTTCCAGCGGAAACCAACCCGTTGAACTCTCTGATGTAGTCGTCGAGATTTGGTTCGAGTTTGAAGACCAGGGTTGGCGATTCAGTTCCGGCCTCGAATCCCCGAAGCATCGCGTTATAGCCGGCCTTGCGCACCTCGACGCTGTAGTGCCCGAGCGGAAGCTTTTCAAACTGAATCTTGCCGTCGCCGTTTGTCACTCCGCGCTCTTCGCCGTTGACCAGCACGGTGCTCCCGGGCGGAGTAGTCAAGATGGTCAGCGTAACCGTGATGGGCACGGGCTCGGTCTTGACCGGCTGCTTCTTCACAGGCGGCTTCTTGCCTTTCGGGTCGGGCCGCCCCGTCGGATCCTGAGCCAGGCCGGAAGCCGTTAAGGCTAACACCAGCAAAACTGCAAGCGATGAGTTGCGAGCAAAAGATGCGATAAGAGATCTGTTGAACAACATGTCAGCACCTCGGAGCGTCATTATAGCGCAGCTTCTAAAAAGCAACCAATATGTTTCGATATTCCCTAAAGCGGTGATGGGCGCCGCAGGCTGCGGTTTGTGCATACCCGGCCCGACGTGCTTCATCAAAAACTTTTCAAACCGGAATCCGTTCGTAGTAGAATCCGTTCTGTCCTTGAGCAATTCAGCTTCGGAGGGCTGATATGCCCGAAGTTAAAGTCTATACGACGGGGTGGAGCGCAGATTGCAATCAGGCCAAGCGGTTCCTCGACGACGAAGGGATATTCTACGACGAAGTCGATATCGAAGAGTCCGTCGAGGGTGCGCGCTTCGTGGAACAGGCTAACAGCGGAAAACGGATAGTTCCCACCTTCGACATTGACGGGACCGTCTTCAGCCTCAAGCCGTTTGATTGGAAAAAGCTTCAAGCCGAGCTCGAGAGGCTGGGTGTCGAAGAGGAATGACCTCTCCTTCAGGGCCGCTCAGGAATTCCATGTCTCAACTGAGTTTCCTCGAACAACTCACGCAACAACGCCGGGCGGTGTCGGTGTCAGAGCTGACCGCGCGACTCAAGATGCTTGTCGAACGCGAGTTCATCGATGTGTACGTCGAAGGTGAGCTATCAAACTTCCGACGCCACACATCGGGACACTGGTATTTCTCGCTTAAGGACGAAGCCGCGGCGCTGCGTTGCGCCAGCTTCAGGATGCAGAATCGAATGATTCGTTTTATTCCTGAAGACGGACTGCACGTCATCGCGCGCGGCAGGCTTTCGATTTACGACGCACGCGGCGAGTATCAACTCATAGTCGAGTACATGGAGCCGGTGGGGGCCGGCGCCTTACAACTCGCGTTCGAGCAACTAAAGAAGCGACTGGCGGCCGACGGTCTGTTCGCGGTTGAGCGCAAGCGGCCGCTGCCCATCCTGCCGCGTTGCATCGGAGTCGTGACCTCGCCGACCGGCGCTGCCGTTCGAGACATACTTCGAGTGCTGAAGCGCCGCAATGAGGCAGTCAGCGTATTGATCGCGCCGGTTCGCGTTCAGGGGGAAAGCGCGGCGTCAGACATCGCTCGCGCCGTCCGGCTGCTGAACTCGAGAAAAGAAGTGGACGCGATTATCGTGGGCAGGGGCGGCGGCTCGACCGAAGACCTATCGTGCTTCAACGACGAAGCGGTTGCGCGAGCGATTTACAACTCACGGGTGCCGGTCATCTCGGCGGTTGGTCACGAGACCGACTTCACGATCGCGGATCTGGTGGCAGACTTGCGCGCTTCGACACCGTCGGCAGCAGCAGAGATGGTAGCCAGCGCCCGCGATGAAATGTGTGCGCGAATTACCGGGCTCGCGGAAGACCTCAGAAAGGCTTTCCGGTATCGCCTGCTGGCCTTGCAAAGCGCGCTATCAGAGCTCGAATCGAGCCGGGCATTTCCACAGGTTCAATCGCGCATACGTGACTTCGCCCAGCGAGTGGACGACTCGG
>DATLWF010000060.1:0-3326 GCA_035576605.1 Blastocatellia bacterium | reverse complement strand
GCGCGCCTACTCTCCCTCGCGCAACAGTTTGAACAAGTTCCCCACATCAGATCAGAATCGGAACAGCCAATCAAGAACTGGGTGCTCGATGTTGATCAGCCGCTTTGACTGCATCAACCCCTTATATCGAACGTGCCCTGTCCTTTATTCGGAGTGACATCGAGACATCACAGAGATAAGGATTGCGAATTTACATTGGGAAATTGCTGCCTGACGTTTGCTACCAACGGCCCTGACCTGAGCAGTGTTGGCTGGTGAAAGCGCGGATTGTCGACAACGCGTTGCCATTTTTGCCAGCTTCCGCCTCAACACCTCGAAGCGATACGCGCCGCGAAGAACGGGGCGAGCGCACGTGCAAAATCGCCAAGGAATTCTCCAGAAGATCAAACGCTTACGGACAAATTCAGTAACTGCTCAAAAACTCGGGGCGAACGGTGGCATCCTCGCTATTCGGAGCCAGGGGCGATACGATGGCACGGAGCGCGTGCGAAGGCCGCGTCAATTGCCTGCAATGGACTCGGAAGGGCACTTGCGTGTATCCGACGCTCTACGGCGGCATATCGTCGACGTATAACCTGACCCATTCCGGTATCCCCCATCATGCCCAAGCCCAGAATCGACAGAAAGCGCGAGCATCGGATCGCAATGGAGATCGTCGTCGATGCCTACAACGAAGAAGAGCGGGCAATGTCGTGGTACTACTATCTCGAAGAGCAACTCACGTTTCCATTCGAAGCTCGCGTCCGCCAGGTGATGGCTGCTTCGCCACTGCGGCCCGATGAAACTGCTTCGGTCACCGGGCTTGCTCATGAAGACCTGTGTCGGGTCGGCATTTTCGTGTGGGTTCGGTGCAACCAACTTGATCTGGTGGTGCCCCTGGCTCAACTCGTTCCGGTGAGACTTGATGAGCCGACACGAGTGGCAGTCGCCGACTGGCACTACTGGCATGATCAAGGCTACGCGTTTTGACCTGTGGCGCGTTTCTCATCTTGATTGACGCGCAGCATTGCCCTCCGAAACGCGCTGACGGGTACGTTCAAGCGGAGCGAACGAGGCGTTGTTCAAGCAGCTGCGGCAGGGGTGAGATGTGATCGCTGCATGAAATGCGATCGGTCAGGTAATCCCAGAATGAAATGCCCAGTTTGCGGCAGGTCTTCTTCAGGCTGGAGAAGGTGTCGCGACATTGCCGACCGAGCTCGCTGCGCGTACCGCCGCTGACCTTCTGCTTTTTCACGTGATCGCGAATATCGGACTCACTTCCATTGGTATGTAGCGGGATCTCAGGGCGCTCCAGTACCAGCAGCAACTCGAACTTGTTCAGGTGAATGCGCCTGAGCAAACGGTTGAGTGTCGCGTAGCGGGTCTTCTGGGTGAAGACCGCGTCAAAGCGCGCTTGCAGCTCGCGCTTGCGTTTGAGGGTGGGATGCCGCTTGTAGTCCTTGAGGTCTGCGTACAGCGACCAGATGTCGCCACGCACGCGTGCAATATCCTCGCGGTGTTGGTCATTTAACGGCAGCAGTTTGTGCACAAGACGCTCCGCATGAACCCAACATAACCCATGAATCAGGACATTGAACTGTCCTGCATCATCGCTGATGATGGCGAGATCCTGAGCCACGCCGCGCCGCTTCAGACTGCCCAGCAACGCGGCCTCGGTGGCGATGTTGCGGTGGCGGGCCACGTCCATGCCCAGGCTGTCGAGGTGGTGTTGCCACGCGCCCTGATCGGCAAAACTGATGCTGTCGTGCTGGCGCAGCGCATCCACCAACACCTGCGAGAGCCCCTGCTTTTTCATGTAAGCGAGCGCGTCTTCGTTGATCTGGTAGCCGTGGCCCGCACCGAGCAGCTCGAGGAAATTGATGCGGCTTTTCGAGCACGTGCTTTTGAACCAGGCGAAGTGTTCGTTACCGATGTGGGTGACGTAGCCGTTGTTGCCTTGATGGCGCGTGCCCGTGTCATCGACCGTGACATACGCCGAGAGCGCCAGGCCAGTCGACAACAGCCCGTCTTTTTCCGCGTGAAACCGCTCCTTGCCCTCTTGCAGCAGCGCGTTCACCTGTCCGGACGAGATCTGGATGCCCCATTCGCGCAGTTGCTCACACAACAGCGGCTGGGTCACGTGGCAATGGTGATGCTGATACAGAAGATAGCTGACCAGCGTCGCGCCAAAGTGGCTGCCTGCGACTGCGCGGGGATGCTGCCCGGTCAAGGTCTGACCTTCTGGGGTTTGCCAGCGTGCGAGCCGATAGCGCGTGTTGCGTGAGCCGATCACCCGGTCCTGCACCACGAAATCCCGATAGCCCTTGAATCGGGAGCCCGGCGGGATCCGCACGGCCGGCTGGATGATCTCGTCGCCATAGATCTTCAGTTGTGCCGTCTTGCTCCTGCCGGGCTTACCGCGGCGTCTCGCCGGCTTCGTATGCTGCTGCCGATCCGACGCGCCGGCTTTGCCGGCCTCCTCATGCATGCGGCTCGGCTTGAACTTCGGGCGCTTCTTCTCACCCTTGAGCACGGCGACTTCATCCTTCAGATGCAACTCCTGCTCGTCCTTGCGAAGGATGATTTCGATCAGGCCTTCACCCCAGGCGAGCAGCTTCAGGACCGCGGGCGTGCGCTCGGCTTTGGGGATGTACGGCGCAGCGAGTTGCTTTCTCACCACTGCGTGAGGCTATGCGCGCCTGCTGGCTTTGCGCAGTCGGGCGATATCCTGTTCCAGTTCATGAAGCCGCTCTTGCTGGCGATTGACCATATCGGTCAGCTGCTCGAGCACCGCCAGCAATTCAAGCTCTCTCGGTGTCAGCTCGTCACGGTCGATGTCCGGCGGGATAAATTTTTCAGGCTTGCTCATGACGTGGCAACGTGGCGAGTGGCGACGCGACGAAAGTTAACATCGCAGTCCACGGTTTACAACCGAAATTTGTTGCGGCCTGCGAAAAGGTCCTCGCCTGCATCCGCGCCCAATGAGCCGGTCAAGCGCGACACGGCGCCTGGAGGGACTGCCCCGAGTTTATGAGCAGTTACGAATTTCTATCATAAGCGCCAAAGTTATATAGATTTGCCGAATTATTCGGGGACATCGCAGTCCGTGCCGCTTCTGGAACCGGAATAGTCCCGACGTTGTGACGACGGTCTCCAGAAACTTTATCCGACGCCTTCATTTGCAACTTGATGCGACTGCATGTCGTCCGGGGACTGTGCAACTCAGTTACGAAAACGATGGGCTTTATGACTGCGAGGCTTATGATAGAAATTCGCGCTCAGCTTGCTCCACCCCTCCTTCTGGGGTTTGCCAGCGTGCGAGCCGATAGCGCGTGTTGCGTGAGCCG
>DATLWF010000059.1:0-3108 GCA_035576605.1 Blastocatellia bacterium | reverse complement strand
AGCAATTCGAGTCCGAGTTGACGAGAGTCGGAGGGCGCTTCCACCGAGCGACGACCGCTGAGTCTGCGTTTCAATACATCGAACAGGTTGCGTCGGTTCGACAAGCGAAAAGGATCATCGCCTGGGAAACCCAGGTCATCGATGATATTGAGCTGTCGGGGAAGCTTGAAGAAAAGGGCATCGAGGTTCTGACCGAGACTGCCGATCGAGAGTTCATACCGGCGGCCGCGTCGTCAGACGTTGGAGTGTCGGGTGTTGATTTTGCGCTCGCTGATACGGGCACCCTGGTGTTGCTTGCACGCAAAGGACAGGCTCGGTCGATCTCGCTGCTGCCGCCTGTGCACATTGCCGTGGTGAAGCCTGAACAACTCCTCTCAGGGTTGAGTGATTTGTTTCCGGTTCTGCGGAGAGAGGCTGAGGCGGAGGGAAGAGATTTGAGCAGTGCGATCACGTTAATCACAGGCCCAAGCCGCACCGCCGACATCGAATTGACCCTGGTGGTTGGAGTACATGGACCGCAGCAGTTGCATGTGGTTCTGCTGGATTGTTGATCCCACGTCGCAGGCTGTGAGCGGGACTGAACAACAGCTGATGCTAAGCAGTCTGCGCCAGGTATTCGCTGAGCTTCTTCTCTCTGACCACCAGAAAGTGCTCGGCGCTTTTTTCAATGAGGCCGAGGTCCCTAAATCGCTGCATGAACGCGGTGATTCGCGGTCGTGTCGAGCCCACCATCACCGACAGTTTTTCGTGTGAAATTCGCTTTTCTATGCGAACACTGCGGGGGTCTCTATTGCCCAGTCTATGCGCCAGTTGCAA
Organism: Blastocatellia bacterium; assembly: GCA_035576605.1. Classification (GTDB taxonomy): domain Bacteria; phylum Acidobacteriota; class Blastocatellia; order UBA7656; family UBA7656; genus Onstottus_A. Next base: position 2,292 of record DATLWF010000059.1, on the reverse strand, counting down.
CAGGATAGTCCCCAACCGATGTTCACAATCATCCGTTACGAGATTCGAGATGACCTGTGTTTGATCCGAGATGCGTGCTGCAAGGTATCGGGTGAATCCCTCGAGCAGCGAGTCATTGCTCAGACGCGCGAACAGTGTGGCACAAGGAATGAGCTTCAGCTCCGTCTCTCCACATAGCCGTCGCTGTTTCCATGCGTTCGCCTGATCCGGCGATGCACATCTCTCCGAAAACATCCCTGGCAGCATAGATAGCCAGGATGCATTCTTTGCCTTCGACCGAGACCGTAACCAGTTTCACCTGCCCGCTTTCAATGAAGTAGACAGTGGAGCCCTTATCACCGCAATTGTAAATGTTGGCGTGCTTCGCAATTTTGATGGTGCGTGAGCCGCCGGTCTCTCGGCGCAACGAATCACGCAGTTGCTGTTTGAATATTTGCCGTTCAGGCGTTTGTGGAATATGGTGTCCCCAATCTATCAATCCACCGATCAAACCCACATCGATTAACATTACTTCCAGACTTCACTTCCAGACTTCCAGACTTCCAGCGCGCTTCTCAGACCGTCGTTTTTCTGTGAGCGAACATTCTGAGTAATCCGTTGATCGCCAGATGGAGCAGGACGTAAACGAAGAGTGCGACCAGGTACGAAAGCTTGAATTGGAATCGTCCCCTCGTTAAATCAGGCATGAGCGTTTTGAAAGGCAGCAGGAAAGGAGCCGTTAGCGCGTCGATAAAGTTCTTAAACGCATTTGTTTCCCGTGCCCCCAACAACTCCAGAAGAATCTCTAGACCTATCAGCGAATAGATGAGGTAAAAGATATAATCGACGACCTGTGAAACGCGCGCCGCGGCACGACCTCGGTCGATCTCGGCTTCAGTGCCGACCAGTTCCCCGACCGCTTTCTCCCTCAGGTGTTCGCCGATCGCGGCAGTCTGCGCGTGATGTTGTTCATCATTCTGATTTGCCTGCCGCGAAATCTCTCCTTGCATTTCCCGGCGGACTTCTCCTTTTAGAGCTTGATGCCGAGCCGCGCGTTCTGATTCGTCAACTGCGAGTTTCTCATCTTCCAGCATTTGTTTGGCCTCCTTGTTGAAGATCCGGGTCGCCGCCTCTAGTCGATCAGGTGACGAGGACGACGAAGATTTTGACGAATGAGATCGTTCCTTAGAGCGCGACTCGGCGGGCACTCAGGAGTTCAACCACGAAGAGCACTAGTGCTACGATGAGCAGCAAGTGCACCAACCCGCCTCCTATGTGCGTGATCACGCCCAACAGCCATAGAACAAACAGAACAAGTAGAACTGTCCATAGCATGGTCGTTTCTCCTCTCGGCTTCCTTTCTTGGAAGTCTCAAGGCAAAGTCCGTGCCCGCAGATTCGAGGGAGTCGGCCCTGAACCGTTAGCACGCTGGTTCGCTCTTTTGGTGCTCCAGCTACGGCGCGGAGGCCAACGACCTGTGTCGGCGGGTATGTATGATTCCCATTCAACTGTACGCGAATGGTACGGTCCGGTTTTTGGCGGCACGGTCAATTGGCGGGAAGTTGTTGTAGCTCCGGTAGGCTACCTGATTTATCTGTCTGGTCCAGACTTTGCAGAATGCGGCAACAAGGGGCCAGGCTGACCACGGGAATGGTTCACTGCCGGCGGCTGACTAGCGGAGCGGAGTTGCGATTTGCTCCGGAGTCAGCGGCCCGATAGCGAGCGAGAAGATTGAAAACACCCTCGGCCTCTTTCATCACAGTTGGGCATGGCGACGACAATCTTGTACAGACTTGGCAAGTAGCTCCAGGCAGCGTGACGCCGGAATCAAATGTATGGAGCAACGGGTGACTGATGAGTAATTCCGCTCTGGTCGGCGCGTCAAAGCGAGTGCCGGAGATAGTGAGCGTGATTGTTGTTTTGATCGCGGGTCTGGCGCTCGTAGGTTGGGCGACGGGCAGCGTGACCTTAACGAGCCTGCGGCCCACGCTCCCGCCCATGCGGCCCAATGCCGCCGCTGGCCTCATTCTGGGGAGTGCATCATTGTGGCTGTTGACCGGGCATTGGCTGGACAAAGTTACGCGAACGCTCGGCGTCGTCTGCGCGCTGCTGGTTGCGCTGCTTGGATTCATAACACTCATCGAACATCTCTTAGCCCTGAACACCGGAATTGAGGGTTGGCTTTTTCAATCGAAGCTGCGAGCGGTGAACGTTCCAGGGCGGCTGCCAGTCAGCACCGCGCTTAGCTTTCTCATGTCTGGGATTGCTTTGTTGACGCTTCATTTTGAAACTCGACGAGGGAGCCGGCCGGCG
>DATLWF010000058.1:0-4075 GCA_035576605.1 Blastocatellia bacterium | reverse complement strand
ATCGATTTACAAGGTCAATAGGTAACCGCTACGCGGCCCAGGAGAGCCCGAACCACGCAAACTATCGATAGGACACCGCTACGCGGTACACCTCACTGAAGTGAGGTGTTAATCAGATTCTGAGTGTGTCCGACAAATCAGAAAGATGTTTTCAAACGAAGCACAAAAGAAATCAAGGCAAAGGCGCCAAGCCCGGGGGCAAACCGGCGCGCGGCGGTTATACTCGATTGCCGCATGGCCCGAACAGCGCGCCTTCGCCGGCAATCTCTCTTCGGGCGGCACAGACTATAAGTTCTCCTACGCACCTTCGCGCGCGGAGGCTACTAACAAACTCCTGCAATTGACCGGGCGGCTGACGGTAACCGATACGCACGGCCGCGTTCGCGCGCTCAATAATGTGCGGGCGACGCTTGCAAATACGCAGGGCGGCGTCGGCACAGGGCCGCTTCGTCGCCAGATGATAGCCAGCGACGCGCCGATTGGCGACCAGACAACTTCACAACAAAAACAGCAGATCGCGGGTGAGACGGAAAAACAGGCGGGCGAAAAGCAGAGCGAGCAGGCTCGAGCAAGAAACTCGCTGCCAGTGACCGAGAATACCGGCCCAACTTCGTATTGCGGTGTTCTCTATTTTCACTTTGAGCCGCTGGATGCAGGAGCGCTTGGCGTAACGGCGGATCTAAGTAAAGTTCAACTCAACGTGCGCCTCGAGCCGCTCGACGACACCGCCAGGACGTTGCACGGATTGTATTGCTATGTGGTGGATGCGCTCTACGGTGAGCGGGCGGACGAGAAGCTCGCTGCGGCTGCTATTAGCGAGCTTAACCGCGTTTTCGCCGGGTGAGCATTTGCGGACGACGGTTTGAAAAGGGTGCGAAAGCTATGGCCATCACACAATTCGAGCCGCGATTCATGAAGATCGGCGTGCTCACAGCGGCCCTGCAGGAGCTTACGCCGAGGGAACTGCGCGATCGTGATCCTGATCGGGCAGTCGAAGACTGGGCGGCATTTGCTGGCGACCTTGGCGTGGACAATATTCAGCTCTCAGCGGCGCTTCATCCAACCGAAAGTGATGTTCCTGCTGAAGCTTTGCTCGATCCCGTGGCCAACACGCTCGACTTGCGGGAACCATTCAATCAAGTCCGGGCCAGGCGTGTGCTCTCTGCATTGAAAGAGTATACGATTGGACTGTCTGACCTCGCCTACTTCGACAACATGCTTCACCAGGATCCGGTCGTCAGAAAGAAGAAACATGACTTCATGCTTCGGGTATTCGACGCCGCGGTTTTATTGGGCGCCGAGGCCGTCTGTGGATTTGTCGGAAGAAATCAAACTCTGAGCATGGATCAGAACCTCATTGATTTTGAGGAGAGTTTTATTCCGCTGCTTAAAGAAGCAAGATCGCGAGAGTTGACTTACCGTGTTGAGCAATGTCCGATGCCCGGATGGACGACGAGCGACAACTATCACAACAACATCGCCTATACTCCCGGCACGTGGATCGCTTTGCATCAAATCTGCGAAAGGCATGGAGTGGGAGATCAACTGCGAATTCATTACGACCCTTCGCACGCCATACTGATGGGGCAGGACACGCGCTCGATCTTTCAGTACTTGAAAGACAGTGGCTACAACTTCCTGATCGGCGGTTTTCACGTCAAAGGGCAGGTGATCGATGCGAAGGGAGTTTCCGCCTGGGGATACGGCGGGCAGACCATTCAACGCGGCGACTGGATTGATGGCAAGCCTTCTGATAAGCCATCAGATCACGCGAAGGCGTGGTTGAAGCAGACCGTAATCGCCGAGCACGAATTGCCGGGCACTGCCCATCACGATCCGCTTGCGTATCTGCAGAATCGAACTGTCGACTGGCTCGATCACCAGCTTGCAGCGCGCGAGTTGCTGAAGCTGGATGTTTCGAAAACGCACCTGATAGTCGAGCACGAATACCCGCCGGCAAGAATTCAAGACAAGGAACTGCTCAAGCCGATTCTGAAAGGCTCCATCGCGTTCACTCGGAAGATCGACGAGGCGGCCGCCTGCATGTATGCATTGCAGCGCGAGGTGCTCCCGGCCCAGGATATTCCCGTCCAGGGAATCGGGCGCGACGCTTACCGCTCTTGATTGCGGATTCCAGACGTCACTCCGCAATCGTCATACGGTCTCCCACCTGCTTGAAGCAGAAGCCCGTTCTAATGCATCGAGCATCCGCTGATTCCGCACACCATCCTCGAAATTGGGTGTAGGGATTTCCTGCTTATCAACTGCCCTGAGCAGGTCGCACACAGTATGAATGAATGTGTGCTCGTATCCAATGATGTGTCCCGGCGGCCACCACGATTCAATGTAAGGGTGCCTGGCATCGGTAACGAGTATGGTTTTGAAGCCGCTGTCGGGCCCCTCTTCCATGTAGAGTTCGAGCTCGTTAAGGCGCTCAAGGTCAAAAGCAACGCTTCCCTTGCTGCCATTGATCTCAAATCGCAAGTGATTCTTGTGTCCGAGGGCGAAGCGCGAGGCCTCGATAGTCCCGATAGCTCCGTTTTCAAACTTCAATAAAGAGATCGCCGCGTCGTCTACGTCGACCGGAGCCTTTTTATCGGAGTCGGGCAGAGGACGCTCTTTGACAAAAGTGTTGAGCAGTCCTGCAACTTCGGTGATTTCGCCAACAAGGAAGCGAGAAAGGTCCGCGGTGTGCGATACAAGGTCCCCGAGCGCGCCCGAGCCGGCCCTGGCTTTTTCCAGCCGCCATACTCGTGGAAAATCCGGATCGACTATCCAATCTTGCAGGTAGCTGCCGCGATAATGGTAAAGCTTTCCAAGGCGACCTTCGTCAATTAGTTGCTTTGCAAGCATTACGGCGGGAGCCCGGCGATAGTTGTGACAGAGCATGTGAATGGATCCGCTGCTGTGGACCGCTTCAAGCATGCGCTCGGCTTCGGCGAGGGTGTTGGCCAGCGGCTTTTCGCAGAAGATGACCTTCTTAGCCTCGGCCGCGGCAACCGCGATTGGCATATGCAAATCGCCAGGCGTGCAGATGTCGATAACGTCGATGTCCTTGCGCTCGACGATCTGTTGCCAGGAAGTCGAATGCTCCGCCCAGCCATATCTGTCGGCCGCGCTCTTGACTGCCCCTTCGTCGCGCCCACAAATGACCTTCATAATCGGATCAAGGGGAACATCGAAGAATCTGCTCACTTGCCTCCAGGCATTGCTATGGGCTTTGCCCATGAAGCGGTGCCCGATCATCGCGATATTCAGTTTCCTCTTCATAGCCCGCGAAGGTACAAACTCACGCCTCTTAAGTCAAGGGGTATTGAAGAGACGGCCACGGGAGCGTGGGGGTGTCCCAACGATGTTGATTGGGACGTGATCCGGAAACTCCGTAAGAGTTTCCCATCGATAGAAGTGCGGACGCCCGATTCCAGTTAAGCTCCGTAGGAGTTTCCTATCGATACAAGCGCGGACGCCCGATTCCAGTTAAACTCCGTAGGAGTTTCCTATCGATAGTGACGTGGATCCCAGGATCCCGTTAACTCCGTAGGAGTTTCCTTCGATAGAAACTCTTGCGGTTTTCAGCAACAACAAGGTTGGTGAGATGAAGTTAACTGGAATCTGGAGTTCCGCTTCCATAGACAGGAAACTCCTACGGAGTTAACTAGACTCTTGGCATCCGCGATTCTATCGATAGGAATCTCTTACGGAGTTAACTAGAATCTTGGCGTCCGCGATTCTATCGATAGGAAACTCCTATGGAGTTAACTAGACTCTTGGCGTCCGCGATTCTATCGATAGGAAACTCCTACGGAGTTAACTGGAATCCAGCGTCCGCAATTCTATCGATAGGAAACTCCTACGGAGTTAACTAGACTCTTGGCGTTCGCGATTCTATCGATAGGAAACTCCTCCGGAGTTAAGTGGAATCCAGCGTCCGCGATTCTATCGATAGGAAACTCCTACGGAGTTAACTAGACTCTTGGCGTTCGCGATTCTATCGAGAGGAAACTCCTCCGGAGTTAACTGGAATCCAGCGTCCGCGATTCTATCGAGAGGAAACTCCTACGGAGTTACGCTTCCC
>DATLWF010000057.1:0-19387 GCA_035576605.1 Blastocatellia bacterium | reverse complement strand
CCGACTTGCCCGAGCGCCCCTAGAGTCGCTCCCAGGGCCAGCGCGTGTGCGGCCGGGATCTCGGGGAAGAATCCCACCTTGCAGAGGAAGCCGGTAACGACTGCCATCACAAATCCGCCAATCGCCCCTTCAATCGTCTTGGCCGGGCTAATACGTGGCGCTAGTTTGTGACGGCCAATCGTGCGCCCTGTGTAGTACGCGCCAGTGTCGGTCATCATCACAATCGCGAAAAACATCGTAAGCAGTTTCGAGGCAAGATGAGGGGCGCCAGGCCGCAACGGTGTGTCGGCGATCATTCGAACTCCCACCAGACCACCCGCAAGCAAAGCTACGTAGGTCACACCGAACACCGTTGCCGATACCGAAACCAACGACTTCTTCATTTCATCCGGTTGAAAGATTGCCGCTGCGACCGACACTATTGACAAAGCGGCCACGGCAGCCACGGTCAGCGCCGGTTCTTCGAATACGAAGCCCGCAATCACCACCAGCGCGGCGGCGTACCCGGGAACAGTTTGAGGCTTGCAACCGGCCTGTGACGCGAGGCTGTAGAACTCCCCCAGCGCGAGAATAATAGCGATGGCGGTCAAAGCCACGAAGAAGTAAGGAGATCGGCTCCAGACGGCATAAAGCAGGATTGGAAGCGCAACAATTGCGGTGAGGATTCTTTTCATGGAAGTGAATGCGCGATGCGTGAAACGTGAAACGTGAACCGTGATGCGTGATGCGTGAAGGAGGCTTGTGGTCGGGAAGGGTGGCTTGCCCCCGCTCCTGTCAAAGAGTCAACTCACTTGCGGGAGCAGCGGGGGCAAGCCACCCTTCCCGACCACAAGCCTCCTTCACGCATCACGCGTCACGTTTTACGCATCACGTTTCACGCATCACGGAGCGCTCATTTCATGTTTGCCGCGATCAGCGAGCTCTTAGCGCCGGGGTTGACGTCGCCGTATCGCCGCTCACGCTTCTGATACTCGACGATGGCCTCCAACAAGTTCGCGCGTCGGAAATCCGGCCACAGCACATCGGTCACATAGATCTCGCTATAAGCAATCTGCCAGAGCAGGAAATTAGACACGCGCATTTCGCCGCTCGTGCGGACCAGCAGATCCGGATCGGGAAGGTCTTTGGTAAATAAGTGCTGCTCTATGTCGTACTCGGTTATTTCTGAAGGGTCACGGCCTGCGGTCAGACACTCGGCAATGATCTCGCGGCATGCCTCGACAATCTCGGATCGTCCGCTGTAATTCAGCGCTACGGTGAGAATCATTCCGGTGTTCGCCGCGGTCTCGCGCCGCGCGCGATCGATCTCGCGGCTGACGACGCCCTCGAGTCCCTGTTCGCGGCCGATCGTCTGAAAGCGTATGTTGTTGGCCTTGAGGCTGCGGACCTCCTTGCGAAGGAACTCGCGGAGCAATCCCATCAGCGCTTCCACCTCGAGCCTCGGCCGCTTCCAATTCTCCGTCGAGAACGCGTATAGGGTCAGGTGCGAGATGCCCAGTCTCGCGGCGGCTTCTACGGTGGCCCGCACCGCCTCGGCGCCCGCACGATGCCCGGCGACTCGCGGCTGATTTCGGCGCGCAGCCCAACGGCCGTTGCCGTCCATAATGATCGCGATGTGAGAAGGGAGCCTGTCGGGATCGATCTGTCTCAGGAGAAACTCGTCTGCGGAACCGCTTTCGATGACGCTCTCGAACTCTCTAAGGGTGTTAACGCTCATTATTCTTCGAAGTGATGAGTGATTATGACGAGCAACAGGAGGTACTCGGCACTCGTCAATTTAATAGTCCACCCGAACCAAAGTCAACCCGTGGGCCGGAGCAGAAGGACCAGCATTTCCGCGATCAAGACTCTCGAGCGTTGCGGCTACGCTCGCCGGCGTTCGCTTTCCTCGACCCACTTCAATCAGCGTTCCGGCGATCGTCCTGACCATATAGCGAAGGAAGCCGTCAGCCGCGACAATAATCGAGATTTCGTTGGCCTCTTGTTCGATATCGACGCGGACCAGCGTGCGAACATGGTCTTCAGCGTCAGAGCTCGAAACGGTGAACGCGGTGAAATCGTGTGTGCCGATAAGCGCAGCGGCGGCGCGTTGCATCTCCTCAATATTAAGCTTCCCCCGAACGTGATGAACATAACGATACGCGAACGGACTGACAACATCGCCGATCCATATGCGATATCGATAAGTCTTGCGGGTAGCGGAGTAGCGAGCATTGAACGCGTCCGAAACCGGCTCAACTTCGAGGACGCGAATGTCGCGGTCGAGATTGCCGTTGATCGCGTCGCGCAGCAAGCAGGATTCGAAGTCTCGCTCCACGAAGAAATTTGCGACCTGGGCTTCCGCATGAACGCCCGCATCGGTGCGTCCCGCGCCGTAGACGGTCACAGGACGATGATCAAGAATCGAAAGCGCTCTAGTGATCTCACCCTGAACACTGCGGCCATTCGATTGTATCTGCCAGCCGTGATAGTTCGTGCCGTCATACTGAATTGTGATCTTGAAGTTCCGCATGAGTGAAACGTGATGCGTCAAACGTGATGCGTGATGCGTGAAACGTGATGAGTGATGCGTGATGCGTGAAACGCGATGCGCGATTCTTTGTGAGGGCGTCGACTCGCTGTCACTCGTTGCGTTTCACGCATCACTCATCACGTTTCACTCATCACGTTTTCACGCATCACTCATCACGTTTCACGCATCACTTCCTGAGTCCGCGGCTGCCGGGTTTGATAGGAGGAATCCCTTCCTTACAGAGCGGGCACTCTGAAGGATCGTATGCAGCCACCTCGAGTGTGAGCAGCGACAGGCAGCGCACACCGACATCAACGGCGCCGCCGCTGCGATCCACAATCGAGCCGGCCCCGATGACAACGCCGTCTGCCTCGATGACCGCCTCAATCGTCTCGCGAGTCGAGCCGCCCGTGGTGACCACGTCCTCGACTACAAGCACTCGCTCACCCCGGGTTAATCGGAAGCCGCGTCGAAGAGTCATCACGCCCGACTCACGCTCGGTGAAAAGCGCGCGCACGCCAGTCGCTCGGGCAGTCTCGTGCGCCACGATTATCCCCCCAATGGCCGGGGCCACAACCGCGTCCACGCGGTCGTCACTGAACTTCGCGGCCAGCGCGCGTCCGACGAACTCTGCATGCTCAGGGTATTGAAGAACAAGCGCACATTGCAGATAGCGCGAGCTGTGCAAGCCAGACGTCAGCTGAAAGTGACCTTCCATCAGCGCACCGGTCTGCTCGAAGATCGTAAGTAGATGTTGTTCTGTATCAATCATGCCGTTACCTTCGATTGGAGCCGAGCCTCAGCGACTCGCTCCGCCAGTACATTACCAAACAAAGTAATCTGAGCAAACTTCCGTCTCGAGACATTGCCTTTGTGAGCGGCTGATTCCAACGCCGGACCTGGCTTTCTTGTTATACTTGACTCAATGATCGAGGCGACCGGATTCATTACGGCTGGCGGTCGGAGCTCGCGCATGGGCAAGGATAAAGCGTGGCTCGAGCTCGGCGGACGAGCGATGATCCAGTACGTCATCGACGCGCTCGTACCTGTCACAACAAAAGTCGCGATCATTGCCAACAGCCCGGAATACGATCGGCTGGGTTTGCCCGTCTTCGCCGACGCCCGTCCAGGCATTGGTCCTCTCGAGGGGATTCGCACGGCACTTTCCAACGCGCTAACATCCCCGGTCGTCCTGGTTGGTTGTGATCTGCCTTTCGTTACGTCCGAGCTCTTCAAGCTCTTGCTGAGCATTTCGGGGAATTATCATGCGACGGTACCGGTTGGTGCTGATGGAAAACTTGAACCGCTGTGCGCCGTCTACTTTCCGGAAGCATTACCCGTGGTTACGGATCTTATCGCGCGAGGCCAGAGAAAGATCAGTCTTCTTTTTGATCGAGTTCCGACGCGGCTTGTTTCGTTTGGCGAACTGCGTCATCTCGAGGGCTCGGAGCTGTTCTTCGAGAACATCAATACTCCCGAAGACTATGCGCGGGCGAGTGAAACCCTGCGGCTGAATCACAGCCGAAACCGCACAATTGGACCTCCACGTCAGTATTAAGAAAACCCTTGCAATTGGCTCCAAATATTGCTTATACTTGCGACGCTGCTTTTGCTCCCAAGCCTCATGGATTGCTAGAGGGTTTTCCCCGAGAGATCGAGACCCACTAGAACTCTCAAATACAGGAAGCAGGGATGTCTTTTTTTTGCCGGTTGAGTAGAAAGCATTATTGGTGCACTCCGCATCGATCAGCGGACAAGCGATTGGTTCAAGTGTGCTACGAGTGTGGGGCCGAACGTCCAGCGCGTGAGTTCCACGACGAGATTGCAGCTGAGCGACTCAATCATTCGCTCACAGCAGCTAGAACCGCAGTCGTGAAACTCTCAACGCCCCGTCTGACCGAAGAGTCGCCACCAGCGTCAGCCAGTCAAGAACGCATTGCTGTGGGCCAGGGACGCGCGCGGAAGCTTCTGCTGATCAAGTAGCATGCGGCCTTCGAAAGCTGGTTGCCAGACCCGCCCTAGTGCCTGACCGTGTTCCACATACTGGACGCCCGCACCGACAACAATCCGGTGTGCCGGCCTTTGTCATTCCTTCGAAGCCTTCTTAATCCCAAACTTCTCGAGCCGGTATTGAAGCGTGCGAAACGAAAGCCCCAGCAGCTTGGCGGCACGTGTGATGTTCCAATTCGTCTGCTCCATTGCCTGAGTGATGAGCGACCTCTCCACGTCATCGAATGAGATTCCTTCCGGTGGCAACTTGAAGTTGAAGGCCGCGGCGGATGTCCCTTCCTGGCGGATCTCGACCGGCAAGTCTTCCACCTCGATCTCATTTCCCTCGCAGAGCAGTATTGCGCGCTCGATGGCCGATTCGAGCTGGCGCACGTTGCCAGGCCACGAATAGCTCATTATCAAATTGCGCGCTCCCGCAGTCAGCCCGCGGATTGGCCGGTGCGAGCCGGCGATATGCTTGGCGATGAAGAAGTCTACCAGCGGAGGGATGTCGTCGCGGCGATTGCGCAACGGCGGGATCACAATCGGGATGATGTTCAAGCGATAGTAGAGGTCTTCGCGGAAACGTCCGTCTTTTACCATTGCCTCAAGGTCACGGTTAGTAGCTGCAATAACGCGCACATCGACTTTTATCGGCCTCGTGCCGCCGACCCTCATTATCTCTCTCTCTTGAAGCGCGCGAAGAATCTTGGCCTGCATGCTGATGTTGAGGTCGCCGATCTCATCCAGGAAGAGAGTCCCCTGGTCCGCAGTTTCGAACTGACCTTTTTTCTGCGTGTGTGCGCCGGTGAACGAACCTTTCTCATGACCAAACAATTCAGACTCGATGAGATTCTCGTTGATGGCGGCGCAGTTCACCGCCTGAAAGACTGCGTTGGCTCGCGGGCTGGCCTTGTGAATCGCCCGAGCGACTCGTTCCTTGCCGACACCCGAGTCTCCGCGGATCATCACGGTCGAGGAAGAACCCGCGACCTTGAGGATCATCTTCTTGACACGTTCCATTTCTTCCGACTGACCGATTATCTCGTCGTCGATACGGTTAAGGCGGCCGAGCGCATTCTGAACCACCGTGAGCAACTGATCACGATCTATGGGCTTCTCGAGGTAATCAAAGGCGCCGCCCCGCAGGGCTTCCTTTACCGACTCGACTGAGCCGTGCGCGGTCATCATCACGACGATGATTGACGGGTCCAGCTTGAGCAACTCATTCAGCAGCGTCAGCCCATCCATGCCAGCCATCTTGTAATCGGTGAGCACCAGATCGAATGAGTTTTCGCCGGCGAACCGCAGCGCTTGCTCGCCACTCTGGGCCGTCGTCACCTGGTAGCCATCGTCTCCGAGAATCAGTGTATAGATTTCGCGCTGGTTCTTCTCATCATCAACAACCAGCACTTTGTTTCTTGCCATTGCTCTAACCCTTTCCCGATTTCTTGATTGCAGTCCATGTCGGTCAACTTGATCCGGATGTTGAAGTCTTACTTTTCAACTGGCGGCATAGAGTCTGCTGCCGGAAGCTTGACCGTGAATGTAGCTCCTCGTTGGGGTTCGCTTCGGACCTCGATTGAACCCTGGTGTTCTTCAACGATGGTCCTGGTTACCGCAAGCCCCAAACCAAAGCCCGCCTGCTTGGTGGAAAAGTACGGCTCGAAGATTTTACTCAAAGCCTCCTCGCTGATGCCAACTCCGGTATCGCACATCGTTACTTCAACGCTGCCGTCCAGCCTGGCAACGCGCGCGTGGAGCTGCCCGCCACCCGGCATCGCCTGAAGCGCGTTGATCGCGATGTTGGAGAAGCAGGATTTCAATCGCCCGCGGTCGCCTCGGATCTCGACGGGCGAGGGATCTCCTTCAAGTGTTACTTGAACACCTTGCTCATCTGCTTGTGGTTGAATGAGCGATATTGTTTCATCGACTAGTTTGCGAATGTCGACGGTTTCCACCGCAAGACGGGCGGGCCGCCCGTAATTGAGCAGGTCGCTGACTAACCGTTTGAGCCGAGCCACCTCGTCTCGAATGGATGAAAGTATTCGGTTGAGTTGCTCGCGACGTTTTTCATCCTCTGGAGCGTATTTCGTCGCGACGTGATCTATCGACAGGTTTATCACGTTAAGCGGGTTGCGAATCTCGTGAGCGACAGCCTGAGTCAGTCTACCAATCGCCGCCTGTCGTTCGGCAGTGTTCAACTTGTCTTCGAGTTCGCGCTTCGACTTGAGCTCCGCGATCATTTCGTTGAACGTGCCCGCAAGCTGTCCTAATTCGTCGCGCCGCTTAATATCGACCTGAAAATCGAGACCACCGGCGGCGACACGCTGAGCGGCGCTCACGAGCTTCTGGATCGGGCTGGTGAAGCTCCAGCCGATTATCACTACGATTGCCAACGCGAGCAACAAAAGCCCGGTGGTCGCCAGCAACCTCACGTTCGACAGTTCGCGGCTCTTGTCCGACAGTGTCCGCGAGGCATCATCGATTTTGCTGGTGATAGATTCCGGGTTTGTGACGATTACTATCCAATAGAGACCTTTTGAGGAGGTGAACGGTATGTCATAAGTCTTGGACGAGCTTCCGTGTATGAAGACCTCGCCTTCGACCGGATCTCCGACGCCTTGTTTCACAACTTCGCTTTCCGGGACTGATATGGATTTGCCGTCCAGCTCCTCAAGCGTCGTATCGCTTACGGAACCATGTTCATCGGCGACGATTATATGCTCGACGGTATCAGGCAGCTTTATCTCTCCACGCTGTATTTGCTTGTAGAGGTAACGCTCCGAATTCAAGTTCTTAATCGCCATGTGCAAGGCGCTTGCAAAGTCACTAAAGCCTCCGTTCACAGCCTCATTGACTTGCGCGCTTTGTTGGGCGACTTCCTCTGACGCCTTCTTCTGAGCCCACTTGTCGAGCGCCAGCACGAGCACTATCGTGAGCAGCAGGAACGACGATAGCAGCAACATTAGCCGCGCGCGAAAGCTCATGAAAAACTTTATCTTTTCAGACATTACTTGAAGCCTTGTGGTTTTGATGCCGCGTGAGTAACGCGATGTTGCGCGTGATCAAACACCACGGCCGGCATAATAATATCACAGACAGTTTGATGATGGGTTGCGCACGACGATTAATCGGCTGAGGAACCGAAGGCTAGAAGCTCAGGCAGCCCTTCAAGAGTCGTGACGACGACCCTTAATCATTCAGGTTAAGGAATGGAGCGGGTGACGAGGCTCGAACTCGCAACTTTCAGCTTGGGAAGCTGACACTCTACCATTGAGTTACACCCGCTTGATCTGAACTCGCCGCGCAATCGCGCCTATGTTAATTCGATGTCGCAATCGTTGTCAAATGAGGCTGCCAACCAGCACCGTCCTCGAGATTTCAATGCAGGCCGGGCACCGCATAGCGCACAATGAAGAGAAGCGCGAACGCATAAATCAACCAGTGGGCTTCGCGGGCGCGACCGGTCACCAACTTCAATAGCGCATACGAAATAAAGCCGAATGCGATGCCATCCGTAATGCTGAACGTCAGGGGCATCAGAACCAGGGTAAGAAATGCCGGCAATGCCTCAGTGAAGTCGTCCCAATCAATGTCGCGCACGGATCGGATCATCAAGCTTCCGACAACTATCAGCGCAGGCGAAGTTACCGGATAGAGCGTGAAAGTGCGGGCGACCTGTTGCCCTTCTACGGTGATGATGTCGTGAACCGCAAAGCCTCCGCTAATCATTTGCACAACCGGCGAAAAGAACATCGCGACGAGAAACAACGCAGCCGTCACAAGGGCCGCGAGCCCGGTTCGTCCGCCAACCGCTACGCCCGATGCGCTCTCGATATAACTAACCATCGTGGTGTTGCCTACCAAAGCCGAACCCACCGTTCCGATTGCATCCGCGAGAAGCGCCCGACCGGCGCGCGGCAACCTCCCGTCCTTCATTAACCCCGCTTGCTTAGCTATTCCGATAAGCGAGCCGACCGTGTCAAACAGGTCGAGGAAGAAGAATATGAAGATCACCGCGATAAGGTTTTGCTTTAAGGCCGCCCAAACGTCCAATTGAAAAGCGGTCGGCGCGAGCGATGGCGGGAGACTCACCACTGCCCCCGGATTCTTCACGATGCCAAGCACTACCCCAGCGACAGCAGCAATCAAAATCCCGAACAGAATAGCTCCCTTCACCTTTCGGGCGATCAGAATTACGGTCGCGGCCAAACCGAGCAAAGCGACCAGCGTGGGCTTGCTGCCGAGGTTGCCGAGGGTCACAAAAGTGTTGGGATCCAAACGGACAAGGCCTGCCCACTCCATCCCGATCAACGTTATCAGCAAGCCTATACCCACTGCGATCGCCGACTTTAGAGATTCGGGCACCGCTGCGACGATCAACTCTCGCAAGCCGAACGACGCGGTCGCGACGAAGATGATCCCGGAAACGAGCACCGCGCCAAGGGCCGCCTGCCACGGCACTTTCATCGTCAACACCACGACATAGGCAAAGAAGAAGTTGTGCCCCATCGCCGGGGCCACCGCAACAGGGTAGTTGGCCAGCAGCGCCATCAAAACCGTTGCGAAGGCAGTGATTAGACAGGTTGAGGTGAAGACAGCGCCTGCGTCCATTCCCGCTGCGCCAAGCACCACTGGCTGAACGAAGATTATGTAGGCCATCGTGGCGAAGGTCGTGACCCCAGCAAGTGCTTCAGTGCGAATGCTGGTGCCGTTTTCCTCAAGCCTAAAGTAATCCTTCAGCATAGCTCAAAAGGTGAAGTAAGGAAGCAGGCTCGGAATCTTAAACTAAGCTGTGGTTGGGCCAAGGCGCAGCAGAGCTTTGGGTGAACGTTCGCCCGCCCTGCTTGCGCAATTTTGACTAGGATTCAGTGCGCCGCTTACTGACGTGCGGCTTGAGCCTGGCGTAGGCTCCAAGAACCTCTTCCTTGTGGTGCGGGCTGCCTTTGTCAAGAATGACGTGTCGAACCATGACTAGAAGTTTCTCGCGCTTCCCGGCGAAGCGGCCCGTGAGCGGATTCTGACCGGTCACATCCACGAGCCCTTCTCGCACCCATTGCCAGAACTGTCTCTGCGTGGTCCAGAATTCGTTGTCGTTGGCGCAGACTATTTTTGCTGTCTTCTTCGATTTCATTCCATAGCCACTCGGCTAAACAGGCCGGGCGTCCGGCGTCTTGACAGTTAGGCTCACCAGGTGCGGTTTTCGCTAGCAATTCACCCTAGAACATCAACAACGCGCGCGCCGATGTCAGCCGGACTCCTCACGACGTGAATTCCTGCAGCTTGCATCGCAGTCATCTTCTCGGCGGCAGTTCCCTTCCCGCCTGCGATGATCGCACCGGCGTGCCCCATTCTGCGTCCGGGAGGAGCGGTCTGTCCCGCAATGAATCCGATCACCGGCTTGGTCATATGATCACGCACGAACTCGGCCGCTTGCTCTTCAGCAGTTCCACCTATTTCGCCAATCATCACCACCGCGTCGGTGTCGGAGTCTTCCTCAAAAAGCTTCAGCGCGTCCAGGAAGTTTGTGCCGATCACTGGATCGCCGCCGATTCCAATTGCGGTCGACTGACCCAGCCCGAGATTCGTTAGCTGGTGCACGGCTTCATAAGTGAGTGTTCCGCTACGTGACACGACTCCGATGCGGCCTTCGGCGTGAATGTGGGCTGGCATGATTCCGATCTTGCACTTGCCCGGCGATATGATACCCGGGCAGTTCGGACCTATCAGCCGAGTAGCGCGATCGCTCAAATAATCGGAGACGCGAACCATATCGAGAGCGGGTATTCCTTCGGTTATGCAAACCGCGAGTGCAAGGCGCGCGTCCGCTGCTTCCATGATCGCATCCGCTGCGAAAGCTGGGGGAACATATATCACGCTTGCGTTCGCGCCAGTCTCTTCCTCTGCTTCCACAACCGTATCGAAGATTGGCACGCCATCGTGTTCCGTCCCACCCTTACCGGGCGTGACTCCCGCAACGATCTTCGTGCCGTAAGCGATCATCTGCCCGGTGTGAAAGGATCCCTCTTTGCCGGTGATGCCCTGAACGACAACGCGAGTGTTCTTATCGACGAGTATGCTCAAACAGTTCTCCCAGGACAAAATCTCGATGCAATCTACAACTGCGGACCAGCAATATAACACGCGGGAAAAATGGTTGTGAAGGCGAGGACACCCGGCGTGCGAGCCGAACTACAGAGACAAAGATAACAAACGTTCAACTCTGGTTATTGCGATCACATTCCGCTCATATTCGATAAGAAGTCCTTAGCCATTGACAAATTACGCTGCCTTGGAGTACAACGCTCGACGGGCGAGCATGGATCTTGCGGGATCGCGCTCGCAGGCAGCATCCGGCGTTCTTCCCGGATTGCTCAAGCTCATTTGCCTTTTCTGATACGTGATGTTCTCCGATGGCCCCGAGGTAGCTTGTTTGATTCCACAAGAGATTTCGCATTACCGCATTATCGAGAGACTCGGTGCGGGCGGGATGGGTGAGGTGTTCCTGGCCCAGGACGTCCGGCTTGATCGCAAGGTTGCGGTCAAGATGCTGCCTGCCAAATCGATCGGCGATGAGCAGGCGAAGAAGCGCTTGTTCCGAGAAGCAAAAGCTGCAGCCACGCTCGACCACCCTAACATCTGCGCAATCTACGAAGTGGGCGAAGAAGGCGACTGCGCCTTTATTGTCATGCAGTACATCGAAGGCCGCACTCTCTCCCGCATCATCAAGAACAATGCGCTTTCACCTTTGGAAGTAGTGGATATAGGAATTCAGGCGGCAGAAGCGCTGGCCGAAGCGCATTCCCGTGGCGTTATCCATCGGGATATCAAGCCGCAGAACGTGATTATTACTCCCCGCGGACGGGTGAAAATCCTCGACTTCGGTCTGGCGAAGATCGTACGAGAGGAGGGTGCGATAGCAGAAAGCCGGTTGACCGATACTGGCGAGGTAGTAGGCACCGTAGGATATATGTCCCCCGAGCAACTCAGGGATCTGCCCGTTGATGCTCGTAGCGACCTGTTCTCGCTCGGGGTCCTCCTATACGAGTGCGCCACTGGCAGGTCTGCCTTCGTTGGGTCCACGAAAATACAAATATCCTTGCAGGTTATCGAAGTCGACCCGCAGAAACCTTCCGAACTCAACATGAGCGTTCCCAGCGAGTTGGATGACATCATCCTTAAGGCAATCGCCAAGGACGTCGATGCACGATACCAGTCAGCCGCCGCAATGCTCGCGGATCTCCGCAGAATGGAAGACTTGCTGCAAGGGAGCATTCTTAATACGCGCCCGTTGACTCCAGGACCCCGCGCGTCGAGGTCGAGCGCGCCAGGAGGGTTGTCGAGTAAGATGCGAACAGCCCCAGTCACGCTCAAGCTGGGGCTCATTCTGGTTCCGCTTGTGATCCTCGGAACGTGGTGGGCCGTTCGGATAGCGCGGCCGTCAATGCATCAGCCGTCGCCCGAAGCTAGAAAGTGGTACGAGGACGGCACTCGTGCCATGAGCGCCGGCGCTTTCTATGAGGCGCGCAAGCAGCTCGAGCAATCGATCTCGATAGACGACGGATTTGCGCTTTCACACGCGCGGCTCGCTCAGACATACCTCGAGTTGGACAACATAGACAAGGCCAGGGAGCAACTGCTGCGGGCCCTTTCGCTGGCATCCGATCGCAGGTCGCTCACGAGCCAGGACTCGACATACATAGACGCAGTGTCCGCCACAATAGGGCGGGAGTTCGCGAAAGCCATCGACTACTATCACAAGCTCGCTGATGAAGCGCCAGACTCCGAGAAGGCCAACGCGTACGTGGACCTCGGGCGCGCCTACGAAAGGAATGACAACATCGACAAAGCACAAGACTACTATCAGAAAGCCATTGTGAAGGACTCTCAATCTCCAGCGGCATACATGCGCCTGGCGATTCTCTCCGGCCGGCGCCAGGATTCAAAGAATGCGGACGAGGCGTTCAACGAAGCGGAAAGACTCTATCGATTAATGACCAAACCGGAAGGCGTAGCTGAGGTTTTCTATCAGCGCGGGGCGCTCCTCGCAAAAACCAGGCAGCTAGCCGAAGCAAAGAAGCACCTGGAAGAGGCGCTGAGGAACCTTCCCGCGGACAACAACTACCAGCTGGTAAAGACCAAGCTGCAACTGAGTGCGGTTTACTACGACGAAGGGGACAGCGAACGCGCCAAGAATCTGGCAACTGAAGCAATCGATCTCGCGCAGAAGAACAAAACGCAGGACCTCGTAACCAACGGTATGATCGAGCTCGGATACACCGTTCTCTCACGTGGGGATTTCGATGAGGCCGGCAAACTGTTCGGACAGGCGCTCAACTTTGCTCAGAGCGATAAGGCGCGCAGCAGCGAAGCGCGAGCCCTGGTAGCGCTCGGAGCGTTGAATCAACAAAAGGGCAATCTCGACGAAGCGATTCCTATGTTTGAAGAGGCGATCAAGTTTTACCAGGACGCAGGGTATCAAAGGGAGACCTCGAACGCGTTGCTCTCGCTTGGGCGCGCCTATCGCGACAAAGGCAATTATGAAGTGGCGCTCCAGACGTTTGAACAACAGGTCAAGCTTGCCGGCGAGCTTGGCGACCAGGCGCAGTTAGCCGCCGCGCATCTGAGCATCGCGACGCTGCTCGGCGTGGAGCAGGAAAGATATCCAGAGGCGCTTGAGCATTTAAATACGAGCTACGACATCGATGTTGCGCGCGGTTCGAAGCTGCGTTCGGCTTATGACCAGATGAATCGCGCTAACTTGCTTTGGCAACTGGGGCGGTACAAGGAAGCGAAGGACGCGCTCGCGGAAGCATCCGGGACCGCAGCCCAACCCGAAGCCAGCTACAAGATTCTGCTGGCCTGGGTGCACCTGACATATTGTCAGATGGCGCTGAGCGAGCGGCGCTTTGCCGACGTTAAGGACAAGGGGCGCCAGGCCTTGGAAGTGGCGGGTACTCAATACAGAGATATTGCTCTGAGCGCAAAGTGCTCGATCGCTCTGGCGGATGCGCTTTCCGGCGCGACTCCGCCGGCAAAGCGGCTTTGCGAAGAAGCGGTCGCAACCGCACGGAATGCTAAGTCTCCACGAGTTCTGTCGAGCGCGCTTCTGGCACTTGCCGAAGTGTTACTCCTTTCCAACGACGTGCCCGGCGCATTAACGGCCGCGCGGGAAGCACTGCCGATGTTCGAGCGCGGGGAACAGCGAGACTCAGAATGGCGAGCCTGCCTTATCGCCGCGCGAGCGAGCCAGCTCGCCGGAGATGGATCCGCCGCGCGGCAGTATGCACTGCGCGCCGATAGCGTATGCAACGGCCTTCGACAAACATGGGGCGCTGATAGCTATGAAAGCTACTTGCGCAGGCCAGACATTCAGGCATATCGCCGGCAGATCGAGCAGCTACTCACCCGCAGTAAATGATGTACCATTCAACTTCAAAGGAGAAAGCAACACATGATGCCCGTAACTCAAATGCCCGCATACGACGCCAGCCAGTTACCACCCGTTTACTTCAGCCGCGAGCCTCCCGGTGGCGGTTCAACGGGTGGTGGAAAGAGGCCCGGCGGCAAGCCAGCCGCCAAGCCAAAACCCAAGAAGGCGACCGGGGGAAAGACCTCAAAGAAACGCAAGTGAGAATGTAACACTGTCTTCTTGCCCAGTTGTTCGAGGATGAACGTTTATGAGCTTGTCGGTTAGCCGTCATCGCTACACCGAGAATGCTCAGGTGTGTCCAGCGGCGTCCGCGATGCCAGGTTGATGCGGGCGATGACCGTCAATGTGCACGCTGGGGGCACGCTGGGAAACGCCCTGCGGCGAGACAACTATGCCTGAACAGGAAGAAGAAATCGGAGCGAGAGCCAGACTAAAGGAAGCGGAGGACGCCGTAAGAAGCCAGCCGGCCGCCGCGATGCGTCTATCAACCTTTCTCAGAGCCTTCGAGAGAAAGGGGAAATTGTCGAGGAAGGATCGACTGCGAATAGTCGAACAGTCGCTCCTCCTGCTAAACATGAACTATGTCCACCTTCCACTGAAGCGAGCAATGCACGCCGTTGACCCAATCCAGCGACTCAAGCTACTCAGGTTCAGACTTTTGGAAATGAAGGAAAGCGAGATGCCAAGCGAGATGCGATTCCATCAGAGGATGATGGAAATCTTCGCTTCTACCCGTGATCTTCACACGATGTATTTATTGCCCGCGCCGTTCAAAGATCACGTTGCTTATCTCCCATTCCTCATCGAGCAGTACTTCGAGAGAAACGGGAAAACCGCAAGAGTGGAAAAGTTCACGGTCTCGAGGGTGGTCAAGGAATTCTACCAATCGATTCCGAATGCCGGGCCCGAGGTACTCTCATTCGAGGCGGGCGTTGAAGTGCTCTACTGGAATGGAGTGCCCATCAGGAGGGCAATCGAACTAAACGGCGAGTCGCAAGCCGGCAGCAATATTGATGCGCGGTTTGCGCGTGGGCTCGATAACCTCACCATAAGGCCGCTCGAGACTTCCCTGCCGCCCGATGAGATCTGGGTGAATGTGACTTACCGATCCAGGACAGGAAAGATCTTCACGCTTAATCAAGAGTGGCTGGTCCACGGGCCTGGCGCGGCCGGAACGCCGGCGTTAGCGTCAAAGTCCACCAGGAAGAAGCGAGCTGCAATCGACATCAAGAAGACAAAGATCAATCAACTAAGGAAGACCCTGTTTGTGCCGCGCAGTGTGCCCGTCCGGAAGTCCTTGCAGCACATCCTGTACGCTGAGACCAGAACCGTAGACGGGAGAGAATTCGGTTATATTCGTCTCTTTAGCTTTGATGTGGATGACCCCGACGAATTCGTTAGAGACTTTGCCCGGGTAATCAAGTCTGACGGATTCCCTCAAGAAGGTCTCATCATAGATGTGCGCGGCAACGGAGGCGGAAAGATCAGAGCCGGCGAGCGGCTGCTTCAGTTGTTTACACCGCGGCGGATCAAGCCTGAGCTGTTCGAGTTCCTTAACACGCCTTTGAACCTCGATGTTTGTCGTCTGGCGCCCAAGAGCTGGCAGTTGGATCAGTGGGCGGAATCCATCGCAGAATCTGTGGTAACCGGGTCAACATATTCCAGCGGCTTTCCGCTTAACTCTGAAGAGTCTTGCAATGATATCGGCCAGACATACTACGGCCCTGTGGTGCTGATAACCGATGCTTTGTCTTACAGCACGACTGACATGTTTGCTGCCGGTTTCCAGGACAACGAGATCGGCGAGATCCTGGGAACTAGCGACAATACCGGCGCAGGCGGCGCGAATGTCTGGTGGTACCAGGACCTGGTGAATGCTGTCAGCGATAGCCCACACTCCCCGTTTAAGCCGCTCCCCAAAGGCGCCGATATCCTGCTCGCGGTTCGCCGCAGCATACGAGTCGGCCGGCATGCTGGAAGGCCACTTGAAGAACTTGGCATCATCCCCGATCAACGCCACCATATGACAAAGCGGGATGTTCTGAACAGCAACGAGGATCTGGTCGCGAGGGCCGCGAAAATCCTGGCGAAGAAGCCGGTGTATGCGCTTTCGGTCAAGCCTTTCACGCCGAAAAAGGGGGCTCGCGGGATAATTGTCACCGCGGTCTCGAAGATCTTGTCATCGGATAGCGACAAGAAGATCTCCCGGCTGGATGTCTACCTGGGCGGCCGGCCGTACAAGTCCTTCGACGCCAGGGATGGCGCTATCCAGGCAAGAAGGATAACGCTGGGAAGAAGCGGAGGTAGGAAAGCGGAACTGCTGTTGGAAGCGCGCGACTCGGCGAACAATCTGGTTGCAGTATGCCGGCGCGCGCGCTGAAACGGTTATTGTGGAGGCCTATTTCACACCTACACGTATGAACCGCCGGTCACCAGCACGCAATGTCCGGTCACGTAATCGGACAGAGGTGAAGCCAAGAACAACACCGGGCCTGCCGCTTCGTCCGGGGTGCCGGCGCGGCCGAGAGGAATGAACTGCGCGGCCATCTGGCGCATCTGATCCGGGATGCCTATCTCGACTTGCTTCCCTTCACGCTCGATCGTTTCGTGCTTCTCTTTTGACTGAGTCAGCCGCGTTTCAATAAACCCGTACGCGACGGCGTTGACGTTGATATTGAAGCGCCCCCATTCCTTCGCCATCGTCTTGGTCACGCCGATGATTCCCATCTTGCCGGCGGAATAGTTGATCTGGCCCGGGTTCCCGGCCACGCCCGAGGTCGACGAGACGTTGATAATCTTCCGGTGTACGCGTTTGCCTTCAGCTATCTCCTGCTTTGCTACTTCGCGCATGTAAGGGGTCGCCGCGCGGATGATTCGAAACGGCGCGGTCAAGTGAACGTCGATGATCGCGTACCACTGCTCGTCGGTCATGTTTTGGACGACTGCGTCCCAGGTGTAGCCCGCGTTGTTGACTATGATGTCAATTCCGCCGAATGACTCGGCGCATGTCTTCACCAGCCGGTCAGGGAACTCGACATCGGTGACGCTTCCGGCACACACGGCGGCTCGTCCGCCTTCGTCGTTGATCTCGCCGGCGGTCGCCTGCGCAACGTCAGCATCGATGTCATTGATGACAACCGAAGCGCCGTGTTCCGCGAAGAGCTTCGCTACGCTGCGACCTATGCCGCGTCCAGAGCCCGTAACAATTGCTGATTTCCCTTGAAGCAGCCTGTAGTCTGTCATTGTGGTTTCCTTTCACGTCGAACATGAGGGCTTGCCCGGATTTCGTCGCCTCACTTCAGCGGTGAATAGTCCGCCGCCATCATAACCACCGAATCAATCTTCTCGGTCAGCTTGCCGTTCTTCTCGCTCTCTTTTGCCACCGCCTGCCACTCCGGATCGGCGCGAAAGTCGCGCCACGCTTTTTCACGCGCGTCCCGGCTGGGGAAAGCCAGAATGTAGACGAGTGTGTTCTCGGAGCCCTTATCCTTGTCGGTCGGTCCCCAGAAGCCGACGACTTCCATGCCGTGCTTCTTGAAGATCTTCAACGTGTGATTGCGAAAACGCGCGTGTAGTTCTTCGAGCTTACCCGGTGCGGCGGTGTACGTGCGGAGCTCAAAACAGCGCGAATCCTTCGACAGCGAAGGACTGGGCGCCGCGGTAGGGGTTGCAGGTTGCGCAGGCGGCGTGGCGGACGGCGGATTCTGCGCGTTGACTATCATCGAGCAAACCAGACAAATTGCAGCGAAGATGAACATCGAAACGGTTGTTTTCATCATGGTTCAGCATCCTTTCAAGCGTTGATTAGACAAGTCATCCAGCGCGTCAAGCCGCTCCGGAAGGTTCTCAAACACAGGGATCAAGGTTGACCCCCTCAAACTCCCAATCGCCGCCGGGCTTGCGACACGGCCACAACGGTTCCTTCATTTGCGCTTCCCACTTGTCGAATTCTTTCTTCAACTGCTCGACAATCTCAGGGTGCGCAGCGGCAAGGTCTTTCCTTTCGCCGATGTCGTTCGATAAATCATAGAGCCAATAATGATCGCGAGCTTTGAACAGCTTCCAGTTGCCTTTCCGCACCGCGCCGTTGGGTCCGTTGCGCCAGCAAAGAACTTCGTGCGGCGAAGTCTTCATCTGCCCGGTCAAGTAGGGCATCAGGTTGACTCCGTCGAGCACGCGATTCTTCGGGAGTTCACCGTTCCCCAGTGCCACAGCAGTCGGGAACAGATCGAGCGACGAAATCACTTGATCGGACGCCACTCCCGCTTGCAGATGCCCGGGCCATTGCATTGCAAATGGCACGCGAAAGCCGCCTTCAAGGTGAGTAAGCTTTCCCAAGCGCAACGGGTCGTTGGTGCACGCTCCCGTATAAGTTGCACAGCCGTTATCGCTCAAGAAAACCACGAGCGTGTCCTTTTCCAGCCCAGTCTCGCGCAGCTTTTTGAGAATCGCGCCGACCCCATCATCAAGCGCGCTGACCATGGCCATATAGATTCTGCGCCGCTCATCCTTCACATTCGGGAAACGGTCGAGATATTTCTGCGTTGCCTGAAACGGTTCGTGCGGAGCGTTGAACGGCGCGTAAAGAAAGAACGGCTCTTTCTGATGGCGATCGATGTAAGCGACCGCCTCGCGCGCAAACGCATCCGTCAGGTATTCCTCTTCCTCGACTGGCGTCGTGTTGCGATAGATCGGATTCTGTGGTGACCGCGTGCTCCCGGTGACCGCCCCGCCTGCGTTTGCACCAGGCCTGCTCATCACTCCTGGCTTGTTCGGATCGATGTAAAGGTTCGCGCCAAACAGAAACCCGAAGTATTCGTCGAAGCCCCGCTGCGTGGGCATGTACCTGTCGTTCATACCCATATGCCATTTGCCGACCATGCCAGTTGCGTAACCGGCCTTCTTCATCACCTGGGCGAGCGTGATCTCGGTCAGCGGCAAGCCCATGTCTTTATTGTTGATCGCTCGCTGCAACGGCCCAGCATTGAACTCAAAGCCGAAGCGTTGCTGATAGCGCCCGGTCATCAACCCGGCGCGCGACGGGCTGCACACCGGAGCTGAGACGTAGGCGTTGGTGAACCTGATGCCGTTCTTACCAATCGAATCAATGTTGGGGGTCGGAATCTCTTTGCAACCGTACATGCTCACGTCGCAATAGCCGAGATCATCGCCGAGGATGAATACTACGTTGGGCTTTCGCGCGGCCGTTCTGCCGACAGTGGTGGACGAACGCTGCTGCGCGGTCACCCCCGTGATGCCCGCAAGCAGCAAGGCTATCAACGTCATTGAAATGACCCACGCCGCCCGTTGCTTCATCGCTTTGCCTCCCGTTTATGGCGGTTCGCGCCGATCCCGCTCCGCTTCAGCCGGACTGCTGCAGGCACGGATGCCTGCGCTCCCGGGGGCTTACGTTATGCAGATTCCGCCGTCGACCGGGATCACCACGCCGT
>DATLWF010000056.1:0-22490 GCA_035576605.1 Blastocatellia bacterium | reverse complement strand
GGTGGGTGACTTCTTTCCGTGGTCGATATTCTTGATTCCCCTTGCCTGGTTCGCGGCTAGCGGGCTCTGGTCGATGAAACACGGAACGAGTCGATCGGTCGCAGATCCAAATGGTTCCGCTCTGCTCGCAATATGGATCATCGTGATCGTAGTGTTTTTTTCGTTCTCCAAAAGCAAAGAAGACCTGTACATTTTGCCGGTCTATCCGGCGGCGGCTGCTCTAGTAGGACAGTTACTCGCACGGTGTATGGGCAGCGATGAGCCGCGGCAGCAAGGTGTCGTTCGGTTCACTACGCTTTTGCAAGCAGCATCCATCGCCACGTCCGGGGCGGTTATCCTCTATTTCTTCGGCATGGGTTCGCAAACTTATGAGATCGCCGGCGCCAGATTGATCGGCTGCGTCGCGATTCTGGGGGCAATGATGTCCGCGGCTGCGGCGATCGTTAAGAGGACGCGTCAGGCTGTCGTTGCCACAGCCCTGACTGTAGCTGTCTGCAGTTGGGTATTCGTGTTGTGGGCGCTTCCGGACTTTGAGCGCTTCAAGCCGGTTCGCTCGATGTGTGAGGTAATAGCCTCCGAGGCCGGTCCCGATGCGTTCGTGGGTTACTACAGAACAGCTTATCCGAGCATGGTCTTTTATCTCCGCAGGCCAATTTTCGAGTACTATCATCAGGACGAAATCGAGGCTGCCCTCATTTCCGGCAAAGAGGTTTTTTGCTTGATAACTGCGGCTGAATACGAGGGGCTAAGAGCGCGGATGCCCGTCCAGACGCGAGTGCTTGCCAGTCATCCGATCTTTCAAGTAAAGTTGAACGGTATTCTTGATAGAGTTGAGCTCCCTCGAGTGTTGCTTATATCCAACAAAGGCGGAACCAACGTCACACAATGAAGAAGAGTGCTTTACTGCTTCTGAAAGTCGTCTTCAGCGTCGGAATCCTGGTGTATATTTTCACCAGGGTTGTTCATATCAGCGATCTTTGGGCGAACTTGAGAGAGGCCAGCATTTCATACCTGCTCGCGGCGGTTGCCGTTTATCTAGTGGTACAGACACTTAGCGCCTATCGCTGGTATCTTATACTCAAGCCTCTGGGAATCGAGACCGGCTTTCCCAAGATCCTGGCCTTGTACTACCTCGGAATGTACTTCAACTTCTTCCTTCCTTCCGCCATCGGCGGAGACGTATTCAAAGTCTACTATCTGCACAAGGAGACTGGCCGGTTGAGCGCTTCAACGGCAACTGTGTTTTTGGATCGTGACGTCGGGATGGGCGGGCTGTTGGTGGCGGCTACGCTGGTAGCGGCCTATGGTGGAACTCGGTTTCCTCCCGACAACGGGTTTCTGCTGGCTCCGCTGTTTGCCCTTATTGGAGTCGCTTTCATCGCGGCGAACCTCGCGCTGTTTTATCGCCCGTCTTACAACCTGCTTCACCGGTTGCTGCGCCTGTTCAGGATGAAGCGGGCGGACGAAAGGGTCGAGCGCCTGTTCGAGTCGGTCAATTCGTACCGAGGGGAGTGGGGTCTGGCCGCGGTCACTCTGGTCATCTCCTTGGGGGTCCAGTTTGGCTGCGCGTTCGTCAACATTCTTGCGGCCAGCTCCATTGGCCTTCACACGCAGCACGGCTGGATAGACTATATGGTGTTCATCCCGGCGATAGGTCTCATTGGAATGATTCCATTGTCAGTGAACGGAGCAGGCTGGCGCGAGGCATCCTACATACTGTTGTTTCAGTCGGTCGCCATCGGAGTGGATGCGCAACAGGCTACCCACCAGGCAGCAACTCTGTCCGTCTTGTGGCTGGGCATAGTGATCATAACCAGCTTGCCCGGCGGGATCATCTATTTACTGCGGGGCGGTCGCGCAAGGGAAAGCGGGGGCCCGGGTAGCGGGGCTGACGGTGAAACGCGCATCATCGGCGCGCCACTGGAGCCCTCTCGCGAGGAAGAACCGATCTCCACGATTTGAACTTAAACAAGCCCCGCGCAGCGCGTTTCGATAAGCAGAATTCGAGGAAGGACGGATGCAAACGAAGTTGATGATAAGGACTGTTGCACTCGGGTTGTTAATACTGTGGGTATCGGCTGCGGTACTCGCGCAGGAGAAAACGAAGAAGTCGCAAAACCCGGTCATAGAGCACCAACAGCTAGACCCGCGTAAAGCACTAAATCCGCCGACTGGCCCCAGCTTCTACATCGCGGCAGTTGAAGGATCCAGGGGAATGTTCAGCGTGTTACTGGGGGACGGCAGTAATACAGTTGCAGGCACCTTCACGCTTCAACAACTCGACGTATTCGAAGCCGTCCTGGAGGCCGCAAAGGCGTTCGCGCTCACAGACGAAAAAGTTGGGTCCGGTGCGCCCATTACTACGCGGCTCATGGATCAGCATGAGTGGTCCCTGTTCGTCGATGTGTCCAAGATCGGCAACCAGAGCCGATTCTACGTCTCCCTCGTAACACCGCAGGGAACGCTGACAACCCAAGCCGGAGAAATAACGCGTGGGAGTAAAAAAGAGCCTTCGGCGCTGCTTCTGAGTATTCTGTCGAAGGTGCAAGAAGCAAAGGCTGGCATCAAGCCCGTGCAGTGATTCTTCACATTCGCCAGCAATGGAAACCCGGTTATCTCACCAAAATCCCAATCCGAACGGCGGCCAGACGCGATCAGCCGTTAGCAAGCCCTCGTCGCGTAAAGACCAGGCTCCTGACCGTCTCGACGAAGAGGTTGAAGTCAAAAGGCTTCGCGGTAGCCGCATCCGCTCCTGCCTCGACCGCTTCACGCGCGGCTTCGCCGCCGAATGCGGTGACTACCAGCACCGCTGTCTGGGTGAGCAAGCTTTCGAGCCTGACCTTCTTCAACAAGGCAATCCCGTCCATCCTTGGCATATTGATGTCGGTAATAATAAGATCCGGAACGTCCTTTAGTGCGGCCGCATACCCGCTCTCACCGTCCGGCGCGGACGAAACTTCGTACCCGCTCATTCCTAACAGTTTCGCGAGAAGATCCCGCGAATCTACATTATCTTCGACGACCAGGATCTTGCCCGGTCTCCGGTTGTCGGCACCTTGCTTCATTGCGCCATCCCCTTTCCCTCGACCTGCCGGACCTTCCTCGATCGCCCTCGTGATCTGATTACGTACCCACATCGCGATGACGCCTCATTGCGCAGTTGCCAAATCCTGCGCTGACCCATTTGCTTCGCGAAGCCCAACGAGAAAGGGGTGAGATTCATTGGCACTTCGGCAAACGAGTTCAGCGTAAAACGAAAAGAGGGAGCCGAAGACTCCCTCTTTTCAATAACAACCGTCTTTAGCCGCCACGCATCTTTTGTAAAAGTATTCAATAAGCGAGCGTGCGAGCTGTGGACGCTTGTGAGTGTTCGAGATTAATATCCGAACTCGCTGTGGCTACTTACAACCCCCGTGCCAGACCGCATTGCCGAACCATCATCTCCGCACCTTCGAACCCGATTCCAGATTATTGCTCAACAAAGTGACGTATAAGTCAGCCTTCGATGCCGACATGTTCGAACTTCGCCGTTTTACAGTTAGTCTAACAGGACACATTCATATCACAATGATGAGACAGGAATGAACTACAACCAAGCACTGTCCGACAGTCGGTCGATGTCCGGAGTCCAAAATTCGTACACGCGTTCGCCATAGATACGCTCGACGCATTGGAGGCCAAGTCCGGCCAATGAATCCGCATCGTGACCAAGGTACGTGAAGTGCGGAAGATCATTTGGGACAGTCCGGTACCAGCCATGCCGGCTAAAGACCCGGTCAACTGCACGATCCTCGTATTCAGCCACATCAAACGCCAACATCGACAGGTGCTGGGATGCTCCAGGGGCCGCGACGGAATAGAGAATCGACTTATCAAAGAAGGTCCCGAAGAAGAGAGTGTCGGTTTCTTCAAGATTGAGAATGGCGGCTACTTGTTCGACTGGGGTCAACTCGCGAATCGAGTGCGCCCGTTCGCGAGTAATTCGCCCGAGGCCTTCCCAGTGCTCGAGTCCGCGCGTTACGTTTCGCGTCCACAACCTCACAGTGTCCATGTAAGACCGGCCTCCCGCGTCAGCCGCACGCGCAGTGATACTGCCGCCTCGATCCGCCATCTCCAATGCGGCGGCTGATAACGCGTCCAGCGCAACAGCCTGAAGCTGTATCTCGTGATCGCCGAACACCGCCCGACCCAGAGACAGCGAGGATTGAAATGCTTCCACCTGCCCGCTGTTATCAAAGATAATAGCCGGCGGAGGTGTTCCCGTGGTCGCGAATACGGCGCCGTACTCGGCGAACAGCCTCTTCTCCACCAGCGACGATACCGAGGATGCTATGTCTGCTAATGAGTTTGCCATCAGTCTTTAGGGGGTCTCGAGCACCACCTCAAATCTAACAACCGGTCGCCGAATAACCGTAACACCCCATGAGCCGAGTTTGAAAGGTGGCGCGATCTCTCACAGATCGGCGTGCGCGTCTTCAGTCATCGCAGGGCAAACCACGCGGGGGCAAAAACTATTGACTCTCCTTGCCCCCTCCCTTACCATCGGGGCAAGTTAGGGACACCCCCAGTCCTCCCGAGTTTGCCCCTCATTGGCTTTGCCCCTTTTGGTCTTGATCTCAAGCAACGCGCAACAAATGGCTCGCACATTCGGAGATGGAACATAGCTGGTACTTTTCCTCGCCGATCATAGCCAACACCCGAATCGAGACCGGACACTGCGCAATCTGGAGCACGCGAACAATGGCTCGACAATTCCATCGCATAACGCCTATTGCACTCTTTATCTTTGCATTGATGTTCGTGGGCAAGTTCAGCGCGCATTCTGATTCATCAGCCCTGCGCACTAGCCGCCCCGTCTTCGATGCGTCGTATCGCAGCAGTTCGTCAAGCCACAAAGTAATCGTTCAAGCCAATGAGCCCGAGCTTCGCGCCGCGATCCTCGCCGAAGGCGGCTCGATCATGCAGGACTACGGCGCCTTCGTCCTAATGAGGGCGCCGCGCGCCGCGGCCGATCTGGTCGGCGTTCAGTCTGCCTCCGGATCAAGTGTTCGCGACGACCTGAACGTTTTATTGCTCCGCGCCGGCGCCTTCGATACAACCGAGGGCGAAACTGTCACAGCAAACGCGCTGGGCGAAGCGGACTCCGCGGACGAGCAACTCTATCTCGTGCAGTTTGTCGGGCCAATCAAAAAGCAGTGGGTCACCGAGCTGCAGTCCTATGCCGATATAGTCTCCTACATTCCGAACAACGCATATCTGGTTCGCGCCAATGCCACGGGCGTGGCTCACATCAACAGCCTCAAGTCCGACGACGCCAGTCATGTTCAATGGACCGGCGCGTTTAAGCCCGCATACAAAATCGCGCCTGAGATTTCGCTCAACTCCGACCAGGAGATCACCTCGACGATTCAACTGGTGTCCAGCGGTAACACTGCTCGTGAGATTCAGGATCTGGTCGCTCGCTCATCGGCCTCAGTAATCAATGCGCCAACAACCGTTCTGAACTACACTAACATCCGGGTTAAAGTTCAACCGCGACGGTTGGCGGACGTCGCGCGAATGGGCAGTGTCGTCTGGATCGAGCCCTGGAGCGAGCCGGTGTTGCACGACGAGAAGCAGGATCTCATCCTCGCGGGAAAGCTCACCGGGAGCGAGTCGCCTTCAAGTTATCTGTCCTGGCTCCAGTCCAAGGGGATCACTTCGAGTCCCGACTTCATAGTCGACGTGGCCGATACAGGAATCGATCAGGGATCACTTGATCCTCAAGTGCTGCACAGGGACTTCTTGAATTCATCGGGTCTGTCGCGCGTCGTGTACGCTCGCTACGTTGGCGCCTTCGACCAGGACGCGGTGCCCCAGGACTATCCGGGACACGGCACCATCAACGCTTCAATAGTCGGCGGCTACAACGTCGGATCGAGCTTTCCTGACGTTGACACTGAGGGATACAAGTTCGGGCTTGGCGTTCATCCCTATGCTCGCCTTGGGGTCTCTCAGGTTTTTGCGCCCGCATATACTAATCCGACTTTCTCGGTGCTGTTGGATAAGATGTATAGCGACGGCGCCCGCATCTCGAGCAACAGTTGGGGCACGTACAACAACTCTTACACAACTGATTGCCAAACATATGATTCCCTTGTGAGGGACGCTCAGGCGGGCGTCCAGGGGAATCAGGAGATGACAATTGTCTTCTCGTCCGGCAACAAGGGGCCGAGCGGTAATCTGACTTCGCCGGGCAGCGCAAAGAATACGATTCTGGTGGGGGCAAGCGAAAACCTCAGAGCCGGCATCGATGGTTGCGGTATTGACTCGACCGGCGCAGATGACATCAACTCGTTGATATCATTCTCGTCGGGCGGACCGTCCACCGACGGCCGGACCAAACCCGACATCTGCGCACCCGGGACCCACATTCAAGGGGCAAGGTCCCAATCCCGCGGCTTCAATGCGCTGGGAGTTTGTGGCCCAGGGAATTATCCGTTCGGCCAGTCACTCTATACGTGGTCTTCGGGAACCAGCCATTCCGCCCCGGCCGTAGCAGGCGGCGCGGCGCTTATTCGCCAGTTCTTCCAGCAGTCCGTAGGACACGCGCCCAGCCCCGCGATGACCAAGGCTTTTCTCACAAACTCGTCGTCGTACATGACCGGAGTGATGGCGGGGGACACTTTGCCGGGCGCCAATCAAGGTTGGGGGCTGATGAACCTCGGCCGTGCCCTCGACGGAGTATCCAGAATCCTGGTCGATCAGGACCAGATGCTTTCAAACACTGGTCAGGTCATCACGGTGCAAGGAAAAATTGCTGATCCATCAAAACCGTTCCGCGTGACGCTCGCGTGGACCGATGCGCCCGGAAGCGCGCTTGCTACGCCTCTAGTCAACGACCTGGACTTGCAAGTGGACTTTGGCGGCCAGACCTATCTCGGAAACCACTTCTCCGGCGCGGTGTCAATCGCGGGAGGCACGCCTGATCGACTCAACAATCTCGAATCAGTCTGGGCGCCGCTGGGAGCCTCGGGTGATTTCACCATTCGCATAATCGCTGCGAACATAGCGGGCGACGGAGTGCCAGGCAA
The DNA here is from genome assembly GCA_035576605.1 of Blastocatellia bacterium. Taxonomy (GTDB): domain Bacteria; phylum Acidobacteriota; class Blastocatellia; order UBA7656; family UBA7656; genus Onstottus_A. The sequence continues at coordinate 15,417 of DATLWF010000056.1, read as the reverse complement.
CAACGACCTCACCGATCAAGACTTCGCTCTAGTGGTTTACAATGTTCAATCGCAAGGCTCTGGCGGCCCGGTTGACTCGCCACCGTCCGTAAGCTTGACATCACCTGTGGGCGGCGAGCACTTCACCGTCGGCAACACTATTCGAATTCAATGGAGCGCTGCGGACGACAAAGGTCTTACGAGTCAGAAAGTCGAGTTTTCACCGGACGGCGTTTCGTTCAGTCCCATTGCGACGCTGAACGGGGACCCTCGCAGCTTCGACTGGCGAATTCCCGGGTGGCCGACTACTACGGCCCGGATCAGGGTCACGGTTCTTGATGGCGTCAATCTGCCGGTCTCATCTGTGAGCGCGTCGCCCTTCGAGATCGTAAACGGCCCGCCGGACACCACTCCGCCGGGTGTTTCGCTGCTCTCGCACAACACAGTTGATCCGTTGGGCGCCGGTATGACCAGTCAGATTAAGTGGAGAGAGACGGACAACGTGGGCGTGCTTCGCCGGGTGATCGAAGTCTCGCTCGACAACGGCAACACCTATCAGGAAATCGTCTCGACGACGGCGCCGAGCAGCGGCGAGACCCAAACTTACGACTGGCAGGTTCCTGCTGAGATGGCCAGCGGCAAAGCGAAAGTGCGGATTACGGTTTACGACGGCGCGGGCAACTCAGCTACTGCGTCGTCGAACAAGAATTTCGAGATATGGCCGATGCCGATAATCAACGACGCGGTTTTCACCGAAGGGGCCAAGCCAGGTCTCGAGCTGGCCGGAAGGAATTTCCGCTCCGGCGAAAGCGAGATATGGGTCGACGACGTCGGCTTGAGGAAGATTCAATACGAGGACAGGTATTTCACAGGCAACGGCACGTACAAGCATGTCTTGAGCTTTGACAAGAAGCTAACCAAGCGGGTACCGGATCGAACATGGGTGAGGTTTGAGATCCACAATCCGACAACCAGACAGGTATCGCCAGGATTCGAGTTCAGAAGGAAGAAGCCGACTTCGTGATCAAGCCGGCGATAGGGCTTCATATCGGAGTTCGAAACTACTCATCTCTTCTCGTATTCCCTTCTCGCCTCGATCATAATCGGCAGGTCGGAATCGGCGTCCTTCCAGGCGGCGAAGAAATCGCCTTGGGCTTTGCGGCTTCTCGACGCATCGCCGACCAGGTCCCAGGCGCGCGCAAGACCAAGGTTCGCGAGCGGATACAACGACGACAGCGCAGCCTGGCCCCGGTTGTCGAGAATCTTTTGAAACTCAGCTGCCGCTTCCATGCCTCGCTTCAGCTTCAGATAACTTACGCCGCGCAAATATTGTGGCCAGAATTCGGCGGCGGCTTCGTAGCGAGACGCTGGTTGTAGTAGCTCTATGGCCTGCGCCGCGTTGCCCCGTTGCAGTTCGATCGCCGCGCGGATTGCAGGCGCCCAGATTGAATGGATGACCGTGTCCTCAGGGTAAAGTTTGACCAATTCGTCAATGAGTGACTTCGCCTGACCTGCCTCACCGCACAGGGCAAGCGCCAGTGCGGCGCGCGGAAGCGAGGCACGCCCGCGTGCGAGCTTCAATCCCTGCGCTGCATCTTCTTTGGCGCGGCGGTAATCTCCGAAGATTGCTCCGCGCATCGACTGCTCCGTGGCGTAGCGCGCTGCAATCTCTTTCGTATCGCCGTGGGCGGCCAAATCAATTGCACGGCTTGCCGACTCCTGCGCCTTGCGCCACTGCCCGGCAAAGGCCGCCGACCCGCTTTGCCAATCGGAAGCAACGTACTCATCCGGTTTCCCGCTCAGCCAGTCGATCTGCTCCTGCATTGCGCCCAGGTCGCCGTCGATAAAGGCGATCTGGTAGAGAACATAGTGAAAATCTGTATGATTGATCTTCTGCTGCACCGCAAGCGCGATAGTATCTTTGGCTTCCGAAAAGTGGTTGAGGTGGAAGAGCGCCAATACCAGGGCCCTATGCGAGGGGGCGAAATTGGGATTGCGGCGGATCGCCTCGTGGGCTTCCTCGACCGCCTGGTCGAATTGCCCGATCTGACGGTACGTCAATGCAAGATCGGCCGGCCCTGCGCCATCGCGCGGATACGTAGTGTTTAGCAGCTTGAGCACCTCGATCCGATTGCTCAGCTCCCCAGTTGCAAAGGCGTAATAGAAATTGGTTATGCGCAGCTTCTCGTATTCGCTCACCCGATCCCTGAGCTTATAGCCCTTTTCCGCATACTCGGCGGCCAGTCCTGGCCGGCCGGTATTTCCGTACAATGTAGACAGCACGCTATATGCGTGGGCGAACTCGGGGTCAAGGGCTATTGCGCGTTTGTAAAGTGGAATTGCTTCGATAACCCTGCCGCTATACGAGTTTTCAACAGCCAGAGACCAGGCCTTGAACGCCTCCAACTTTGAAGTCGTTGCCTGTTCCACATACAGCGGCGAATTGGACCGTTGAATCGAGCTTAGCGACTCGCCCAGTTTCTCTCGCAACTGCGACGCGGCCTGCGAGAGCGCGCGCAGCACCTGTTCCCGGCTCTCAGCTTCAACCTGCTGGCGCCCAAGCGATTCACCGCTGTGACCATTGATCGCTTCGAGCGTGATCACATAATGGCTTCCGAGCGGAGCAATGGCCCCAGCTATCAATGCCTTGAGATTATTCCGAACGCAGATCTCGCCCGCGATCTCCGCAGTGACTCGTTCGTTTGGCGCCCGGCCCATCAGCCCCATTGTCTGTCGCACTCGCGGCTCGGGGAAAAGATTGAGAAACGGCGACGATTGCAACTGAATCGCCAGCGCTTGCTTGAGCGCGCCATCAAAGATCTCGTCGCCGGTCTTATTCTCAAAATCCGCCAGCAGGATCGTGTCCTTTTCGGTGAGCGCAGGGTGGCGGTTGAGATAGAACCACCCAACGATGGCGGCGAGAGCGAGCCCGGCCGCAGCGACGATCACCGGAGCCTTCCGCATAACGCGACGCGGCCTGACCGGTCTCGTGCCGGATTCGATCAGCTGCTTGAACTCTTTCAAGTCTGTAAGCAGATCCTGCGTGGTTTGATAGCGCGCCGCACGGTCCTTGCGCAGCGCTTTGCTGATGATCCGCTCAAGCTCCGGTGGCGCGTCGGCCAAAGATTCGGCGAGCGGCGGCGGCTCGTCACGAAGGATCGCGGCGATCGCCTCGCTCATCGTAGTCCCCGCAAAAGGGGCGCGCCCCGTGACCATTTCGTATAGCAATATGCCCAGGCTGAAGATGTCTGTCCGCGCATCCACCTTCTCCCCTCGCGCCTGCTCCGGCGACATATAGCGCGGCGTCCCCATCAACATGCCGGGCTCGGTGCCTGTGAGCGTCGGGAGTTGGGTATCAACAGCGGGCGTCGCCGGTTCAGTAAGCTTGGCAAGACCGAAGTCGAGAACCTTGACGATCCGGTCGCGCCGCATCATCACGTTCTCGGGTTTGATGTCGCGATGCACAATCCCCGCCTCGTGAGCGGCGGCAAGCGCGGCGGCAATCTGTGTAGCGACATCGAGCGCTTCTGCCAGGCGTATCTGCTGGTGCGGCGCGCTGGCGATTCGCTGGCGCAATGTCTCGCCTTCGACATACTCAGTAGCGATATAGTGAGTGCCCCCGTTTTCGGAAACGGCTTCGCCGATCTCGTAAATCGTGATTATGTTCGGATGATTGAGTGACGAGGCTGCGCGCGCTTCCTGGGCGAAGCGGCGTACGCACGCGACATCGGTGGTGACGTCTCCCGCCAGCAGTTTGACGGCGACTTTGCGACCGAGCTTCGTGTCCTCGGCCAGCCAGACCTCTCCCATGCCGCCTCTTCCCAGCAGCGAGAACATCTGATAGTGAGCGAAGCTGCGACCCGGCGGCGAGGCAGCGGCTGCCTGCCAGCCCGCGGCGACATCGTCCGGCGGCTGTTCAATGAAGTTGTCCGCTTGCTCGTGTGAAGCGATGAGAGATGCGACATCGCGGCGCAATTCATCGTCTCCACAAGCCTCGGCGAGAAATGCGGCGCGGTCCGCCGGCGCAAGCTCGAGCGCGGCGTGATAGAGTTGACCGATCTTCTCGTACCGTTCAGGCGTCATGTTTCCAGACTGCAATTGAGCTCGTGATGGAGCCACGCCTTGGCCTGATTCCAGTCCCGGGTCACCGTGTCGGATGAAACCTTTAACACGTCCGCAGTCTCCGTCACGCTCAGGCCGCCGAAGTAGCGCAATTCGACCACCCGGCTTTGCCTGGGTGAAAGGCCGGCGAGTTCCAGGAGCGCATCGTCCAGCGCCACCAATTCCGCCGCCCGTTCTTCGGAGACGATGGCGGCCTCCTCCAACGACACGACGCGCGCGTCACCGCCACGTTTACCCGCGTGCCGGGCGCGCGCGTAGTCCACCAGTATGTGCCGCATCGCCTGCGCCGCGACGCCGAAGAAGTGGGCGCGACTCTCCCACCGTTTCTCTTCCTGTCCGACTAGTCGCAGGTAGGCTTCGTGGATCAACGCCGTCGTCTGTAGCATATGGCCAGACGGCTGCTGCCACATATAGCGGCGCGCCATCCTTCGCAGCTCGCCGTAAACCAGGGGCATTAGCTGGTCGAGCGCTCCTTTGTCACCGTCGCTCCAACGTTGCAACAACTGACTGACGGATTCTGACGAAGTTTCCATAGAGTCTTTCGACAGGTTTGCGGGTTTTCGCCTCGGGTTCTCGTTTCTAAGGGTGAGGGTAAGAGATGTTCGAATGCTGCGCCGCCGTAGCAAATCCCATAACGAAAACTCGCCGGCTAGAATTGTAGTCCATCGCCTGCGCAAACCAAAGGAGATCAAATGAAAACGCAAAAGTCCATAACCGCGAGAACAATCATTCTGACGCTGGCCCTGGTTGAGGTTCTTGCCATCCCCGCAGCCATCATGCGTGCACAGTCCGACGACCGTATGATCGAAGAACAAACGTTGGCGAAAACCTCTGACAGTAAGTCAGAACGGATGGAAGGCTCCTGGATCGTGACTGTCACCCCGGTCGTGCCCCCCGGGGTGCCACAGCCGCCGTCCTTCCGCGCTTACGCCACCTACGCGCGTGGCGGGGCACTCATCGGCTCAGACACCCAGAGGCCGTCAAGCAAGCAACATGGAGCCTGGGCTCACCTCCGGGGGAATGAATTCGCCGGGACCGCCATCGAACAACTCTTCGATGAGACCGGACACCCTGCTGGCACACTCAAAGTCCGGACGAGTATCTTCGTCACTGGAGAGGATGAGTTCGTGGGCGTTTCCAACGGTGAGCAACGGGATGCAGCCGGCACTTTGATCTTCAGTCGATGCGCGACGATTCGGGGCGAGCGCATCGCCGTTGAGCCGCTCCCGCCGCCGTGCCAGGACATCGCGCCCCCCCAATAGTCACGAAAAGTCCGAGGGGAGGGTCAGGCCTTACATTGGTGACATTTGGCCTGACCCTCCATCTCTTATCGCGCTCTTATCGCGGCGGCCACTAATAAACTCCAAGAAACAAGACTTTGGAAGACTCTTTACTGAACACCTTTACCGGGAGCGTAGACTCATCGCCGATGGGCAATTGGTTGAACAAAGCACCGGCGCAACGTATATTCATGCCTTGGTTAAGCCAAGTGTATGAGCAATAAACTCCTGGTCATTGGGCTCGACGGTGCTTCCTTCAATGTGCTCGATCCGCTGATTGAGAAGGGCTATCTCCCTCACATCTCGAAGCTGATTGCCGGTGGCGCGAGGGCGGACCTTGAAACTACATTTCCGCCGATAACCGCCGTCGCGTGGTCTTCTTTCATGACCGGCAAGAACCCAGGCAAGCACGGCATATTCGAGTTCGTCAGACGCGATCATCGCTCAAACCGCGAGTTGGCCGTTAATGCTTCGTTTCGTCACGGCCGCACCATCTGGGATTTGCTCAGCGATGCGGGCCAGCGCGTCATAGTTCACAATTTTCCTTGCACCTATCCGCCGCATGAAATCAACGGCATGATGATTGCCGATTTCATGACTCCTCGCGGCCGCAGAGACTTCACTTATCCCGCATCATTGCTTGCCGAGATAGAGGCAACGTTCGGAAGTTATCGGCTGCATCTGTCTCAGACCTACGCCGAAGGCAACGTCGGCGCCGTACTCGATGAGCTGTTTGATGAACTCGAGTACAAGGCGAAGGTTGCCGAGTACTTGATGACCCGGTACGAATGGGATGCGTTCTTTCAGTACTTCTGGGGCACCGATCGCATTCAGCACGAGCTGTGGCACATAATCGATGACCAGCATCCCAGGCACAACAAGGACGAAGCAAAAGCATATGGCGATCGAGTCCATCAGTACTTCAGGAGAGTTGATGAAATCGTCGGGCAATTGATCGATCTTGCCGGCGACGACCCTCTCGTCTTGATCGCGTCGGATCACGGGTTCGGACCAGTCCACAAGTATTGCTCGCTCAATGTCTGGCTGCTTCAGGAAGGGTTTATTAAATTGAAGCCGGACGTTGTCACTCGCGCAAAGAAGCTGATGTTCTCGCTGGGTCTCACTCCGGAGTTTGCGTTCAGGTTATCGAGGAGGATTCCCGGTGCGCTTCGTCCGGCACGCGGAGTGAGTTCGCAGCCGGGCGCCTCGAAGCTGCTCGGCAAGTTCTTTCTGTCGTTCAACGACGTGGACTGGAATCGCTCAGTAGCCTTTTCAAAGGGAAACTATGGGCAGATTTATGTGAACCTCAAAGGCCGCGAGCCCAACGGTATCGTAGCCGATGCCGAATACGAAGCCGTTCGCGAGGCGATCATCGAACGCCTTCGGGCGCTAAAAGACCCGCTGACTACCGAGTCGTGGGTCGGCCAGGTTTTCCGGCGCGAAGATATCTACAGCGGGCCGCTCGTCGGCGACGCTCCAGACATCGCTTTCCTTCCCGCCGACATGCGTTACTTGCCTCTGGGAAACGCGGACTTCACGTCCAACAAGTTCATGGTTGACGCGTTCGGGATATCGGGATGTCACCGGATGAACGGCGTAATGATCGCTAACGGCAGCGCAATCACGCCTGGGTGCAGTCTCGACGCTGCGCGCATCTACGATATGGCGCCGACGCTGCTCCACTTGTCGGATCAGAGTGTGCCTGATGACATGGACGGGCGGGTCCTTACGGAAATAATCTCAGCCGACTATTCGAGCGCTCACTCCATTAGATTTGCCGCTCAGGGCGACGCTGAACATACAGACGGGGTCGTGTATTCAGACGAAGAGAACTCCGATGTAATTGAAAGATTGAAGAGCCTCGGGTACGTAGGCTAGCAGTATGGACTTGAAGCAGATATTGAAAGAGGTGATTAGGGTACCCGGCGAAGCTCTGCTCAAGGTGTATCTGTCGAGTCTGCCTCGTGTTCAGTTCTCTCCCGAGAAAATCGAGCGCATTCTTGTTTTTGCTTATCACGGGCTCGGTAATTTCATAATGTACACGCCCGCGCTCAAGCTGTTGCGCGAGCGTTATCCGGCAGCGAGGATAGACCTCCAGGTCGGAAATAACACCGGCTGCGAGGAAGTGCTGGCCGGCTCAGCGCTGTTCGATAACATTTACAATCTTCCGATTTCGGCAGGCGTCCGGGCATGGCTCACACGCGCGAAGGAAGTCCGCGATACTCGATATGATCTCACCATAAACGAATTCCATAGCCATTCCTGGCCGCTTACATTGTTGATCGCTGCGAGCCGCGCCTCTTTGCGACTGGGCCACGTCACAAGCCCGGGTTGGTCGCGACGTTTCAGCCGATACAGTTTTGTATTTAACCTTCCGGTTGCGATGCGAGAGGACGAGCACGAGATTGAGCGATACATCGACCTGATGGTGGAGGCCGGAGCGCGTGCGATTGCCCCTTCCGCAGCGGCCACCTTTATCCATCTGACCGATGAAGACAGGGCTTTCGCCCGGAGATTCCTCGAGGGTGGGGCCGGAATTGTGGCTCGCACGATCATCGGCTTTCAACCGGGGACATCTCCCGCGATGCGTTGGAAGCAATGGCCAATCGAGCGCTATCGCGAGGTTATCGGGAGAGTCATGTCAGACAGGCCGGATTCGCAAATTGTTCTGTTCGGCTCGGCGTCGGAAGAAGCAATGATCCGTGAGGTGGCAGCGGGGCTGAAGGGCAGAATCTCGCTTGCTGCCGGTAAGACTTCAGTGAAGCAGGTGGCGGCTTTGATCGAGCAATGCGATCTGCTTGTATGCAACGACAGCGGTCTGATGCACGCGGCGGTGGCAGTTGGAACGCCGGTCGCAGCGATTTATGGCCCGACCGACTTCCGCCGGACTGCACCGCTTGGGGATCGACACATTGTGATTCGCCACCAGTTGCCGTGCAGCCCGTGCTTCAGGCTGGAAGGCGACGATCAGGTGCACGCCTGTCCTCATCACGATTGCCTGATGACGATCACACCCGAGGAGGTGCTCAACGCGATCGTTCGAATTCGAGATGAGGAAAGCGGTGCCTCGCGTTCCGCGATTCAGGTGTAGACCTGGGCAATTCGATCACCGTGGCGTTTTGATGCTGCGGTTAAAAGTGTTATGGAGGTGCAGCTTGCTCGCCGCTGTCGGCGGCCTGTAGAATGACGGCCCTTTGACACGTCGTTGTTATGGACGAGACGGGTGTTGGGTTAGGATAATTCGCCGAACGGCCGTTTCCAGTTAAGGGCGTGTTCAGCCTTTGAATTCATAATGAAATATTTCTCACTTGTAGCGATCATCGCGATTCCCCTTTTTCTTTCCGCCGCTTGTTCGACTTCAAAGGATACGCATGCAGCAAAGCCAGAAATGACGCGCTGCCAGGAAGAGCTGAACACTATTCCGGAGGTCGCGGCGGCCTCGATCAAAGCGCGAAGCAAGCGGCAAGACTTACCGGAAGCCTCGCTTGCCGACATGGAAATCGCTCTGACGATAAACCGTATGGTGCGCTCAACGGCAGACCCGGACCGCGATCAGGACGATTGGTGTTACACTGAAAACGCGCGCGAGAATTTCGATAAGCTGTTGCGCGCGCTCAAAGACAACGGCATTCCGCCGACCGTTGACTTCCTGGCCGGCGAATCCCTGGATCAGAGACTTCAGGAAGAGTGGCTCCGCAGCGGCAACCTCATCGGCACCCTGACCTATAAGGGCTTGAGCCCGAAGAAAGGGTCTGCGCAGGAGTTCATTGATGCCCTAACGAGAAACGAACAAGAACTCGGCCCGCTGTGGACCAAGTTCGGAAGAAAGCAGAAGTACTTTCGCTACCCGTCTCTGAAACTGGGGATGGACACACAGAGACCGCGGGAGATCCGGGCTTTTCTGAAGCAGAACGGTTTTGTTGAAGTGCCTGCGACGATCGATTCGCGAGATGACTACTTCAGTCAACCTTATTGCGCGGCGCTGGCTCGCGGAGACAAGGTATGCGCCAACTTCGTCATCGCTACATTCAAGTCGATGCTGCTGGACAAGACACTAAAGGCACGCGCGGCGGCTCGAAAGATCGCAGGCCGGGACGTAAAACAGATCTTGATGATTCAGGCGGACCAGCTTACGAGTGATTTGTTGGACGAGTTGCTGCGCTGGTACAAGTCAATGGGCGTGCGATTCATATCTCTCGATGCAGCTCTGAGTGATCTCTTCTATGCAACTGAGGACGTGACAAACACGGCCAATCAGATAATCTGGGAAACAAGGCGGGCCCAGATGGGTGTGGCGGCGCCGGAACAGTGATAGCTTATTTCTCCGCGGCCCGATTGGGACTTGTCTTGAACGTCGCCGTCAAATTCCGAGGATGTGCAAATGAGTAATCGGCCGAGCATTACCGTCTTCTTTCCAGCCTATAACGACGCTGGGACGATAGCCAGCATGGTCGTGCTCGCAGATCGGACCCTCAGAAAGCTGACTGACGACTATGAGATGATCGTCGTGAACGACGGAAGCCGCGATCACACGGCGCAGGTCCTGTCTGAGCTGGAATCGATCTATCCCAGGCTTCGATTGATCCACCACACGGCGAACAGAGGATACGGGAGCGCGCTGCGGACCGGCTTTGCGAATGCGTCAAAGGAATTGATTTTCTACACCGACGGTGATGCGCAGTACGACGTGCGCGAGTTGGAAAAACTGGTGCCCCTTATGACCGGTGACGTCGACGTCGTCAATGGATATAAGATCAGCCGCTCCGATCCGTGGCATAGGATCATCATCGGCACAGTTTATCGATGGGTGGTCAGGCTCGCCTTCGGTATAAAGATCAGGGACGTGGACTGCGATTTCAGACTGGTGCGTCGCGCAAGCTACAACCGCGTTCGGCTCGCCTCGACCAGCGGAACAATCTGCGTTGAGATGATAAAGAGCTTTCAGGACGCGGGGCTGCGATTCGCGGAAGCCCCCGTTAATCACTATCACAGGGCTTACGGGAAGTCTCAGTTCTTCAACTTCAGGCGATTGTTCAAGACCTTTCGAGACTTGAGCGCCCTGTGGTGGCGGCTCGTCATAATGCGCAAGGCGCAGATTGTGCATCCCGCAGAAGACGCTCCCCAACCAGTCTCTGTGTCCGAAGAGGCCCAGGAAAAATAAGTCGACACACCTGGGAGCGCAGGCGTCCCTACCTGCCTCCACCCCGGAACGTCAAGCAGGTCGGGGATGCCTGCGCTCCCAGGTTAGCATCTGTAATTCATATGCGAGATGAAGAGTACCGCGCGATGTTCGAGATGGAGGAACGCTTATGGTGGTACGAGGGCATGCGTGCGGTCACGGCGTCGTTGCTCGGCCCGGGGCTGGAAGAGACGAATCAGCGTTTGTTGGATATTGGATGCGGAACGGGATATTCGCTGGTGTGGTTGCGCGAGCGCTTCAAAACCAGCGACGCCTACGGAGTCGACTTGTCGCCCCTCGCGTCGGTGTTTTGGGCGGCGCGTGGACTGGATACAGTCGCGCTGGCGTCCGCGGACAGGCTCCCTTTTGGCGAAGGTAAGTTTGATCTGGTGACGTGCTTCGATGTGATTTATCAACTGAACGACGAGCGAGCAAGCGCTGCGATCTCCGAGATGCATCGCGTGCTCAGGCCGGGTGGGTTGTTGTTCGTTCGCGAACCCGCATACCAGTGGATGAGGGGTGCACACGACGTAGCGGTAGGCACTCACCGGCGCTACACCCTGACCGACCTGCGGCGGTTATTGCTGGCTCACGGCTTCAAGATCAGGCGCGCCACTTATGCGAACACCCTGTTGTTCTGGGCGGCCGCTCCCCACCGGTTGTTCTCAAAGTGGAGGGGCGGCACGGAGTCAGATGTGAAGCCGGTTCCGCGATGGCTGAACCGCGGGCTGGTCTCTTTTCTCAAACTCGAAGCGCGAATGTTGGGTAAACGCTCATTTCCGTTTGGACTGTCCGCAATTGCCGTGGCAGAAAAGGAATCGTGATCGAGACAGTTGGAGCTGATCCTGTCATTTCCGCTTGTGGCGCTTGTAATGGCAATCTACCTCTCTCTGGCGTTCAAGAAAGATAGCGCGGTACAGCGACCTGAAGGGTTGTACCGGGAGCCGCAACTGATGGCTATTGTAATTTCATGTGCCGTGCTGATGGTCTTACTGCTGTTCCTGGATGTACCGATTTTTGTACCGCATTTTGTCCCGAGCGCACAGTAATATCGCGGTTATCGCGTCTGATATGAAATGATGAAAGCTCTTAGACTCGACCCTGGAATTATCATAATCACACTGATCATCGCGGCTTTCGTAGCCGTCGCAGCCCAGCGTCTCGGTACTGTCCCAATCCCTGAAGGCGACGAGGCATTCACGCTTCAAGTCCCGTATGAAATGCTCAATCGGGGTAAGCTCGCGCTGCCGATGTTGCGTTATCTTGGCGGCAACATCGAAAACGTATGGCACTCGTATATCCCGGTTTATTTTGTGATCCTCAGCGGCTTCCACGAGTTGTTCGGGTTTGGTCTGGTGGAGGGGCGAGCCTTCAATTTGATGACAGCCGCGCTGACGCTGATGATGATCTATTTGATCGGCCGGCGACTCTTTGATTGGCGCGCAGGCGTTATAGCAGTCCTTATGCTTGTCGGAGATCAGACGTTTTTCGAGCGCAGCCGGCTGCTAAGAGATGATTATGCCGCGGCCGCCTTCGCGCTGCTCGCATTTTATCTCTACGAGTTGGCGGAAGAGCGCAAGAAGGCAGGGCTCTACGTAGCGTCGGGGCTTGCAGCGGGAGCGGGTGTGATGAGTCACACGAATATGCTCTATATGATTGGCGCTATCTGCCTGTTGATTCTGATGAGAGGAGGATGGCGGGCTTTCTCTTCCAGAAGGCTCTACCTTTTCGGGGCGAGTGCTCTGGCAGTGATGGCTTACGAAATTGTTTACGATCTGATCGATTACAAGAATTTCTTATTACAAAATCACGGAGATGACGTGCACTTTAGAGTGCTGACTAGCGGGGGCCTGTGGCAAAACCTGCTCGAAGAGCGTCTGCGGTATCTGAAGTGGTACACCGGCGGACTGATGTTTCCGGGCCTACCGCAAACTACGCTGCGGATCTTTCAGCTTCTCACTGTTGTCGCGATCATCTACCTGGTGATCAGGTTCGCGCGAGAAATCCGACGCGGTAATCTCCTGGGCGATCCGAGGGCGCGCTTGCTCGTGGTCACAGTAGTGACGGTGTTGTTTCACGCGTTGATAGTAAGCAACAAGAGGATGTTTTATCTGGCGCACATTGTACCGTGGTTCGCATTGGCAGTCGGCCTAATGCTGCGGGATGGGACGGATTGGATTGCCAGGTTAGGCACGGCGCAATGGCCGCGCGCAAGACTCGCCTATCGTGCTGCGATCATCGTTCTCGTTGTGACCGCAATTGGCTACATGTCTCTATTGATCGTCCAAAGCCGTCGATATCTCGACGAAGTGCGGAACCCAAACCTGGCCTCGTTTGCTGAGTTCACTACGGCGATCAGGGAGATTGTCCCTGAGGGTCTTTGCCCGGTCGCCGTCAAGAATCCTTCGGTCTGGCTGGCATTTCCCGAGAAGGATAGCTGCTTTGCCACCATCGAAAACCGATTCAAAGAAGAGGTTGATGCCGACATTGACGGCAAGGACTATGCTCTGGTGACGCGTCTCAACGCTTTGCCCGAACGAGCTGGAAACGCTGCCGGGGGCTATCACTTGCTCGGCGAGATGTGGAACACGCCATATGGCAACCTGCTCATTTATTATACGGGCACCGACCCTCACTATCTGGGTATCAAGCCGAAACGATATGAGTTCTTCGGTGAGTTGGGCGGTTACACCAGCCGCGAGTCAGAAGACCGCAACTAGTACCAGAGTATTAACTAGTGGACTTCCGCCCGGCTGACCCTTGCCTTTGAAATGTAGAGTAAGCCACCCGCGATGGCGTTCAAGTAAATCGGCGCGAAAGCCAGGATCGAGAACGTCAGCGCCTGCTCGCGCGTGATGCCCAGCGTTGCGAACAGCACAATGACCGCCCACTCGCGCACGCCTAACCCGCCCACCGATATCGGCATCAATCTTACAAGATCTACGAGCGAAATGAATGCGAACAAAGTCAGCAGCCCTATCGGCAATCCCATCGCCCAGGCGACGACGTAACATCCGAGGCTCCATACGATTCGGATCAAGACGGAGAGCATCGAGGTTCGAAGAAGCAAAGCCCCATCCCGCCTCAACTCCGAGATCGATTCGAGCGTGCGCGCTGCGGCTTCGGATACGCGCGCAATTCTGATCCGCCGGCCAGTTGCCCGGATCAATCGCGCCAGCCTCGAAGAAACATACCCGCTCATCAAAGTGGCTATGGCAATGAACGCGAGCGCCAGGAGCGCTTCGCTGGCGTAGATCAGGTTATCCGACCGGGGGTCCGACTGCCCGCCGGCGCCAGTCATCAGAGTAGCCGCCAGTCCGATCAGCAACAGCGTGAAGACCCCGACTAGTCGTTCGTAGACCAGAGTCGAAAGCACCAACGCCTTATCACGAACCTCACGGTCGACGTAGATCAATCGCGCCACGTCGCCGCTCACACCCCCGCCCGGAACGAAACTCGTGAAAAAGATGCCGATCAGGTAATACACGAACAGACGGCCAGTCTTGAAGTGAAGTCCTCTGGCGCCGAGAATCGCGCCCCACCGATACGCCATAAGCCAGGTCACCGCGAACGAAGCCGCTACTGCAAGCGGCAAGTAAGCGACGCGCGTGTTCCTCAGCGCTTCGATCAGGCCGTGCGCATCAGATCTCATCACCACCAGCGCGAGAGCGCCAATGCCAATGACCGCCTGCGCTATGCCCCGAAGGTTTAATCCACGGCGACTCTCTCGGAGCTTAACGTCGGATATGGCCTGTTCCGCGTCTTGCGTCGTCATGGTTGATTAGCGTCTGCCTCGAGGCTTGGAGTGAATATTGGTCCAGATGCGCGCGAGTTCCATCAGCGTGGCAGGAATATGGCTGGCGCGAACCGTCGAGCGGCCCGCCGGCCGGGGATAGTGCCGCACTCCTATTTCGGTCATTCGAAAACCGAAATATCTCGCTTTCGCGAGCACCTCCGCATCAACAAAGAACTTCTTCGATTCGATGGTCACCTTGTCAAAGACTTCCCGGCGAAACAACTTGAATGCGCAGTCGATGTCCCGGACCTTGATCCTGAATATGATTCTCACCAACAGATTAAAGCCCCACGATAACACCAGCCGCGTCAAGGGGTCGAAGCGGTAGATGCGAAACCCGTTCACGATGTCGGCTTCTTCGATGAGCGGCAGCAGGCTGCTGATCTCCCGCACGTCGAACTGATTGTCCGAGTCGGTGTAGAAGATGAGTTGGTGCCGCGCGTTGGTAAACCCGGTCTTGAGCGCTTCGGCATAACCGCGATTGGGGTTGTGATGAAAAACGCGGATGTGCGCCGCATCTTCGGCAACGAGCCTATCGGCTATTTGGCCGGTTGCATCTGCCGAACCATCATCGACGATGATGACTTCCCAGTCGCGAAAGTCGAGAGAGCGAAGCACGTCAGCCACACGCTTCGTCGCTGTCTCTATGTTTTCTTCTTCGTTGTAGGCCGGGAGAACGGCTGAGATGGTATCGAATGGCATAGCTGACTTCGCTAGGACGCTGGAAATAGAACCGAAGGATAAGGAACTGAAGAATGAAAAATGACAAATGGAAAATGGAAAATGGAAAATTGACGATTGTGCCGACGGCCATTTCTATTTTCCATTTTCCATTTGTCATTTCTCATTTGTCATTTTATCCGAGGTAGCCGAGTCCTCTCAGTCGCGCGCGAATCTCTTCACTCTCCTCTTCGGTCATCGCAGGCGATTTGTCGGGCGCATCGTAGTCAAGGCTGGCTGTCTTCGAAACTCGCACCGGGTTTTCGGCCAGGTATTCCTCGCTAAAGATCTCTTCCAGCACCCGGCCATCCATGTCCGAAGGCACCTCGACGCCAAATGAA
>DATLWF010000055.1:0-12526 GCA_035576605.1 Blastocatellia bacterium | reverse complement strand
TGCTCGTGGTCGGGCGGGTTACCCCCGCTCTTGGTGCTTGGGCTACTGAAACTAGCGGGCGCAAGCCCCCTTCCCGACCACGAACATGCCAAGACACCGGTTGATTCGCGGATCAGTGTTTAAACGCCACTACTTCACTCGCTGTAAATGAAATACCGAAGTTGTTTCTTTTCCGTCTGCTTTCCAGGTCCATTCTTCGGTCACGTGATCCTTGTCCTGGAACTTGATTACCAGCCCTCGCATATGACCGTCAGCGCTTCCCTTGAGATTGGCGGCGTCCACAAACTGAAAAACGATCGAATCACCTTGCGAACTTCGAGCCCGCATCCGGGGTTGATTGCCGGCGGCACAGTAGTGAGTCATCATTATTGAGTCGCCATCCGGATGATACACAGTTACCATACTCTCCCGTTCCATTGATTCCATCAAAGCGCTTCCCTCCGAAATCAATTGGAATGTGATTCGAGTCTTACCTTCAGGACTGGTCGCATCCCACTGACCGACGAGCGCTTTCATCTTGTCAAAATCGCTGCCGGCTGAAGCGCTGACGGTCAGCCCGCACCACAGAAGCAACATGGTAACAATCGTCCTTTTCATATCCTCGCTCCTCAGAAAAAAGTCCGACAAACTTCAGTTTGTCGTTGCCGTTGGAATGTGGGCATCGCTGAAAGCGACAAAACTAAAGTTTGTCGATTCGACAAACTGAAGTTTGTGGGACATCTACGCTACACTTCTCACCGTTTCAGGAAATCGTCTCGGACGACATCTCGACCCCTGGGAGAGTCAGTGCTCCCGCTTCAGCTCATCGCGGAGCCTCGAACCTTCGTTGTTGATAATGTCATTGATCAACCAGCCGGCGCCGCTCTTGGTTACTTCAACGACGATGTCTCGTTTGTCACGGCCCCTGCTGGTTCGCGCGCTCCACAGCAGTGTCACAGTCACTTTCGTCAGATCGCCGTTGGTTTCGGCTTTTCCTATCCGATACGAATCGGGGTATTCCTGCGAATCAGTAAATGGGTCGCCGTCAAAGTCCGGAACCTCATCTGGATGAGTTTTGGTCTCTGCCGCCTGGCGTGTTAGCTCCTTAAGCAACAGCCCATAAAACTCGGCAGTGAGAAATCGCCTTCGAAGCTGCACGTTGCGAACGGTGAAGCCTTTATTGTGCGCAAGGTGGAATGCGTAAAAAGAACGGACCGACCTTAGCGCCGCATCCTGTGGGCTGGCGGTCTGGGCGCTAGCGTGCGGTTGCGCGCCGACCGATAGAATCGCCGCAATGGAAATCAACGAAATGAGCCTTGCGGGATAAGCCATGCGTCCTTCCTAACCTTCTATTAAGCACTCGCGGAAATTTCTTTAGAGCGCATAAAACAGAAAGCGCCTTCGATTCCTGCTGCGCCATTTGCACACCGGCAGCAGCGGTGTCCACTCACGCGATTGCCGCTTCGACTCTGTCTCTAACTGCCTGAACAACAGAATCGACAGGCACATCTTCGGACTGGCGAGTCGCCCGGGTGAACAACTCGACTTTACCTTCCTTGATCTTTTTGCCGAACGTTATCCGATAAGGCACGCCGATAAGATCAGCATCGTTGAATTTGACGCCTGCGCGCTCGTCACGATCGTCGAGCAACGCTTCGATGCCAGCCTTGCGCAGATCATCGTAGATTCGTTCGGCTACGCCCAGCAGCTCCTGGTCCTTGATGTTGACCGGCGTCAGCACGACATGGAACGGCGCGATTGAAATTGGCCAGCTTATGCCGGCCTGGTCGTTGTACAACTCGACGGCCGCGCTCATAACGCGCTCGACGCCAATCCCGTAGCTTCCCATTACTATTGGCACTTCCTGCCCATCGGCCGTGAGTACTCGCGCGCCCATGCTGTCGGAGTACTTGGTTCCAAGCTTGAAGATGTGCCCGGCTTCAACCGCCCTAAAAACGTCAAGCGCGCTGCCGCAGTTGGAACAAGTCTCGCCGGCCTTGACCGTGCGAAGGCTCACCCACTTGTCGACTTTGATATCACGATCGATGGACACTCCGCGAAGGTGATGGTCGTCTTTGTTCGCCCCGGTGGTCATATTTCGCCTGCCGCGCAACGCGTCGTCAGCGATAACCTGCGATATCTTCGGATGCGAGGCTTGCGTGACACCGACGGCCCCGAGCGAGCCCGCAGAGGCTCCGAGCGCTTCGCTAATCTCCTCCGGACGCGCGGGCCTTACGTTGATCGCGCCGCTCGCGTCCATAAGCTTGGTCTCGTTCAGCTCGTGATCTCCGCGCATCAAGACAAGAGCAATTCCCTCGTCGAGAGCGTAGACCAGCGTCTTGATCTGCCGATCGGCAGAGGCTCCGCCTGGAAACGTCGTCAGGTCTTCGATCGTGCGAACGCCGGGTGTCGGAAACTCTTCGGCAGTCGCCGGTCCTCCTTCGTCATCTGTTGGGGCAAGCTTTGACGTCGCCTTTTCAACGTTGGCCGCGTAGCCGCATTTCTCACAGACGACGATGTTGTCTTCGCCGGCGTTGGTTCGAACCATAAACTCAGTGGACTTGCTGCCGCCCATCGCTCCGGAGCTCGCTTCAACCGGCGTGTACTTCAACCCGCATCGTGTGAAGATGCGACAGTAGGCGTCGTACTGATCTTGAAAAGACTTGTCCAGTCCCTCGAAATCAACATCGAACGAGTAAGCGTCCTTCATCGTGAACTCGCGCACTCGCAAGAGTCCGGATTTTGGTCGAGCCTCGTCGCGGAACTTGGTTTGAATTTGATACCAGACCTGTGGAAGCTGGCGATACGAGTTTATGGTGTTGCGAGCGATCCCGGTGAAAACCTCTTCGTGAGTCATTCCGAGGGCCATGTCCGCACCCTTGCGGTCGCGAAGACGGAACATGTTGTCGCCCATCACCTCCCAGCGACCCGATTCTTTCCAGAGTTCAGCGGGATGAATCGCCGGCAACAAGAATTCCTGCCCGCCGATTCGATTCATTTCTTCGCGAATGATTTGCATGACTTTGAGGCGCACGCGTTGAGCCAGCGGAAGCAGCGAGTACACGCCTGCCGTTAGCTGCCGGATGTAACCCGCGCGAACCAGCAGCCGATGGCTGGCGACCTCGGCGTCAGCCGGGTCTTCGCGCAGCGTTGGGATAAACAGATTAGACCATCGCATCTTTCTCTCCTCGGAGCATCGAACACAGACGGCGTCAGGCGAACCGACGGAACGAGACAAACTAGCAATTGAGGCGAGTGTGCGTCAACGTCTCAGTTTCATCATGGATTCAGACGCTGTTAACAGCTATATTATTGCATCCCAAAAGGAAAGTCGCGCGAGTACAATATGAATCCCACGAAGGAGAAGAAACCTACGTGAAAAACTCTATGAAAAATCGAATCAGTGCTTTCTCAATTCTGGTGTTCGCTTCATCTTTAGGAGTCACCGCTATGAGCAATATGCCGCAGGAACCTCAGCCGTTTCCCCCACCAAAAAAGGAACCGCCCATCGTAACGCCGGGGAAGACTGACCGAGACTCTCCTTCAGATGCGATCGTGCTCTTCGACGGCAAGGACCTGTCCAGGTGGCGCAGTGTCAACGGCGGCGGCGACCCGAAATGGAAAATCAAAGACGGCTTCGTGGAGGTGGTTCCACGAACGGGCGACATCGCCACCAGGGAAGAGTTCGGCGACTGCCAGTTGCATATCGAATGGGCAACACCGTCTGAAGTCAAGGGTGAAGGCCAGGAGCGCGGCAACAGTGGTGTGTTCCTCATGGAGCGATATGAGGTACAGGTGTTGGATTCGTACGATAACAAGACCTACTATCACGGGCAGGCCGGAGCCATATACAAGCAGCACGCGCCGCTGGTGAACGCGTCGCGCAAGCCCGGCGAATGGCAGACCTACGACATCATCTTCAAGGCGCCGAAGTTTGACGAGCAAGGGAAGGTTACCGAACGCGCTCGCATCAGCGTGCTGCATAACGGGGTGCTGATTCAGAACAACGTCGAGATCTACGGCAACACCTACCACGACCGTCCGGCTCTTTACATTGCACACGGGCCCAAGGCTTCGCTGAAGCTGCAGGACCATGGCGATCCGGTGCGGTATCGCAATATATGGATCAGACCGTTGTAGTCCACGATGACGGTCGGTAGATAATACTCGTATTTCGAGCGCCGACTTTCAGCGAGGAAGAATGGTGAGCTGAAGTCGAGGCCCGCCCGATCACCAAAACGTGCTTGGAAGAATCCGGAATGCAACGCTCCTTCGAATCCGTCTTTATTGTTGGCGGAGAATCTCCTTAAAGGGGGCCCGTTCTCAGTACAGACTTGTTTCGCAGGAGGTATCTAATGGCTCAAGCACCGGTTAACATCGTATCCGATTAATGGAGCAACCTACCCGATTACCGATCCTCACTGTCAGGTACACTCGGCGTACTTTACAGCGAGTTTCGGCACAACGTGTCCGGGCGGCCCCCACGACGTGAAGTGGGGGTTCGATGCCGTCACGCTCGGGGATGCCAAGTTCTACGATCAGTTCAGCGCTCAGTTCACCTGGAAGCTGCCGGTTGGATCACACAACTTTTGGGTGAAGTCCAGTTGTGTTCAGGTGATGTGAAGTTCAAGATCGGGTGACAGCGGTTGTAAGAACGTGGCGGTGGAAAGTCTCACCGCCACGTTAGATCGAGTAGCGCAGCATACAAGGAGATCGAATATGAGCGCAAAGACCAGTCTGACCGCAGCCTCAGTGACCGGCGTATTGCTGTTGGGGCAAACCCTGGCCTTGAGCACGACCACTGCGGCCGCCTATCAAGGGCCTGTCGCCAGGAATTCGCAGGACGATATGACTCCGAGGGGCCTCTACATAAGTAAGAGCGCCGATGCGATACGGGTGAAGGTTCTGGACGCAAAAACGGGCGCCACCGTATCGCCGAGCCAGGAATTCACCATCGATGACACACTCAAAGTTATCATAGAAAGCAATTTCGAAAGCTACGCGTACATCGTCAATGTCGAGATAGTCAAGGACCGCAAGAGGCGATTCCTTCTCTACCCCAATCCTCAAACCGTCAATAACAGGATCAACCGCGGCGAGCCGCTCGATCTATCAGTGGCCTTCGACAAGGATCCGGCGACTGAAGCTCTCCAGGTCATCGTGTCACACGATCGGATCGACTATCTCGATGCCGCACTGAAGGGGAGGTGTTCCGAATCTGAGAATCGCTGCCTATTGGACGACCAGGTTGCGGCACGCGTGGCGTCGATCATGGGCGACGGGAAGTCTTCCACTGAGACCGAACCTGCCGGCATATTTCCTCGGCAATCTGAGGAGAAGCAGAACCAGTCCGGGTTTAGGTCTCGCGATATCATATTGGCGCCTGGCAAAGACAAGGACGAGAAAGAGACCTACGTCGCGATTCCAATCAAAGCGGGCAGTGACGGGCGCCTAAGAGCTAAAGAGGTGGTCGTGTTTGAAATGCGACTGAAACACGTTTAGGTTCAGATGAATCCTCGGGATTTCTTCCGCCAGTCACTCGCCTCCTACTTCTAACACGCACCGCAGACGACACACCTGGCATCGTTGACTGTAATTCGCGAAGGGTGTATTACTTCCTTGATCCTGGGTAAATTGAGGGGAGAAAAAAATGGCAGACGAAATGATAACCAAGCCCACGATCGAGACCGTCCTGGAGCGAATCAGTGCTTTCGAAAACAGATTCGTAAGTCGTTTCGAACAGTTTGAAAAGCAGGTGGCCGACCGATTTGATAGAGTAGACGAACGCTTTGCCAAAGTAGACGAACGCTTTGCCAAAGTAGACGAACGCTTCGCCAAAGTAGACGAACGCTTCGACAAAGTAGACGAACGCTTTGACAAAATAGACGAACGCTTCGACAAAGTAGACGAACGCTTCGACCGCATCGACAATGAAATCGATCGCGTCGCCAGCGTCGCTCACTCCACCAAGGCCGAGATGCTGACACTGCGCGCCGATTTCAGAGAGTTACGCGCGCACTTAAGGGAAGTCCTCCCAGTCCCGCAGACCTCGTAGACAATCCGTAATGAAAGCAGGCAAAAAGCAGCGGACAGTTCGCAGCGGATGGCGGCAACTGCTCGCGGCGCTGGTGCTCGGGTTAATCCTGATCGCGGCGCCGCGTCCAGACGCGAGCTCTAATCAGACGCTACAGAAACCGCCTGACAGCTTATCGGCCCAGGAGTTCTCGCGGCTCATCCGCGAGGTCTCCGAAGAGGGTGGTTACTTCTTCTCGGACAATCTC
Organism: Blastocatellia bacterium; assembly: GCA_035576605.1. GTDB lineage: Bacteria > Acidobacteriota > Blastocatellia > UBA7656 > UBA7656 > Onstottus_A. The sequence goes on along the minus strand of DATLWF010000055.1, from coordinate 6,266 downwards.
ATTTCCAACGAAACTCCCTATCTCACCGTTGTCGACAAGCTTCGACAGCTCGGCGCAAGCGGGGGCGCTTACATCGGAGTCGGACCGGAACAAAACTTCACATACATCGCCAAACTGCGCCCGCGGATCGCATTCATCGTCGACATTCGCCGTCAAGCGATGATTCAGCACCTGATGTACAAGGCCATGTTTCAGCTTTCGCCAAATCGGCTTCAGTTCCTTTCGCGCTGGTTGAGCAAGCCGTTGATGAGGGACGCGCCCTTGCCCGATGATTCGATCAACGTAATGCTGGCCTATTTCACTAAGACATCCGGAGACGAGCAGGCGTACGCGGCGAACCTTGCCGCAATTCGCAAGACGATCCAGGATGACTTTCAGTTCGCGCTTTCGCCGCGTGACCAGACGAGTCTCGAGGACGTTTACAAGAGCTTTCGGGAGCGCGGACTGGACACCGCGTTTACGCTCAACGGCTGGTCTGATGGGGAGTTTCCAACGTTGAGCGAAGTCATTCTTCAGCCGGACCAGAACGGCAAGCTCGGCAACTTTCTGGCAAGCCGCGAGGACTATGATTTTGTTCGTGGCCTTCACCTGAAGAACCTGATTATCCCCGTCGTGGGTGATTTCGGCGGGAAGAAAGCACTCACCGCCATCGGTGATTATTTGCGCAAGACCGGGCTGACGGTGACGGCATTCTATGCCTCGAACGTCGAGCAGTACTTATTCGAGGACGGCTCGTTCGCAGCTTTCGCCAACAACGTAAGAAAGCTGCCGATCAGCGAGAGGAGCTTGTTCATCCGATGGGTCTACCAACGGTACTACCATCCGGCGCGGATGGCCGGGCAACGGTCTACATCGCTGCTGCAGAGAATGAGTGTTTTTCTGACAGATTTCGACGCTGGTCGATATCAGAATTACGTCGACTTGATCTCGACAAACTATATCGCGCCCGATAGCCCTAAGTAGCCAAGGCGCCGTGGCGTGCAAAGGCGTCGCAGCCTGCGTGGCGTTGCGTGAGGATAGCCTTAGTGGCAACGGGCTCGTGGCAAGAAGCATCCACGGATGCAGGCGCTGCCACGTGGCTCCTGGCGTTTCTACTTCTTTTCTTCTTCCTTCTTCCCGAGACCCCAGAACTCCTTGACCGCGTCGGCCCCGGGGACGAGTTTCTCCCAGAGCTCGGGCGCTGTTGAACCCATTTGCAGGAACCCACGGAAACGTCGGTCAAACTCCTCCTTAGTCTTCAAGTAAGCTTCGAAGCTGCTCGAAAGGTAGTTCTTGAAGAAATCCTGGACCGCCGACTCTCGTGAGCGAATCACTTGAAATAAGAATGAAACCGGCAGCACGCTCTGGGTTTTCTCCTCTTCAAGGATCACCTGCATCAGCACGGCCTTGGTCACATCAGCCTTGGTGCGCGAATCGATGACCTGAACGTCGTGCCCGTCACGGATCAGCTTGACGAGTTCCTGATAGTTCAAGTATCCACTCGTTTCCGTGTTGTACAGACGGCGGTTGCCGTACCGCTTGATGAGTATGCGATCGGGTCTTCCATCGCTCTCCGCTGTCTTCGTGGTCTTTGACTTCTTTTTCATAACGATGCCGCACTGTAGCACATGTGCAGCATTATTGTCCATGATGCTCCTCTATCCCTTGGTTTGCCAATGTGATGCGTTGATTCCGCAGGTGCGAGAAGCAGAACAACGCCGAGAATGCTGGATTATCTCGTGCACTTACGGAACTTGTCAGCGTAACCTGCTGTTTTCTTTCAGTTAGCACAATTTTTTCGCAACTGCGAAAGAATTCGCTTGACGCTTTTGGATTCTGTGGTATTCTCTCAGGGCAACTTCAGAGGGAAGCGACCATGAGCAGCATTAGAGAAAAACAGCAGCCGTCCCCGTACGCTGAGAAGCCGTGGCTCAAGCACTATGACTACTGGGTGCCGGAGCAGGCGAACTTCGCGCGACAGCCGGTCCACCAGATCCTGAATCTTGCCGCGGCTCAGTTCCACGATCGGCCCGCTACTGTTTTTCTCGGCGCGAAGTTGACCTTCAGCGAGTTGAAAGAGCGAGCCGACAAGCTGGCGATGGCGCTTTCGCGCCTGGGCATCCGCAAGGGAGATCGAGTTGGGATAATGCTGCCGAACTGCCCGCAGTACTTGATCAGCTTCTTTGCGATCGTCCGGCTTGGCGCAATCGTTACAAACGTAAATCCGATATATACACCGCGCGAAGTGGCGCTAGTCGCGAAAGATTCAGGGATGCGCGTGATGATCACGCTCGATCTGCTGGCCGGGACAGTGTTCGGTGTTCAAGCGGAAACTCAAATCGAACAGATCATCACGACCGGCCTCGATGAGTACTCAGCGGATCCGGAAACGGCAGCGGCACCGGAAGGCGCGCTTTCATTCTCGGAGATGATCGCCGGAGTGAGCGCGCCCGAGTTGCCGCACGTGGAGATCGACGCCGAAGAAGACATCGCAGCCCTTGTCTACACAGGCGGAACGACCGGAGTGCCCAAGGGCGCGATGCTGACGCACTACAATCTCTACGCCGCGGCTATTCAATGCACGCTTTGGGGCGGGCCGTTTGTGCGGCGCGGAGAAGATCGCTTTCTGCTGGTCATTCCCTACTTCCACGTTTACGGATTGGTGGTTGGAGTCTTGTTTGGCGTTTGGCAAGGCGCGATGCAAATACCCATCGCTAAGTTCGACGCGAACGTTTTGCTCAAAGCCATCAAGGACTACGCCCCGACTTATTTCCCCGGCGTGCCCACTCTATTTATCGCGCTGCTGAACCATCGCGACGCGAAAAAGAGCGGACTGGATCGCGTACAACGCTTCAACAGCGGTTCCGCTCCGCTTCCGATTGAAGTGATCGAGCAATTCGAGCGAATGAGCGGCGCAATGCTGTTTGAAGGCTATGGCATGACCGAGACGGCAGCGATGGCAACTTCGACGCCGACGCTCGCGAAACGCAAACCGGGCAGCATCGGTCTTCCAGTCATCGGCACCGAATGCAAAATAGTGGATCTTGAAAACGGCGTTCGCGAAGTGCCACAGGGCGAAGAAGGCGAGTTGTGCATCCGTGGCCCGCAAGTGATGAAGGGCTACTGGAACAAACCCGAGGAGACCGCTAAGACTATTCGCGACGGTTGGCTTTACACAGGCGACGTCGCGCGCATGGACGAGGATGGTTACTTCTACATCGTCCAGCGCAAGAAAGACCTGATCCTGGTGGGCGGGTTCAACGTCTACCCCACGGAAGTTGAAGAAGTACTGTTCACTCACGCCGTAGTGAAGGAAGCCGCTGTGATCGGCGTCAACGATCCATATCGCGGCGAATCGGTGAAAGCTTTCGTGGTGCTCAAGGAAGACGCTGAGCCAGCATCACCCGAACTCGCGGAAGAACTGACCGAGTACTGCCGCGGCAGACTGGCGAGATACAAAGTACCATCAACCATCGAATTCATTGAGAGTCTCCCGAAGAGTGCCGTCGGAAAAGTCTTGCGGCGTGAGCTGAAGGAGGCGGAAGACGCGAAGCAGTAGAATACGGCTGGCGGCTGATCGTAAATCTCAGATCTCAGATCTCAGACTTAGATCTCAGATCTCAGATTTCAGATCTCAGATCTGAGATTTGAGATTCCCGATAGCAAGCCGGCGTGGTAACAACTTTTTTTCAGAAAGGACTAAACATCATGACAACGAAATCAAAATCGACGCACAAGGGTAGCGCAGGCAGCCAGTCGGCTGCTACAGAACAGGCCCCCGAGACCAGCGCGGCCGCGTGGGCCCAACAGGTCGTCGAGCACCTGGTCGACGCGCAGAAGAAGTGGATCGACCTTACCGCTCAGCAGAACGCCCTGGTCCTCAAGGCAATCGAGGAAGGAATGGAGTTCTACCGGAGCGCGCCGACACCGGCGTTGGCCGATTGGGCGCGTCAGGGAGTCGAAGGCATCGTCGAGGCGCAAAAGCGCTGGGCCGAGATTGCCTCGCAGCAAAGCGGCCAGCTTTACGACGCCATCAGAGAAGGCGTTAGTGTGACGCCGTCAGATATTTCGCGCGCGGTCTCGGACTACGCCGGCCAGGGGCTGGAGGCTTTCGTGAAAGCACGGACTCAATGGCTCGACTTCGCGGCTCAGCAGAATGCTCAAGTGATCAAAGCGGTGAAGGACGGCCTCAATCTCGACGACAATTCTCCGGCGGCAGCGCTGGCGGACTTCGCGCAGCAAGCAGTAACCAACTACGTGGAAGTGCAGAAGCGCTGGCTCGATCTCGCGACACAGCTTCCGTTTTTGGGAGCTCCCGGGAAACAGAAGTAAAACCTTCGCCGCGCTTTAGCCGAGAATGAGGGATGAGCGGGCAGCCGTCCGCTCTTCTTCATTCTCGAGTTCGTACTGTCTTCGATCTCCAGGGAGCTCACAGTTCAAGCTTTAGGTTGCTCGGCACCATTGAACTACTTCGTGGGATCGGGCAATCTAAACCTTGAAACTCTGAACCAGGCGTAATTCAAACATCGAAACTTGAGCCAGGAGATCCTGATGGCCAACGACTCGAAGCGAACCTATCCGTGGACCAAGACGCTCAGAGATAAACAGATCACGCTGCGATTGATGCGGCCCGATGACCGCGAAGCGTTGATGGGTTTCGCGAAATCGCTGCCCGAAGACGATCTGCTTTTCCTGGCGGTGGACATTACCAGACCGGAGGCCCTAGATCAGTGGGTCCACGACATCAAGACCGGACAGATCAAGACAGTCCTCGCCGAATCAAATGGTAAGCTGGTCGGTCACGGAACACTAAGCCACAATGCGCTTCAGTGGACGCGGCATCTAGGAGAAATCGTGTTGCTCCTCAGCCCAGAGTACCGAAGCATTGGACTGGGGAGCTTGCTGGCAAACGAACTGTTCTCTATCGCACGAGAGCTGGGACTTCGGAAGATCGTCGCCCGAATGGCTTCCGAGCAGCAAGGTGCTTTTCGCGCTCTCGAGCGACTGGGCTTCAGAGCCGAGGCGTTGTTGGGTGATTACGTCATCGATCGGGAGGGACGCACGCACGATTTGATCGTGATGTCTCACGATGTGACCGGACTGACTGAATAGCCAGGAGTGCCAAATGTTTCTCGGGGGCCTTGACCGTCTCGAAGCCGATTTTTTCCGCGGGCTGAACCAGGTCGTCGAACCACTCGTGCGAGCCGGTCTCGGCGCGCCAATGCTCTTTCCCGCAGGGGCGATCGTCATAGAAACGCAGGGGCGCAAGAGTGGCCGCCGTTCGAAAGTGCCTCTGATGGCCGCGCTTGTCGGCGATCTTGTGGTAGTCAGCACAGTCCGGCGGCGCTCGAACTGGTTGAAGAATCTGTCGGCGCATCCGGAAGTTCGCTACTGGCTCCGAGGCCGCGAGCGAGAGGGCACAGCGTTCGCGATCGGACCCGACATCGAAACGCCGGAAAAACTGCCGACGCGCGTCAGTTGTTTGGCCGACGCGCTCAAACAACATAGCGCGCTGTTCGGGACCGGCTTCGCGATCCTTATGCCGCACGAATCTTCGACGAATCAACCTTAGTGGTGAACGCTATGTCAAGCGCAACCAAGACAGCAATCGCAAAGAACAAGTCGGAGCGTAAACTCGCTCCAGGTCCGAAGCGCAAGGCACTGGGCGATCAGCTTATGCCGATGAGCCGCGATCCGCTCAAGTTTCTGCTAAAGATCGCTCACGAACACCCCGACATTGCAACCTTCAAGCTCGGCCCGCAGCGCACTTTTCTGCTCAGCAAGCCCGAATACATCGAGGACGTGCTGGTCGCGAATGACTGGAACTTTGTCAAGGGGCGCGGACTCCAGCGGGCGAAGAAAGTTTTAGGCAAGGGCCTGCTCACGAGTGAAGGCAACTTTCATCGCCGTCAGCGGCGCCTCTCACAACCCGCGTTTCACAAGCAACGCATCGCAGGATACGGGGCGGTCATGGCCGAGTACGCCGCTCGGGCTCGGGATGGCTGGAAGGAAGGCGAGACGCGAGATATCGCGCAGGACATGATGCAATTGACTCTGGCGATCGTCGCGAAGACTCTTTTCGACGCCGATGTCCAGGGTGAAGCCCAGGAGATCGGTCAGGCGTTGACCGAAGTGCTCGAGTTTTTTGCAACGTTTTCTTCGCCGCTAACCGAGATCACTGACAAGCTGCCAACCGCGAGAAATCGCCGAGTGAAGCGGGGCAAGCAGCGCCTGGATGAAACGATCTACCGAATCATCGCCGAGCACCGGGCCGCGGGTGAAGATCG
>DATLWF010000054.1:0-6087 GCA_035576605.1 Blastocatellia bacterium | reverse complement strand
GTCACCAGGAGAACCGCCGCGCAGATGTAGCTGATCAGCGCGAGCATGACCAGCGCGTCGCTATAGATAAAGCCGATCGGCCGCCCGGCCTGAATGCGAACCATGATCAACAGTATTGTTCCCAGAATCGGAAGGACGATCGGCAAGAGACCGATGGCTTTTTCCGGGACGGTCAGCTCCAGCTCCGGCACCATTGCTTCTTCACGATTAATAGCTCTACTCATTTTTTAGTCCTCCCGTAACAGACTGCACCAACGAATTGAACCGGCCTTCGAAGGCAGGCCTGTTCCGGTTTGTGTTTCCGCCAAAGTAGATCTTTGAACCCTTGCCGTTTGGTTCAACCACCGCCCACACCCTCTGATGGGAGAAGAAGAATACTCCACACAAGGCCATAACCAAAAGAGTGAAGCCCATGTAGACCGGCGTGCGTCCGGGATCGTACTGGATGGTCAAGGTGTGTGTAAGCGATACCTTTTCAAAGTCTCTCAAGATGATCTTGTTTCCATTGACCAGAAGCGGATTCTCGCCACCTTCTTTTCCAACCTTCTCGTTAGCCTTGGTCAAATACTGCTCCGCAAGTTGAGGGTTGAAGGCAAAAGACATCGTTCGCTTGCCTTCGGGTCCGGTGATCTCGAGTTGCGCAGCCGGGTTGTTGTAATCTCGCGACAACGTGGTCGGTCCCGAATTGTCGACATCGAAATCCGGATAGAAGTTCACGTATCGGACTGTGCCGATCCCCGGAACCTCAGCGGAACCATTGCGACGGATGGTCACTGGCGGCATAGCCACACCGCCGCCGACGGCCGGTTCGAAGGTAATAGTGATCTGTCGAGCATTGCCGACGGGAAGGAACGAATTCTGAAAGAACCGATAGCCGCGATAATCGCCGACGTTATTCAGGTGCACAAGCATATCCTGGGAGACATTGCGTTGCTTGTCGACGATCCTGATGTAGCTCAGCCAGTCGATCGTGTTCGAGTTGTCCAGCCCGCCTTCCTCTTTGATTAACTTCTGCTGCAAGTCGGTGCACTCGATTTGAAATGGAAGCACCGCTTGCGATTCTCGCGCGCCGTCAAGCAAGACCTCACTCGTCGCGAACTTGTCTGAGGTTTTGCCCGGCTTGATCTCCATAGAACCGCCAACACCATAACGGCTCGTCATGAAGCCTCCGGTGAAGATGGTAATCAACGCGACGTGTACGACGTAAGCGCCAAGCCGATTCCAGACACTGCGCTGAGCGAACACCGTGACTCGATTATTCTCTTCGTTGATTCGTGCGCGAAACCCGTGTTTGCGCCACGCCTTGCGTATCTCCTCCGCCACTCCCTTCGGATCGGCGTGCTCGGCAGCCTCAGCGGTGAACATCTGCGCGGCTATGAACTTCGGAGACGCGGTGAGTTTGGGCTTGACGATGTATTGCCACGCCGCCGGAAAGCGGTCGATCGAGGCGAGAATTATGTTGAGTCCGGTGATCGCCAGAAAAAGTTGAAAGTAGTTCAGGTAAGCAGGCCAGTAGGCGTCGAGAAACCGCAACGGTGAGGGCGGCAAAGGAGCTCCTCTACGATAGATGTCGAAGAGCCCCAGCGCGCCGTAGACCAGCTTCTGGGCAGGCTTGAGATTGGCGTAGTATTTCTGAAAGCCGTCGACATTGACCTGCATCACCAGCATCCCGATCATGCAGCACAGAAGCAGAGTGCTCAGCATCACAATGCCGAACCGCACCGAGCTGAGTAAGCCAAGCACCTTGTCGAGCACCGAATCGCCCTTCTTGGTGATGACCTTGACGGCGGGCTTACCAGCAAGCGGAACCTCCGTCGTGGAGGCTAGTTCAGTTTCAGTTGTGGCCATAACTTAAGTCCCGGTATGAATTGGATATTGCGATAACAACCAGGCGAATTCTAACAAGCGCTCTTTTCACGTGTCAACGCAGGCCAGGTTCAACGCGCTGTCCTGGTCAAGCCCGCTCGGCCAGTTGGAATCTCACACCGCTTCCTCTCCTGTTTGTGGTATACGAACCTGCGATGTGCAAGCTACGTACCGGTCAGGTCGGGTGGGGCTTCTCCCCCTCACGGCTCGCAATCTCCGCGTGATCCGGCGGTTACCCGTCCGGCTGGCGTACTTTCACACAGTTGTGGGGAAGTTTTCACGGGCGATGTACGATCGACAGCAGTCTGTTTACCTGGAGGTCGTGAGCCTATAGGTCACCGCACCCAGACTAAAATCCATACTACTACTTCTTAGGCTCGGATGGCCTGAGCTCAACCTGACTTGGCAAGGCTCGCGGATCCATCTCGAGCAGATTGATCACCGCAGAAGCGACGTCTTCCGGCAAGAGCTTCCAGGTCTTTGCGGGATCTTGCCCGCCGCTCCGTCCGAAGCTCGTGTTGACTGAGCCGGGCATCACATGGCTGACCCGAATATGTTCATAGCGCACTTCCTGCATCAGAGCTTCCGAATAGCCAACCAGACCGAACTTGGACGCACAGTAAGCCGCCGAACCCGGAGACGCATGCTTTCCAGCGAGGCTCCCAATGTTGATGATGTAGCCAGCGCCGTTGCTTTTCATCAAAGGCAAAGCTTCATGGCAGCAATAAAACACTCCTGAAAGATTAGTCTCCAGCGTGGCGTTCCATTCCTCGACAGACATCTGCTCGACATAGCTGTGCGAGCCGATGCCCGCATTGTTGACCAGAATGTCCAGCGTGCCGAACGCCTGCCTCACGTCGCTGAAGAGCGACCGGACGTTATCGTAGCTCCTGACATTGCAGGCTGCGCCACAAACTCTGTCACCATGTTCAGACCTGAGAGAGGAAACCGCTTGCTCTACGTCTGCTCCATCTCGCGCGCAGATGAACACACGTCCGCCCCGCGCCAGCAAGGCGCGTGTGATTGCGAGCCCGATTCCTCGTGTCGCTCCGGTCACAACGGCTAATTTGCCTTCGATGTAACTCATGCGAATTCCCTTCCGGGTCAGCCATTGAAGCTACGTCACAAACGAGTATCCGAGTCGGCGCGCGAGACGATACACCAGAGGAATTGGCAGCCCGACAACGTTGTAGTAATTCCCGGCGATTTCGTCGATGAACAGCCCGCCGAGGCCTTGAATCCCGTAAGCCCCGGCCTTATCCATCGGCTCCCCTGTGTTCGCGTACCATTCAATCTCCGTGTCTGTAAGCTGGGCAAATTTGACCAGCGTCTTATCATAATCTGCGACCTCGTGTCGCGTCTCTAAATCAATAAGCGCGACCCCGGTCATGACGGCATGCCACCTTCCCGACAACTGTCTGAGCAGCCTCCGGGCATCGGCTTCATCTTCAGGTTTTCCGATCAGGCGGCCATCGAGCACCACGACCGTATCGGCGCCGATGACAAGTCCGGCTTGGCGCTGGCGCGCAACGGCAATAACTTTAGCCCTCGCAATGCGTATGATATAATCTGCCGGTGCTTCATCAGGATGAGGCCGCTCCTCGACTTGGCTGGGCAGAAGCTCGAACTCAACCCGGATTTGCCTGAGCAGCTCGGCGCGCCGGGGGGACGCGGAAGCTAGTATGATTCTGGGCTCTGTCGCCGTCATATCGTTTGGTTTTGCGAATTGGTGCCCCGAAGCTAACGCTTCCGGAGTCGGCTTGTTGTCTAGCGCTGTGCAATACTGAATAACCTGGAGGTTGCTTTGCGTCGAAAAATCTCTTTGCTGGTCATTCTTACTTTTATCGCCGCGCTCGCACTAATCAATCACGGTTGCTCTCGTTCCAGTGATCCGGATTCTGATGGCGGAGACGGCCGCTTTAGTTTTGACCTGAACGACCCAAAAATGAAAGAGCGCCTGGGCGAAGACGACGGCTACGCGCTGGCGATTATGTACGGTGCTGATATTCACGGCAGCCTGGAAACCTGTGGCTGACCGAGCCACCCTATGGGTGGACTGGCACGGCGTGTCAGCTATATCAAAGCTTTCAAACAAAGATCCAACACCGAAGTCCCGACGCTCCTCGTTGATGCAGGCAACTTGTTCAGCGATGATCGCTTCAGCGCACCCCAACTACCCGCCGAGGTTATGACAAAAAACAAATGGGTAGTCAAGGGATACGGCGATTTTCATCACGACGCCGCGAACATCAGCTACCTGGACCTGCCTTACCTCGGGGAGCTGCTGAAGAAAGACGGCTTCGACAAGCGGGCTGAGGAGTTTCCATTTATCGAACGGCTCGTGTCCTCCAACATTCATCCGATGGACGATCTGCACCGGGATCCCGCCGCATATGTGATTCGCGAACTAACACTCAAACGCGGAGCGCCCGGCCGGACGCTGAGAGTCGGTATCGTTGGGTTCTCCGAAGAGAAGCCCGCAGGTCCCAACATGAAGGAGACTGTTTATGCCGGCTTCCGCATAGACGATCCCTTTGAAACGGCAAAAAAGATATTGCCCGAGCTAAAGCAGAAGTCGGACTTGATTGTCGCCCTCGCTTATATGGATATGGGTTCTGTTCAACGGCTGGCCACCGAGAACCCTGAGATTGATACGATAATCGCAGCGCGTCAGACGAGCAGCATGGATGAGGCTCAGCACTTCAATCGGGCGACGATTACCTACGCCTATAACCAGACCAAGTATTTGGGAGAGCTTCGGGTCTACGTCAAGGGAGACGGAAGTGCCGAGAATCAGGTCAATCGCTACGTCGCGCTGGATTCCAACATACCTGATGACGCCTCGGCATTGGAGGTTGTCACCGCGGCCCATACCGAATTCACCAACGAGCAGAACACCAGCGCGCAGGCGGCGGCTCCCGCCAAACCCAACCCCCTCCTGGCAAGCGGAGACTCGCCTTACGTCGGTGTCGAAACGTGTGCGGGTTGTCACGAGAAAGAACATCAGGTCTGGGTGAACAGCAGACACGGCCATGCAATGGCTACGCTCGAGAAGAAGAACCAACAGTTCGACAATGAATGTGTGAGATGCCATGTGGTTGGCTTTCAAAAGGGTGGTTTCCAATCGCTATACACAACGCCTCAGTTTGCTAATGTTCAATGCGAGGAGTGTCATGGTCCCGGGCGCCAGCACGCAAGCAACCCCGGCAAGGGTTATGGCTTCATGGCGACGCCGGTGGGATGCATGCAGTGTCACAAGGAGCCGAACGATCCCGACTTCGATTTCGCGGTTTACTGGCCGAAGATCAAGCACTAAGAAAGTCCGTAGTCCGTGGTCCGTAGTCAGTAGCATGGACTCAAGGAGAAGGACCACGGACTACGGACTACGGACTTCCTATGTTGACCGATCTGTTGACGCTGCTTCCACAGATGCTGCGCCAAGCCGCGGATTCGGATGAAGCGCGCGAGCAGGCCGTGTTTGCTGCGTGGTTCGTAGCCGTCGGCGGTCCTATTCGCAAAGTTACCGCCCCTGTTCGGCTCGAAAGAAAGAGTTTGATCGTGGCAGTGCCTGATCCGACATGGCGAAAGCAACTGATGAGCATGCGGGGACAGGCTCTGTTCAAGGTGAACTCTCTGCTTGGCACGCCCCTGGTCACTACGATTGAGTACGTCATCAACCCCGAGCTGATCGTGCGCGAACCCGAGGTCCCCCGCGAAGTGAGGTTCACTGCCCCAGACAAGCAGGCGCTGCCCTTGCGCGGGCAGGCCGACCGGATCGCTGATCCGGAAATTCGGGCCACGTTCCTGCGCGCAGCGGGAAAATGCCTCGAAAGAAGAACCAAATGACTGCGACGACTAAAGAGATTTCCGACGTAGTGATTGAAATAATCAACCTCACCAAAGACTACGAAGTGGGCTTTCTCAAAAAGAAAAAAGCGCGAGCGCTCGACCATCTCAACCTCGAAGTGCGGCGCGGCGAGATATTCGGATTCCTGGGTCCCAATGGTGCGGGCAAGACCACAACGCTCAAGCTACTGATGCGCCTCATCTATCCGACGCAGGGTACTGCGCGAATACTCGGTCATTCAATCGATGAAGTCTCAACCCGAGCCCGGCTCGGTTACCTGCCCGAGAACCCATACTTCTACGACTACCTTTCGGGCCGCGAGTTGCTGGAGTACACCGCAGCGTTGTTTGGAATTCCAGCGGCGCACGCAAGGA
>DATLWF010000053.1:0-4740 GCA_035576605.1 Blastocatellia bacterium | reverse complement strand
GACGTGGCAAGCCGCGCCGGGTGGCGAGCCAATGCTCGCGCACCACACCTCTGTACGCTGCATGAACGCTGCGCCAGGCGGCCACACGCGAATCTCCGTCTTTCCTTGCAGGAAGCTCGAGGGCGTGATGACCACCCGTTTTTAAACGGGCAATGATCAAGTTTGCATGGGTTCGGCGGTTACTGTTCGAAACCCCGACTTCGACCACCGGCGATGACGGATCCGTTAAACTGCCGTCGCGAGTCTGTGGGTTCAATAGGCGCTAAAACCGGGACGCCCGCGTCAATGCCCGTTTGAAAACGTATTGAATCAAGTGCGAGATCCAAGCTGGGCGGAAGCCTACCCTCCAGCTTCGGGCAGCCATACTTCGACCCGCGTTCCGTGAGGCGTCGACGGTTCGACGGTAAGGCGCCCTGCATGCGCCTCCACTATCGACCGGCATATCGGCAGGCCCATGCCCATGCCATGCGACTTCGTTGTGACAAATGGCGCAAAGATGTAATCAGCGGAACCCTTCTCGATGCCCACTCCAGTGTCCTCGATCACGAGTCTCACGAGCCCATCGACGGTCGAACTCCCGAGCAGCAGGCGACGTTCGCGATCGGTGATCTCCTGCATTGCCTCAATCGCATTGACTACCAGATTGAGGACCACCTGTTGTATCTGGATCTTGTCGCCCCAAACGAGACTCGTACCAGGCACGGTATTCGTCTCGACTCGAATAGCGTGCTTTTCGAGCTGAGTCCTTGTGACCAACAACACTTCGACGACTGCATCGTGCACGTCGAACGATGAAAAGGAAGGAGCAGATCGTTTGACCAGTGCTCGCAGGCTGCGCACCACCTCATGCGCACGAATACTGTCGGATTGAATCCTCTGCAACGCCTCCTCGACTTCGGCGAAGTCGGGCTCGTCGAGTCTCATGAATCTCAAAGCCGCGCCGGCACTCGTTGCTATTGATACTAGCGGTTGACTAACTTCGTGCGTAACAGACGCGACTAGCTGCCCCATCGTCGTAAGGCTTGCCACCCGCGCGAGTTCCTCCCTCGAATCCCGGAGCTCTTGTTCCGCAGCTTCGCGCAGCGCGTTGCTCTCCTGAGTCTCTGCGTAGAGTCGTGCGTTTTCGAGCGAGATTGCGGCTTGCGACGCAAACACTTCAAGCAGTGTCGTCTTTTCCTCGCTGAATGCGCCCGAGATGAGATTGTTCTCGACATACAGTATTCCAACAAGCTCAGATTGTTTCAGCAAGGGCAAGCACAGCACCGACCGCAGCCTTTGTTGGCTAACGTAAGGGTCCTCTGCAAAATCACCACAACAGGACGCGTCACTGAGCAGCACTCTCCTTCGAGTCCGTGCGACGCACATGAATATTCCCAGAGGGAGCTCAACGTCCTGGAGCTGACGCGATTCAATGACATGTACGATACCGTCCAAGGATGTTCGTGCTTCGGCTTCTATCCGGAATTCCCCTTTCCGGAGAAGCGCTACCGCGCACCTCTCCGCTCCAGCGTGCGCGAGCACGTTTCCGATAAGCACTTCGAGGAGTCTGGAGAGTACGATTTCACTAGAAAGCGCATGAGATGCCGTGATTATCGCTCTGGCGTCCAAGTGCTCCCTACACGAATCGTTCGCGGGCTTCTTCCGCTCAGGATGGATAATCCGCGTAAGGCGAGACTCGATCTCTTGCGCTTTCCCTTCCGCGCCCCAATGGAGGTAGGCATGGCGGGCATCTCTCAGCAATGTCTCGGCGACAACCGAAAGTTTCTGAGCTGAGTAAAAACTCGCCGCAGCTTCGAGTGCGATTGCCTCGTTGTGAACGAACTCTTGCTTGCGGCTAAGCTCGATCGCCTTTTCATATAACGATTGCGCATCACTTATCCGACCCTGTGCCCTCGCCAACTCCGCTGCCACCAACGCCGCGCGATCTGCAAAATTATCAGGACACGACTGCGCCAGCGCATGCAGGTAATCGTTGTGCTGTTCCAGCGCGCGAAGATGCGCTTCGCGCCCCCCTCCTTCCGTCGCCCTCGAGAACGCAGCCGATCGACAGAGCGCGCCGTAATAAAAGACGTCTGCGGCCTCGACGTGTGCGAGCGTGACGCTCCGCAATTCTTTCGCTTTTTGTTCAGCTTCCAGGGCGCCCTCCCAGTCACGAAAAAGGACGCAATTTTGAAGGCGATGTACCCAGAACGCGAATGTGCCGGTGCTCTCGGACGCAGCGCCATCAATAAGACTCTCACTCCAGTCCGACTCTGGGCCCGTGGCCTCGAACGTCTGAATGTAGTTCATATAGTATGCAACCCAAGGAATATAGATCGGCACGTCGATCAACGACCGGTTGATCGTCCCGCTCAGTTCCGGGGCGAGCGAGATAACGCACGGACGTGCTCGACAAGTCGCTAACTGAACCCTGCGCCACCCCGAACACCCTCGCGCTACCGAAGGCTGTCAGCCACGCCTTTAGCGCGCCAGCTGATGGGAGCATTTAGTGGTGCCACATCACGATGAACGACGCGTAGTCGCAACCAGAAGGGGGCTCTCTCGCCGCTCCGCTTTCGGTACGATTCAATCTGACCTGTCCGAAGCAGAGTCTTGTCGAGCATGGCAGGTTCGTTCATGTTGGCTTGGCAGATATCAATTACGGTCTCGTCTACCGCATCTTTCCTCTAGACAAGCCGCCATTTTATTCGATGCGTTCTAAAATGGTAGTAGCTTTTCTCTGTCACCATTTTTATGACCCGAACGATTGCGTGCGAATCACCTGCAGCGGCTCATTACATTCGCCTTACGCCAAGGCACTGGGCCGACCGTCACGCCGATACCTGACATCGCGTCTCCGCCCCATCGAACCAACTTAATCGGAAGACCTTCTCCCGCTTCAAAGGGGGCGGTATCTCAACAAACGCACGTTCGATATTGTTCGATATACCGACGTATGTTTGTAGGAAGCCGCACATGGTCATATGATCCCGTTGAGGAGAACAGCACCGGTAGACTCGGTGCTCAATCGCGTTTTCTCGACATGTGATCGATCGTCGAAAACGCGGAGTCTTAACAGACGCTGCTTCGTTGCGTTAGGAGATGAACATGTTGGAAATGTCAAATCTGAACCGTCTTCAAAAGCTTGAAGAGCATGCATGCGCAGGAATGGCGGCATTCTGGGCTTTTGATAAAGCCGCCTTTGAGGAAGGCGCCCTGTCCGTTCAGACGAAGCAATTGATTGCGGTTGCTGTCGCACTAACCACACAGTGCCCGTATTGTATTGAGCTTCATACAACTGCCGCGCGGGACGCCGGCGCAACAAGTGCCCAGTTGGCTGAAGCCGCGGTGGTGGCAGCGGCAATTCGTGCAGGCGGCGCGATCACCCACGCCACTCACCTGATGCGGGAGTAACGGGCGTTTGTCACCGGCCGCACTTTTTCGCCAGAAGATTCTGTTGTTGACGCGTGTCCCGCAGCTTGCCTTACCTGCTTGCACACGAGGATCGCTAGGCTGCGTCATTCTCTGAATGCGACGATCGCTCTTCATTGCAAGGATTCGTCCCTGCGAGTCCATCTGGACACCAAACGATACTCACGTATGTTTGTTAATCGTGAAGCGGGGGGATATCATTTTTCTATCTGATGCTCACTGAGCACTCCGAGGTCTAACAGACACGGATCGATTTGGGCATCAGGATGACATTCAGTTTGCTGGGTCGTCTCGCCAAGAGTCGATTTATCGACGCACGCCGAATTACAACAGAATCATAAGGCGTTGGCTCCTTCGGCCAAAATCTCAAACCAAATCTAATGGAGCGGAAGATATGCTTAAGAACGTACGCGTCGCCGAAAAGTATGACACTTCGGTCTGGCCACTCGGGTTCCTTCGTTGGGCGTTGGTGGTCATATTCCTCTGGTTCGGTTGCATGAAATTCACTAGTTATGAGGCTCACGGGATCTCTTCGTTTATCGTGCATAGTCCGATCATGGGTTGGCTTAACACCCTATTCGGCGTCCAAGGTGCGAGCGATGTCATCGGCGTCCTCGAACTGTCGACTGCTGCCGCCCTGATCCTTGGCGCATTTGTCCCGATCTTTTCGGCTCTTGGCGCCGCGATGTCATGCGCGACTGATATTGTCACCTTGACGTTTATGTTTAGCACCCCTGGCGTAACCGCAGATCCCTTGGGCGGCTTCCCGTGGCTATCAGGTGATGTCGGGCAATTCCTGCTTAAGGACCTTGTTCTTCTCGCGGCGTCTGCCTGCCTTCTGATGAAATCACTTCAATTGGCACCGAGCGGCGCTCCTGAGGCGGCTGCAGTGTCTCGATAGCCACAATAGACTACTGGCATCCCTCACGCTAGTCAGTCTGAAACAAATCTGGCGTCTATCCCAAGGGATGGCCTAGACGCCAGATGGGTATGAGCGGCCGCTGCAAGTCCAGAACGAGCGCTACTGTAGATTCGGGATCGAAACCGGACGCGCGATTGCTCACCGACAGCGAATTGCCGCCGCGCGTTAGCCTTGAGCGTTACGCGTAGATCGGACCTGCCGCACCGGCCCGTCCGTTGCTTTTCATTGCGAGCGCCCGTTCCATCTGATTTCCACACAGGCGTGATGAATGATCTACGGGTTCCGCTCTAAGAGCCCTTAGCAAAATGAACGAAGGGACTGCTTACTCTCGATGAATCCTGTTAACCTTTTCGTTGTTTCGACGACGAAAAGGACATGGCTAAACCCATACTCG
Source organism: Blastocatellia bacterium (assembly GCA_035576605.1). Taxonomy (GTDB): domain Bacteria; phylum Acidobacteriota; class Blastocatellia; order UBA7656; family UBA7656; genus Onstottus_A. The sequence goes on along the minus strand of DATLWF010000053.1, from coordinate 13 downwards.
ACGACGAACTTTG
>DATLWF010000052.1:0-3138 GCA_035576605.1 Blastocatellia bacterium | reverse complement strand
ACAACGAATTCAAAGAATCCGTCTGCGTTGACCGCGTTGGAATACGCGGCGTAAGATTTCTTCTTTGCCGATAACCCGGAAAGCTGTCATGGATGAGCGCACTTTCAAAACTCTCGACCTCGAAGCGCTGGTTAGCCTCTTAGCGAGGCATGTGCAGACTCCGCTCGGGCGCAAGCGCGTGATGGCGCTCGTCCCTTCGACAGATCGCGATCACATCAACGGCGAGCTCGATCGAACAACCGAGTGCGCGGGCTATCTTTCAACCGGCGGGGCGTTTGGCTTAAGCGACGTGGCCGATCCTGAAGACTCCCTAGCCGAGCTTCAAGTCGTGGGAACCAGTTTAGAGCCGTTGCAGATACTCGCCCTTCAGCGCCTGACTAGCGCCGGTATGGATGTTCGCGATCAGTTCAGCGATGTCGAGCTCAAGTCCCGCTACCCTCAACTGACAGCGATCGCCGCGCGCATCCCCGATCTTCGGCGAATGCTCGCTTCGATACGAGGAAAGATTCTTCCGACCGGCGAGATCGACGACAGCGCCAGCCCCGTGCTGCGCCGCATACGCCGTGAAATCAACGAGCGCCGCTCGCGAATCTATCGCAATCTCGAATCGCTCATGCACGAACGCGCGACCTCGGCGATCCAGGAAGACATCGTCACCGTTCGAAATGGACGCTTCGTGATTCCGGTGCGCACTGACTCGCGGGGTCAGGTGCCCGGCGTCATGCATGGACTTTCGTCCAGCGGCCAGACGACCTTCGTCGAGCCGCTTACGATCATCGATCAGAACAACGAGATGGTCCGCCTGCGCGAAGAAGAAGAGATCGAGATCGCTCGCATACTTCTCGAAATTACCGACGCGTTCAGAGTAAACCTTAGCGGCATCGCTGCGATCGCTGACGTGCTCGCGGAAATTGACTTCACACACGCGAAGGCAAGACTCTCCGCTGAGTTCAAATGTGTGCGGCCGACTATGGTCCAGGGCCAGGCAGTGCTGCTCGAAAACGCTCGGCACCTGCTGCTCGAGCACTCGCTGAAACAGTCGGGGGGACGGGCCGTTCCGATCTCGCTCGAGATGGATGAAGGTCACCAAACGATTGTCATCAGCGGGCCAAACGCGGGCGGCAAGACCGTCGTGGTCAAGACCGTTGGACTGATAGCGTTGATGGCGCAGAGCGGGTTGCACGTTCCCGCGACTCGCGCGTCGCTGCCGGTCTTCGCTCAGGTGCTGGCCGACATCGGGGATCAACAATCAATCGCCGCAAACTTGTCAACCTTTACCGCTCACATGCGCAACATCGCCGAGATGGCAGAGCGCGTGTCGCCGCCGGCGCTGATTCTGCTCGATGAAGTGGGGACCGGAACCGAGCCCGACGAAGGCGCGGCGCTCGGCGTTGCAATCGTGGACTTCTTTCACCGCGCCGGAGCCACGACCGTCGCGACGACGCATTACAACCCGCTGAAGACCTGGGCGTCGCAAGCTGAAGGAGTGCTGAACGCTTCGGTTGAGTTTGATGAGGTCACGCTCAGGCCGACGTATCGATTGATCGTTGGAGTGGCTGGCGCCTCCGCCGGGCTCGATATAGCGCGTCGGATGAATCTTCCGGATGAGATCATCGAGCAGGCAACCGCGCTATTGGACCCGGCCCACACTCAGGCAAGCGATTATCTGAAGCAGCTCAAAAAGCTTGTCGATGAGCAGGAGGCTTTGCGAGCAGCGCTTGAAGACGAGCGCCAGGTGACAGCCGACAAGTATGCGCGTCTCGATTTGGATTTCGTGCAGCGAGAGGCTGAACGGCGGCGGTCATTCGAAAGCCAGCTCGCGCAAGTGATCCGCGACTTCAGCGCCGAAAGCGAACGCTTGCTTAGAACCGTCGGCGATCGCGTCACAGCCGCGAGGTTGAAGAAAGAAACGGACGCCCGGACTGCCGAGCTACGTCGCTCCGCCGGCGTGCGGCTTCGCAAACAAGTGGAAACGGCGCCAGTTCTGGCGGCCCCTGCGGCTCCGGTTGCGCTCAGCGCCGAAGTCCAGCCGACGACCGGGATTGAATTTGAATTAGACCTTGCCGAGATACACGAACGCGACCGCGTAAAGATAAAAACGTTGGACCAGGAAGGCACCGTTGAATCGGTGAACGACGGCGAGTACACGGTGCTCGTAGGATCGCTGCGCTTTCGCGCGAAGCGTGATGAAATTCAATTGGCGAAGGCCACGGCAGCTCCGGCTTCAAAGCACGCCGTCGCGCTGCCTCGCGGCGTCAGCGCAGACGTCAACGTCGATGAAAGTTTCACGCCCGAGATCAACGTAATCGGCGCAACGGTCGATCAAGCTACCGATCGAGTCGACAAGTTCCTGGACGAAGCGTTTATGGCAGGAGCCGAAACTGTGCGTATTGTTCACGGCCACGGTAAAGGCGCGTTGCGAAGGGCAATGGCAGAGCTTTTAACCGGCCACGCTCACGTCGAGCGCTTCAACCCGGCGCCTCCGAACCAGGGCGGCGCCGGCGCGACGGTCGTGGCGCTCAAGAAGTAGTTAGACGCGATGCCCTTGAATCGCCTTCCGGCAGAGTGATGCAAGGTAAGAAAGAGATGCAAGGTAAGAAAGAACTGAACGAATACTTATTCCTTGAGTTTGGCCTTGAGGGCGACCTCTCGTCCGTTAGTGAGCATTGGCCTTTCCAGTTAAGCAATTTTGCAACGATTCGACAGCGTGGCGAAGAGATCTCTGTTTACGTATTTGCATCCGAATCGGAGGAATACTTCGCGATATCCCCAGAATGCAACTTCTATCCTGTAGCTGGAATGACGGCCCGGGATCTACAAATACAGATGAATGGGTCTGCTTGGATCGGAGAACGCGAACCGATCACGTTTGAGACAGTTTTTCTTGGCGATGTTTCAGTACCTTCCACAAAGCAGAGAGACAGCAAAATCAGACAGCTGGCAGACAAGGTACTAGGCAACCAGATAGGGTACGAGATCCTTGACGGGTTTTATCTAAGAGCAACAGGAATGTACGCTGCGCTGATTAAGACAGGAGAGACAGCCGACCTTATCCTGAGTGACAGATTTGAGCCTCGAAGAGTGGGCTTCCCAGAAGCATCTCCGTGGAGGCGATTATCATTTGGAATTGGAGAATTG
>DATLWF010000051.1:0-15810 GCA_035576605.1 Blastocatellia bacterium | reverse complement strand
CCCATACGAAAAAGTCAATCGCGTAAGAAGCATTCCTGACAGGCCTGTATGAGTCGAGCAGCGTCCGAATCAGGTAAGAAAAACTCCAAGCGCGGCTGTAGGCGGGCACAAGGAAGTCGTCGTCGAACACAAAGCCGTTTCCGAGGCTGTTCGCGTAGCACACAAATACAACGGCAACCAGCATTGCGGCCGCAAGAACGGAACCTTGCTCCCAGCGCCAGATGAGCTTGCGCTTTGGTTTTGAGCCGTCGGTTCGTATCTTCCCCTTGGCCTTACGCGCGGTAGCACCGATTGTTATCATTTGCTGGTATCAGTTGATCACACGCCGTTGTGCACTCAGCAATAGTATTTGAGTCAACGCCGCGTTGAAAAGTTCCTTTTTTGGAACCAGGCTAGATTTCAGTTTGTAATCAAGGTCTTTTCGCTATATCTTTGCACATGAATTCTCTATCAATCGCTGCAAACTTGCTCGGCTGAAAGGGCAGGGGATAATCGCAGTATGAGTTGGACGTCGATTTCCGTAGTTGTCTCTCTTTACAACGAGCGCCCGGCTCTCGATGAGCTTTGCCGCCGGCTGACCGCAGTTCTCTCTGCCTTAGCTCAACCCTGGGAGATCATTTTCGTCGACGACGGCAGCACGGATGGCTCGATTGAGAAGCTGCGAGGGTTTAGCTCTGTTAATGCATCAGTCAGGTACCTTCGCTTTCGAAGGAACTTCGGCAAGTCGGCTGCGCTTGCCGCAGGGTTTCGCGCTGCACGCTACGACATAATTGCAACTCTGGATGGCGATCTTCAGGACATCCCCGAGGAATTGCCGCTGCTTCTCAACCAACTGGAGGAAGGTTATGATCTGGTTTCGGGCTGGCGCTATCACCGCCGCGATAAGCTCAGCCGGCGAATGGGGTCTAAGTTTTACAATTGGGTAACTTCGCTTCTGACCGGGGTTCGTCTGCACGACATTAACTGTGGATTCAAATGCTATCGAAGAGAAGTTTTGGATGAGGTTATGGTGTATGGCGAGCGTCATCGCTACATTCCTGTGTTGGCGAGCTATCGGGGGTTTCGTCTCGGCGAAGTGAAGATAGAGCATGCTCCGCGGGAGCATGGCAGCTCCCGCTACGGTATGGAGAGAGTGCTCGGAGGATTCTTTAGCTTGCTGACGGTCATTCTCATGACCAGATACACAAACAAGCCTCTCCACTTTTTTGGTTTGATGGGACTTCTGCTGGCTGGGCTAGGCACCGCGATAGATCTGTATCTGATTACTTTGCGAGTTCTCTTCAACGAGTGGCTAAGCAATCGCCCGCTCCTGATAATAGGGACCTTCCTTGCGATAGTTGGTGTTCAACTGATCCTGTTCGGGCTTCTGGCGGAGATGATCGCGTTCTCATACAGGCGGGAGGGTGACTATTCGGTAGTCGAATCGAGCGCCGAAGATAATCTGAGCTTCAGCCAGGACGAGCGCGCAATCGGAATCAGCCGGGGTAAGACCGCTGAATGAGAATCAGCATAATCGGGCCGGCCTACCCGCTGAGAGGCGGCATCGCCCATCACGTTTTCTGGCTCCATCGAGAACTGACCGCCCGCGCTCACACTGTGCAAGTAGTCTCCTTCCGCAAACTGTACCCTCGCATCTTCTTTCCCGGCACTTCTGAACTAGACACCAGCCACCTGAAGCTGGATGCGGGCGCGGCGCCGATCCTCACCCCGTTGAACCCGGTTACATGGTTGCGCGCGTTTAAGCACGTGAAAGCTTTTTCGCCCGATGTGATCATGTTCCAGTGGTGGCAACCGTTCTTTGGCCCGGTCGTCGGCACGCTCGCGAGATGTTTTCGCAGGTCGGGCGTCAGGTGCATCATCGAATGCCACAACATCGTTCCACACGAACGGAGCCCTCTGGACGGTCCGCTGACCAGGTTTGCGCTCTCGGCGGCCGATCAACTCATCACCCACTCCGCAAAGGACCGCGAAGATCTGCTTGCGTTGTTACCCGGGAAAGAGGTCAGCGTTTCTCCGCTTCCCAGCTTGAATGAGTTCTCGAGTCCCGCCAAATGCAGCCGCAGTGGACGCACGATTCTGTTCTTCGGAAAAGTGCGCAAGTACAAGGGACTCGACATACTGCTCGCCGCAATGCCGATGGTCCTGTCAAAGGTGGACTGCAAGCTGATCGTTGCCGGTGAGTTTTACGATTCGATAGAAAAGTATCAGCAACTGATTCGCCGATACGATCTCGAGAGCCACGTTCACATTGACAACCGCTATGTGCCAAATGAGGAAGTGGCCGAGATTTTTGAAGGCGCCGACGTGCTTGTCTTGCCGTACGTGAGCGCCAGTCAAAGCGGCGTGGTCCGAATCGCTTTATCGAGCGGGCTGCCCGTAATCGCTTCGAGAACCGGAGGGCTCTCTGAATCGGTTCTGGAGAACGTCAATGGCTTATTGTTTCCAGCCGGCGATTCGGATGCTCTGGCCCAACGGATCGTGACCTTCTTCGACGACAATCTGGGCCCAGCTCTTTCTGACAACATTCTGAAGTCGACGGCTCAGAGTTCGAGCCATCAGCTTGCCGACGCTATCGAGGAGATGATGCGTACGTCGCGACGATAACCGCGTCGCTCCCTCTTGAGTCTGAGCAAAGCGAGATCGTGCCCTGGCCCTCACGATCCCTTCCAGGTACTCTTGGCCGTGATCCCCTTAGGGCACTTCGGTACAATAAGCCGGCTATGACTCTGGAAGAGTTGTTAAAGGATTCACCCAGGCTTCACAGGATAGGATCTGAGCCCATTTCCTACAGGCTTGCAGACCGAGCATTGCTCTTCATCGATCAAACTGTGAATGAGAATTCCCAAACTTTGGAGACAGGCGCAGGCATCAGCACCATTCTGTTCGCTATTAAGAAAGCTAACCATACCTGCATCGTTCCTGACCCCGATCTTGTTTCCCGAATCAGCAGTTACTGCGCACGGATGATGGTTTCTGTCGGGCGAATCGACTTCCGTATAGACAAATCCGAAAGGACCCTGCCCGTATTGCCCATTGACCAACTGGATTTGGTGCTGATTGATGGTAGCCACGCTTTCCCAACTCCGTTCATAGATTGGTACTACACCGCGGATAGGCTGCGCGTCGGTGGAATGATGATGATTGACGATACCCAACTGTGGACCGGTCACGCCTTGAAGAAATTCTTGATCCAGGAGCCGGAATGGGAATTGGTTGAAGACGTCTCAGCAAGGACCGCCATTTTCGTGAAGCAGAAAGAATACAACCACGAGAAGTGGTGGGGGCAGCAGGCGTACGTTGTGCAAAACAGCAAATGGTTAATTCGGGCCTCCGAGGTTCGCCAGGCTCTTGAGATGTTGGGACAGGGGGAGTTCGGAAAGCTGATTGAAAAAGTTAACGCCAGAATCAGAAAGTGAAAGCAAAGCCTGGCAATCAACCGGACAATTGTTTCCACACATATCGCAAAGAGTTTCTCGCACCGAAGCCACCATTGAAGGATGAACCCGATGATCGTCACCTTTGCTTTGTGGAAAGGCTAGCTTCCCTCAAGGCTTGCAAATGCTCGCTTGCTGCTTCGCGTCTCGAGCCGGCGCGCAATAACAATCGTTTGAGGACCAGCACTATCCTCATCACCGCCGCGAAAAGGAAAGCGGAGCCAGGGCCGTGATGCTTCAACAGGAAAAGCATCTGGCTCAAATAAAAGTGACGCAACATGTCGATCTTTTTAAGCCGGGTCGACGCCGCGCCGTGATGAACAGCGGTTCCAGCGCCGCAAAAACACACAAGCCATCCGCGTTTCCTTAGCCTGAAGCACAGGTCCTCATCCTCTGAATACATGAAGAACCGCTCATCGAAGAATCCGGCTTCGTCGAGGGCAGCGCGCCTCAACATCAAACAAGCACCGTCTATCCAGTCAACCGAGCAATCCGCAAGATTGCGGTCAAGCTTCGGCGGGCGAGTTCTCTGCAGGCTACCCAATCCCACTTCGATTCCGGTCAGCTCGAAGGCCTGATTCAACGGCGTAAGAAAGTTTCTGGTGTTGATGACTTCAGCGCCGGCAGCGTCAATCAACTTGCAGCCTGCGGCTCCGCAGCGCTCATTTTGTTCCAGACAGTCGCAGAGCGCGTGGAAGGCTTGCGCTGTAAGCCGCGCATCGCTGTTAAGCAGCAGTATGAACGGCGCGTCTGTTGCCTTGAATCCTTGATTGCAAGCCGCACCGAATCCCAGGTTTGTAGAGTTGCGAATCGCAGTTGCGTGAGGATAGGCCTCGCGAATAGCCTCGTAGCTGCCGTCTTCTGACGAGTTATCAACAATTACGAGTTGAGTGCTCCGGCCTTGCGTGCTCCCGACCACTGAAGCGAGGCACTCGAGTAACAGGTCCCTGGTATTATAGCTCACCACCACGATGGCAACTTGAGGGTCCATCTCGCTAAGAAGCTATTTGAGCATGCCGTCGCTGTCAATCTTGCTTAACCTGAGCCCGGACTATATATCTAAGGGCTAGGTCATGCCTTCCAGCGATCCCATCGTATCCGTCATCATTCCGTGCTACAACTCCGAGCAGACGATCCGGCGTTGCCTCGAGGCGATACTCGATCAGCGAACGTCTATACCTTACAACGTAATCGTCGTCGATAGCTCTGTGGATCAAACACCACACATCGTTGCGCGCGAATTCCCTTCGGTCCGGCTCATTCATCTTGACCGGCGCACGTTTGCCGGCGCGGCTCGAAACGTCGGCGTGCGATCCACAAGAGCGCCATTCTGCCTGATGATTGACTCCGACTGCGTGGCGCGGCCCGACTTGATTGAACGCATGATCGTTCGTCACCGCGAGGCGGAATACGCCGCGGTTGGAGGCTCGCTCCGCAATGGCACACCAAGAAGCTTGAGCGGCTGGACCGGGTACCTGATCGAGTTCAAGGAGTTCATTCCGTGCGCCCCATTGCGACTCGAGAAGACCGTTCCCACTGCGAACGTCGCCTACCGGCGCGACGTGCTGGAACGTTACGGTTACTTCGACGAAGATATGTGGCTGGCGGAAGACGTTCTCTTCAACTGGAAGATCCACAAGTCAGGCGAGCGGATCCTGTTTGATCCTGCAATCGAGGTGACTCATCTGAATCGAACTGGCTGGCGGCAGGTCTTATCGTATCAAATCAGTCTCGGGAAGTGCTCTGCGGAAGCTCGAAAGCGTGGTGGTCTGCCCGGCGATGTTTTGCTTCGTCATCCGGCATTGATTGCGCTGATGCCGCTTGTCAGGTTGGCCAGAGCGGCCAGTTGGCTTGCAAGAACTGACTTACCAACGTTCCTGACGTTCGCTTTGATCTCGCCGATGTATTTGCTCGCGGCTTGCTATTGGTCTTTGGGTTTTTTTCAAGGTGCGACCCGCGCGGGGGCGGAGAATCCAGCGGACGACTGTTGAATTCTTCACCTGAAAGCTTCCACATCTATGCCGTGTCGCCGGATCTTCATGAAGAGTGTCGTTGGCTTGATCCGGAGCAGTTGGGCGGCCTTGTTTTGCAGCCCATGGCTCTGTCTAAGCGCGGCGCAAATGAGATCTACTTCAACCCGTTTTACTTCGTTATCGAGGTCGAGCCCCGAAGCAGGAAGCAGCCTCCTCTCTCCAGACGTAGTGGCCAGGTAAGCCGGAAGGAGTGAAACGTCGATTGAAGGCGGGGTCAACTGCTTCACCAGTTGATTTACAAGTGTTCTCAGCTCTTTCACGTTTTGAGGCCAGTCGTAGCGGCGCAGCACTCTCATGGCTTCCGGCGAGATCTCTCGTACCTCTTTCCCCGTTTGCTCGCAGCGCTCGCTGATGAAGTGCGCGGCCAATGCCTCTATATCCTCGGGCCTTTCCCGGAGCGGCGGAATCTGAATTCTATCGTAATCCAAACCGGTGCTTGCCGAGTTGACGCTTGCACTCGAGCGACAAGACCCGGATTCAATGCCCCAGCCAATAAGAATTCGGACGGATTCTTCTCTCTCGTAGTTAGTGCCTTTCCGTTCGGCAAGCCGCACGATATCGTCGGCCAGGCAGGGCGAGATGTCTGAAAGCCCGTCGATATAGAGTGTGCCTCCCCGCGACAGTTCAGTGAGGCCCTTCTCGGTGACAGGAAAATCATCACACTGGTGTCGCGCCGAGCCGAACAAAACTGCACGCGCTACCTGATCACTGGTTGAGCCGAGTGTCAGTGAAACGAACGGACCTTCATGGCGCAAGCTACACCGGTGTATCAGCCTGGCAAGAAGTTTCTTTCCAGTACCGCGCTCACCTTCAAGGATGACGGTATTGTCGTGAGAGGCATGGGCCGCCACGAGCGTTCGAGCTGCCTCCGTCCATCTGCTAACCCCGATCATGACTTTCCCGATTAGGTGGGAGGCGTCATCGGCTGTAGTATGACTAAAGATCGGCGCGACGGCTTGGTTCCTGAACCTAATTACTTGCATGACCAACGAGTTTATGACGTAAGGATTGAGCGGAGAACCATTTTGGGACAAACGCGACCCAACGAGTGACGAAGGGGCCGGAATTTAGGATGAAACACGCCGGAGCGGAACTTTTTCTTAGCCCTCCGGCGAACTTTTTTCGTACAACCTGTCACAAGTTTCTGGTATTAAGAAGCGAGGCACTCTTTCAAAGGGGTTCAATTGTCGTCACAGACGACGCCCTGAAAACGATGAGAACGTAGCGTAGACTGTCCAGTCTGCGCGAGGTGGGTCTGGTTCGACGGCACAGACTGGACAGTCTACGCTGGATTTTCCGAGGATCGGAGCAACTAGATATGGCGGAAGTCGCGCGACAAATGACCATTCGCGAAGTCCTTCAATTGAGACCCGTCCGGCGGCTCTGGTTGGCCCAGATCGTCAGCGTGTTCGGGGATTTTTTAGCGATATTCGCGGTGCTAAGCTACGTCTCATTCAACCTTCACGCTACGGCGGCGCAAGTCACGGGGATCAGTGTGTCATTCATGATTCCTTTCGCAATAATCGGGCCCGTCGCCGGCGTATTTGTAGATCGGTGGAACGTCAAACGCACGATGATCGCGAGCGACGTGATTCGCGCCGGGCTTGCACTGGGGTTGGTCTTCACCGCCACCCTCGGCCAGGTTTACGCAATTCTTTTTCTGCTGAGCGCGGTTTCGGCATTCTTCATGCCGGCCCAAACTGTAACATTGCGAACGATTGTCCCACGTGAAGGTCTGTTGGCGGCGAATGCGCTCGTCCAGCAGGCATTTCAAGTCATGCGCATATTCAGCCCGGCCCTGGCGGGTGCGATGGTCGAATGGTTCGGGGCCAGTTCGTGTTACTACGTAGACAGCGTCACCTTTATCTTTTCGGCGTCAATTATTACGACGCTGGTAATCGCGCGCGAGCCTGTGGTGCCAGCGAAGGACAGCCATCCGATCAAGGCGGTATACAACGATTTGATGGTAGGTGTGAAGTTCATCTTCACGCACGCGACAATCTCGTTCGTGATTCTGGCGATGGCCGCCGCGATGTTTGCGATCTCATGCTTTGGGCCATTGATCGCGGTGTACGTGCGCGATGAACTGCGAGCGACTTCGTTATGGTTCGGGATCATCAATGCGATGATTGGCGTTGGGATGATCGCCGGGACGTTGCTGATGAGCCGTTTCGGTCAAAAGATCTCAAAGACTCATCTGGTCGTCTGGGGTTTGTTGACGATGGGCGCATTCGTGGTGGTGTTGGCAGCTTTCAGGAGCATCGCCGCGGCTTCAATCAGTATGTTCGGGGTTGGCGTGGGAGTGGTGTTCGTGTTCGTCTCGGCGCAAACCCTGATGCAGGGGCAGACCCCGATGGAGTTGATCGGGCGCGTCAGCGGTAGTTTCATGTCCGTGTTGTCGATAGCGCAATTGATAGGCCTGGTCTTCTCGGGTTCGCTTGCTCAGACGCTTGGCATCAGGAATCTGTTTTACCTCAGCGCCGCTATGCTTCTTTTGATTACAGTCTTCGGCTACTTTCGTCTGCCGCAGCAGCCGCCGATCGGCGCAGGAGCGCCCGAACAACAACCCGGCGACTAAGCTCGGAACACCGGCCTGATCCGTTCGGCTCTTGTTAGTTTAGCCTTAATGAAAAAGATACTCACCCTCATCTTGATTCTGGGAGTGCTCGTCTTCCCGCTGCGCGCGCAGACCGGAGACGCACGACGCTCGCAAACGCCGCTCGTCATCACTTTCTACGTTGCGAACGGATTCGACGAGGATCAAGCGGGCACCGCCGACCGACGCCTCTGGAGGAAACGGCGGACCGCAGGGTCGCGCTCGAGACCGATTGCGATCTCGTACGCGCGGCGAGCTTCGTCATTTGCGCCTGTCCTGGCCAGTAGCTCCGCCCGCGCAGCCCAGTAGGGTTGGTATTCGGCGAGCCGCACATCGACGGCCACCTCTTGCATCGCCTCGAGAGCGATGTTCGCGCCGTGGACCTCCGCGATAGCCAGAGCGCGATTGATAGCCACCACCGGTGAGCCAGCTAGCGCGAACAGTGCGTCATATAGTTGCACCACCTCCGCCCAATTAGCGTGACCCGTGCGGCAGCGAAAAACGTGCGCCGACTGTAACGCGCCTTCCAACTGATAGCGGCCAATGCAGCCGAAGGTGCTGGCATGCCGAAGCAGCGCCTCGGCCTCACCGATCATCTTCCAGTCCCATAACGCCGGATCCTGATTGGCAAGGGGAACGTACTCGCCGTCCTCGTTGCGTCGCGCGCGACGCCGGGCCTCCGCGTGAAGCATCAGTGCAAGCAGGCCCAGCACCTCCGGCTCGTCCGGCAGCAAGTCGGCCACAAGTCTCGCCAGAAACAACGCTTCCTCTGTGAGATCGCGACGAACGACATCCGTCCCGCCAGGATCGGTCCAACCTTCCGCGAAGGCGGCATAGATGGCGTCCAACACGGTATCGAGCCGGCCGGGAAGCTCCTCGCGCTCCGGGATGCTGAACGGAATGCCAGCCTGCCGGATCTTGCTCTTGGCCCGCACCAGTCGCTTGCCCATCGCCGACGGAGACGTGAGAAACGCCGACGCGATTGCCTTCGCATCCAGCCCAAGAACCACTTGCAGAGTCAACGGGGAACGAATGCCGGCGTCGATGGCCGGATGCGCGCAGGCGAACATTAGCGCGAGACGCTGATCCGGAATCTCCGCATCGGGCGCAGCATTCAGCCCTTCAGCCATAACCTGCAGTTGCTCGGCCGCAATCTCATGTCGGCGTCGTCCTCGGGCGATATCGATCGCCTTTCGCCGGGCGACGGTCAACAGCCATGCTTCGGGATTCGACGGACAGCCATTCATCGGCCAATCCGTCAGCGCCGCGGCGAACGCCTCAGAGAGCGCGTCCTCCGCAGCCGCCACGTCCCGCGTACGCGCCGCGAGAAAAGCGACAAGCTTGCCATAACTGCGACGCGCCACCGCCTCCGCCGTCTGATGCGCCTGCGCGTCGTTTTCGGGGAGCCTCATACGTTCACGCAAGACTTCGGTTTATTCATGCGAGACGCCAGGTACGGTCACCTCTATAGTCAATATCCGGCCTGTTCGTGGCCCTTCAGCCATGTGCTCCGGGCCACGCCACTCGGTTGCAACCATGAACAACGTTCTCATGTCGGCGCCTCCGAGCGCGCAAGCGAAGCAGCCGCGGTCCAACTCGATGGTCTGAAGCACTTCACCACCTTCGCGAACCCGTACGCAGCGCTTGTTAGGGACATCCCCGTACCAGATGGCGTTTTCGGCGTCGAGGCAAATGCCGTCAGGGACGCCTCCGGCAAGATCGGCCCAGACTCGCCGGTTCGACAAGCTGCCGTCAGTCGCAATGTCAAAGGCTGTGAGTCTTTTGCCGTAGGACTCGGCCACTATCAAAGTCGAGTTGTCGGGCGTCACGACCATGCCGTTAGGGAAGGCGATACCATCGGCCACCTGTCGAGCAGACCCATCAGGGGTGACCAAAGCGACAATTCCAGGCGCGAACTTCTCACCCGCCATAAAATTGAAGCCGCCACCGTTGATGTAGGCGTTGCCGCGCCCATCCACGACAATTTCATTAAAGCCGAGGCCCGAGAGGCCGCTCAGGTCGGCCTGGGTTACCAGCGACCCGCCGGCCTCCCTGCGCAAGAGAAGCCTCTCATGCGTCGAGACGACCAGCAGGCGCCCATCGGGAAGAAAATCGATACACATTGGAATTGATGGGAACGGGACGCGGACCATGACCTCGCTCGTGCCGTCGAGATCGACGGCAATGATTTCCTGAGCAACCCAGTCGGAGAACCATAGACGGTGATCGCGCCAACGCGGCGATTCACCGAAGGCTATGCCAGTCATTAAGGTTTGCGGTTCAGCCATGAAGGCCCCCTTCGAGGGTATTGCGACGTAATCAGACTCATTTGTAAATACTACATTCACTGACTCGGTGCAGCTTCCCGTGTCTTTGTGCGGTAGTGTCGAGGCCCGGTTCTCCGCATCTCCCGGATCCTTTACCGTGTTGTGCTCTTTCACGCCGCCGGCTCGTAGCACATAAAAACATTCCCGTTGCCGAAGGCTCGCGTCTTCGTCAGCCTCAGGTTCAGTTTCTCTTTGACGCCGTCAAACATCGTCCGCCCCTTGCCCAGAATGATCGGGTTCACCACTACCTGGTATTCATCGATCAACCTCTCTTGAGTCAGTTGCGAAACAATGGTGCCGCTTCCCAGAATTGCCATGCCCTCTCCGGGCTCTTTCTTCATCTTTCGTATTTCCGAGGCGAGATCACTCTTCACCAGCTTCGTATTCTTCCACGACGCTGCATCGAGCGTCCTCGAAAAGACGACTTTCGGCAGACTGTTCATCCGCTCGGCCACGGAAGGATCATGTTGGTCCGCAATCGGCGTCGGCCAATAGCTCGCCATCAGCTCATAGGTGACCCTGCCAAACAATAGTGGACCGTCGCCTTTTGCATTCTCTGCTACAAATGCATTCCACTCCGCATCGTTGTGATCCGACTTGGCCCAGCTCATACCACCGTTCGCGTCTACAAAGTAACCATCCAGCGACACATGATTGAAGACGATTAATTTCCGCATGTTTTTTCTTCTCCTTCCTTCCGTTGATGTCACTGACGGGCAGCTCCCGATTTCTGCACACAGGGGCTCACTCCGCTATGTAATCGGCGATGTCCCTGGTCAGCAGTGTGCCCTCCCGGACTGGGCGCACTTCGACGACACCGTGCAGTGCGGTTGGGCAGCGGGCTGCCCACGCAATTGCTGCATCAAGGTCGGGCACGTCGATGATATGAAAGCCACCCAGCTGCTCTTTCGAGTCGGCATAAGGGCCATCCAGCACCTGGGTCTTGCCGTTCGAGACGCGTACGGTCGTCGCGGCCGAGGTGGGCTGAAGGCCTTTGCTATCTCTCAGCACGCCGGCCTTCTCCATTGCCTCCATGTATGCTCTATAGGCGCCCAACCAGTGTTCTTTCTCGTCCGTGGTCAACTGGGGCCAACCCTCTTCCCCCACATAGTCCATCAGAATGTATTTCATTTGGAATCTCCTTCACCGGTTTTGAGTGCCGCGTCAAGTTCCGCTACTACAATGTCGCGTGAGACCCGGCAATTTGGACAGCCGCGCCAGGATATTTTTTATCGCTCACCTATCTTGCTCGGCGAGCACCTGCTCGCCCAGTTTTTTCCCTGCCCGCAGAAACTCATCGCTGAGTCGCGTGCCAGCCACCGCCCGCGATAACGAGAGCGCGCCGTACATCATAGCGATCAATCCGAGCGCCTTTTTCCGGCCGTCAACACCGGCATCAAGCATGTTTGCCAGCGAGCTGACAAAGCCGGATAACTCTTTTTCAAGCGCGCTTCGATATGGCTCACCTTCCCGCGCAACCTCTTGAGCCGCGCTGGGCAGCAGACAGCCCGTTTCCTTATTGTCGCGATGCTTGCGTGACAGGTACCGCCTGATGACGCTCATGGTCCGAGAGCGGGGCGAATCCCCATTCGCGGATTTCAAGAGATGATCCCAGTTGGCGCTTGCCGCGTTCCGAAGCGTCTCGACGAAGAGTTCCTCTTTCGAATCGAAATGGTTGTAGAAACCACCGACCGTGAGACCGGCGCCCTTCATGACTTCCATCACAGAGCTTGCCTTAATGCCCCGTTCACGGAGCAGCGCGGCGGCCGACGCGGTAATTGCGTCGCGAGAGCTCTGCTTCTGCTTTGTCTTCTGGTTCATGCACAACCTCGCGTGATCAGATCCTCTCGATGATCGTAGCGATGCCCTGGCCACCGCCGACGCACATAGTGATAAGCGCCGTTTGCTTGCCGCTCCGCTCGAGTTCGTCGAGCGCGGTTCCGAGCAACATAGCGCCAGTCGCCCCAAGCGGGTGCCCGAGCGCGATCGAGCCGCCGTTGACGTTAACGCGATCAGGATCGATCCCCAGCTTGCGTATCGTCTGCAGCACTACGCCCGCGAAAGCCTCGTTGATTTCCCACAGATCGATGTCGCGCGGCTTCATGCCCGCGATCCGAAGCGCCTTCTCACTCGCCGGCGCTGGCGCAGTGAGCATAATCAGCGGTTCGCTTCCAATGGTCGTCATTGCGCGAATGCGGGCGCGCGGCTTGATCTCCTTCTGTCGAACGTACCGTTCGGAGGCGAGCATGACACCGGCGGCGCCATCCACGATACCGCTTGAGTTGCCTGCGGTGTGGAGGTGCTGGATGACCTTCGCGCGCGGGTAGACTGCGAGCGCAAGCTGATCGAACGTCTCACCATTCGGGCCCGCGGAGGTTTGTCCCAGAGTGACGAAGGAAGGCTTGAGCGCGGCGAGTCCTTCAGCCGTGGTGTCCGGTCGAGGGAACTCGTCACCTTCGAGAACGACCTCGCCGGTGAAAGGGTCTCTCACCGGAAAGAGCGATTTCGCGAAGCGTCCCTCCTCAATGGCGCGCGCTGCATTCTTTTGTGAGCGGAGCGCGACAGCATCTAGATCCTCGCGAGTGAGACCCTCGAGCGTGGCGATCAGGTCGGCGCTGATGCCCTGAGGAATTTGAAATACGCGTTCCCGAAGATGCGGGTTGTTGCCATCCTGGCCGCCGCCGTCGGATCCCATGGGGACACGGGACATGCTTTCGACGCCGCCTGCGATGGCGAGGTCCATCGCACCCGAGGCGACGCCCATAGCGCCGAAGTGAATCGCTTGAAGTCCTGACGCGCAGAAACGGTTGAGTGAAACCGCTGATACTTCGTAAGGCCACCCTGCTGCGAGCACCGCGTTGCGGGCGACGTTGGCGCCCTGTTCCCCGACCTGGGAAACGCTCCCAACTATGACGTCGTCCACGTCGCGAGCGTCGAAGCCAAGCCGCTGCTGAGGCGTAGTCAATACCTGGGCAAAGAGCTCCTGCGGGTGAACGCCCGACAGCGATCCTTTATCCATCTTGCCGCGCCCCCTCGCGGTCCGTGCGGCGCCGATTATATAGCTGTTTTCCATAGCGAACTCCTTTCAGATGATGATCATAATATTACCATCATAATATCATGTTCAAGTGCCGTGAGGCACCCATGCAAGCGTCGGGAGAAGAGAGCGGTGGACGGCGACGTTCATCCGACGAGATAGTGAGATCAGATTTTCACCCAGCGTTCAGCCCATCGTCCGAGACCGTCGATCACTGGCTTCAGGCTCTTACCGGCTTCCGTCAGCTCGTAGCTAACCCGCACGGGCGGCCCCGAAATAACCGTGCGCCGGACGAGGCCCTCCGACTCAAGCTCACGCAGTCGCTCGGTGAGCAGGCGGTCGGAGAGCCCCGGCACAGACGCCATCAGCTCGTTAAAGCCTTGCGGCCCACGCATCATTACGCTGATGACAGCGCCGCTCCAACGTCGCCCAATCAGTTCTACCGCGTGGTGAAAACGTGAACAGACTTTCGATTCTCCGTCGCCAGCATGCTTTTTCGAGGAAGAAGACGGGGGCCGTTTTGCAGAGCTCTTGGTTCGAGTTGTCTCTTTTTGCATGATAAGACCTATCCCTTACTTTTAATTGCCTACTTGACTATAGTTGCCGATGATGTTATTTTCTAACATCAGCTTACCAATAGTAAGCTGCTTACGCAACGTTCAAAGGGAGGAGAAGGTCATGGATTCTGAAACTACAACTCGTGATCGTTCTGCTGTTGATTGGGCGCTTCTGGTCGCCCGCATCGTCGTCGGCGTCATCTTCATGGCGCACGGCGCACAGAAACTCTTTGGCGCATTCGGCGGGCCGGGGCTTTCGGCCTTCGTTCAGATGATCGGGCCTTTGGGCTATCTTGTAACCATCGGCGAGTTCTTCGGCGGGCTGGGACTTGTCGTCGGGTTTCTGTCACGTTTCTCTGCGGCGTCAATCATTATCATCATGCTCGGAGCGGTCACCACAATACACGGCAAATTCGGTTTCTTCATGAACTGGGCCGGTAACCAGGCGGGAGAGGGTTTCGAGTATCATCTGCTCGCTATCGGCGCGCTGCTGCCCATCGTGATCGCCGGGCCGGGACGCTTCGCCGTAGGGCGGTTCTTACGTTTACCTAAAGTCGCCGGTAAGGAAAGACCTATACCGGTTCTGGAGTAGAAGGGGGGTTGAAAGATGGAAGCGAAGACGTCATTGGAAGAGAAGAAAGAGAGCAAGAAACGAGCGCGCACGGTGGCGGGCCTCATCAACAGCATCGAGACGTTGGAGGGCGCCGGCTTTCTCGTGCGCCGACCATTCCCTAAGGCGGCGTTCTCGGAGTTCGACCCGTTCCTGCTCCTGGACGAGATGGGACCGATGACGCTCGCGCCTAATAAGGCGAAGGGCGCGCCGGATCATCCGCATCGTGGTTTCGAGACGGTGACTTATATTTTAGCAGGGCAGATGGAGCACAAGGACTCACAAGGGCATGCCGGGAAGTTGAGTGCGGGCGATGTTCAATGGATGACAGCCGGTGCGGGCGTGATCCATTCGGAGATGCCATCCGCAGAGTTCCAGCGAGAGGGCGGCACCTTGCACGGCTTTCAACTGTGGGTGAACTTACCACAGCAGAATAAGATGATGCAGCCGCGTTATCAGGAGATACAGTCGGCGAGCATCCCGACCGCGCGGACGAAGGACGGGCTGGTGAGCGTGCGCGTGATCGCGGGCGAGGCGCTCGGCGCGCGAGCCGTGATCGAGACGGTGACTCCGATTATTTACCTGCACTTCACGCTCCAACCCGGCGGTCGCGTTGCGCAACCCGTGCCGAAGGATTATAACGCCTTCGCATACATCGTGGACGGCGACGGCTTGTTCGGTGAGGATGGCGAACAAGGCACGGACGGACAGATGGTGATGTTCGCGCCGGATGGAGATGAAGTGCGGATCGAGAATCCAGCGCGCGCTGAGTCTGAGCTTGACGTATTGCTCATCGCTGGAGTTCCCTTGAATGAGCCTGTGGCGCGCTACGGTCCTTTTGTGATGAACACCGAAGCTGAAATCAGGCAGGCGTTTGAGGACTACCGGAGCGGTCGGATGGGAGCGATCAATTTCTGAAAGTTTGCAAACTCGAGGACTTATCAGCGAGGTGCATGCTCGATGAAAAATCCAGGAGGACAACCTATGGATCCTCACGAATTTGCTGGCAGGCGCGTTCTCGTCACCGGCGGAACCAAAGGGATTGGCCAGGCAGTGGCCTCACGGCTGCGAGACGGCGGCGCGGCGGTCCTCACCACTGCGCGTGAGCGACCGCGCGATCTGTCCGATGCGGATTTATTCGTAGCGACGGATATCACCACACCCGAAGGTTGCGCGGCGATTGCCGATGCGGTACTAAAGCGTCTCGGTGGCATCG
>DATLWF010000050.1:0-2179 GCA_035576605.1 Blastocatellia bacterium | reverse complement strand
CAATCCCGCAAGCTATCGATAGGACACCGCTACGCGGTTATCCTCTGTTGCGTTGTTAAAGGTTGCCAAGTGGAATGTCCAAATCCCAGGGCCCTCCTACTGGAGGGCGTAGCCAATCCCTCCGGCATGGCAAGCCGGGCCGCTCGTTTGGCGATCTATTAACGTGGACGTGACTAACTACTAGTTTTGTGGAATCCTACATCGCATCAAGCAGACCGAGCGATGGAGGAAGCAGGCGTGCCGCCCAAGAGGAAGAAGAGCGCTCCCGCCAAGCCGGCAAAGAAGAGAGCGCAGACCAGGAGTCCCCGTGCCCGATCGGCTGCGGCACGCGCGAAAGCCAAGCCGACAAAAACAACGACATCGCAGCCCTCGCTCGAAGATCAGGTTCAGGCCGTGCTCGCATCGCTGAAGCGACTTGCTGAAAAGCGAGTCCTCGAAGACATGTCAAAAAGGTACGGCATCTACACAAGCAAAGCGTTTGGCGTGTCGATGTCCAACATTCAGAGAGTAGCCAAGCCCCTCGGGCGGAATCACGAACTCGCCGCGGCGCTCTGGGAAACCGGCTGGTATGAAGCCCGGATGCTGACTTCGTTCGTCGATGACCCGGCGCTCGTTACATCGGCGCAGATGGAGGCATGGGTTCGGGACTTCGACAACTGGGGCATCTGCGACACGCTGTGCTTCAACCTCTTCGACCGCACTCCGCACGCCTGGCGCAAAGTCGCGCAGTGGTGCAAACAGGAGGAGGAGTTCGTCAAGCGCACCGGCTTTGCGCTGCTGTGGTCTCTGACGGTGCATGACAAGCTCGCGAGCGACGAGCAGTTTCGCCAGGGCTTGATCCTGGTGCTGCGTGCCGCGAGCGACGAACGGCATTTCGTCAAGAAGGCGGTAAACATGGCCCTGCGTGCGATCGGGAAACGCAATCCCACCCTCAACTCAGCCGCGGTGATAGTGGCGCGACGTCTGACGGAGTCACCGGAGCCCGCGGCCCGATGGGTAGGCAAGGACGCGCTGAGGGAGCTGACTAGTCCATCGGTGACACGTCGTCTCGCAACGCGACGCGCTGCGGAGGGATGAGCTGAAGTCGGGCGGGCCTGATCCGCTCACTGCTTCGGCGACGACCTCTCTGGAATCAACGTCTTGGAATTCAACACAAGCGACGGGCCGAAAGTGGGGCAACAGGTTCTTGAGCTCCCCGGCGAAGCGGGAGGCGCACCGCTTTCCGACGATCGTTTCGCCAGGGACCTGCGTCGATTTGGGCCGATCGGGATCCTCGCGATTTTCGTCATCCTCGCC
Organism: Blastocatellia bacterium; assembly: GCA_035576605.1. Lineage (GTDB taxonomy): Bacteria > Acidobacteriota > Blastocatellia > UBA7656 > UBA7656 > Onstottus_A. The sequence goes on along the minus strand of DATLWF010000050.1, from coordinate 883 downwards.
GGCAATTTTTTAGGCGCGCCCCTCAGCGCCATCCTCGCTCTGCTTTGGGTCTGGCGATCACACACGCCCTGGCGCGAGATCGGCTACGTCCGGCCTAAGAATTGGATTGCCACCGTGACAGGCGGTATAGTCTTTGGCATCGCGTTCAAATTCCTGATGAAGTCGATCGTGATGCCGCTCCTCGGCGCCGACCCGATCAATCAGGCGTACCATTACCTGGCAGGAAACCGTGCCGCGCTCCCAGGAGCCATCTTCCTGATGATTGTCGTCGCCGGGTTTGGGGAAGAGACGGTCTTCCGCGGGTACTTGTTCGAGCGCTTCGGTAAGCTTTTAGGACCCAGCGTGTGGGCCAAGACTGTAACTGTGCTGCTCACCTCCGCATGGTTTGGAATATTGCACTATTCTGTCCAGGGGTTCGCCGGCGCCGAACAGGCCGTTATCACCGGGCTCGTGTTTGGAACCATCTTCGCAGTCACAGGCCGGATCTGGAGGCTGATGATTTCCCACGCCGCGTTCGACCTGACCGCGCTCGCGATTATCTACTGGGATGTCGAGTCCAAACTGGCTCACCTCGTGTTCAAATAGCACCGAAATCCAAACCGCGGATCTGCCCACAGAATACCCCGCGAGGCCTTGATCTCTGACCTCTGATCGATCTCTGACCTCCGACCTCTGATCTCCGATCTCTGATCTCTCTGACCTCTGACCTCGGACCTCTGGCGCAGTTCTGGTTCTACGCCTCTCTCTTGTCACCGGTCGCTTCCGGTGTGGCAGAAACCTTCGGCCGCGCATACTGATCCAGCCCGAATCCTAGAGAAAGCGTCGCAAGAATAATCGCCGACGAGAAGAAATACGGCGACGAAACTCCTATCGTATCGAATGC
>DATLWF010000049.1:0-9531 GCA_035576605.1 Blastocatellia bacterium | reverse complement strand
CTCAGCTTAGGAGCATCCTCGTCTCGGAGGTTCTTGGCTTCATACATGACCGAGGGCCAGCCGGACGATCCAGGATCGATGACTCTCGGAACGACAACACCTGCGTTTATGAATGCCTTTGTAAGATCCTGCTTCTCTTCCAGGCTCAGGCGATCGTCACTGGCGATAAACCGCAATGGATAGAGAAAGCGCGTGAGCGAGTAACTGGTCAGGAACAGGTTCTGGTAAGCATGCGGGCTTGCGCCGCGATCCAGAAGCGACTTGATGGCCGGCACGTTACCTGCCCGTAACGCTTCAAGCAGGATGCCTTCGCGGTCGTAATAATCGCTCAGCACCGTGAGATTCGGGTTGACTCCGCTTGCCAGCGCCGAATCGAACCACTGGATAGCCGCCGGTGATTTGCTTGAGTTCTCGAAAAACCGGCGTGCTACGGTGGCATTGTCAGCTCCGGCTTTCTGGCGAAAGGCTTCTTCGATGACCGTCGGCGGGAGCGATGCGGCGCTCAGAAGTTTCAGCACATCAACATCCACCGACATCAGCGCGTTCTTGACGCTGTTGACGTCGATTCCGATTCCACGATCCCGAAGCTCCCCCCTGGCATCGGCCACGCGACCATCGCCCCCGGAAGAACTCACCTCCAACACTTTTAGAGCCCGTCCCGGCGAGGAAAAAACAAAATCCCCCTGGTTGAGCATCGGGTCTGCGATCTTGCCAACCATCGGTGTCTGTGGCGTCTGGCTGCGTCTGGAGTCTTCGGTGACTCTTCTTTTGAGATAGTCTCCCAGCTCCGTGCCGGTCACCATACCGTCATTGTTCGAGTCGGCGTCACCATCCAACGCTCGCACGAAGTAATCGCAAAAAATACTCTTGTCCGGCACTCGCTGGTTGGCAGTGCCCGCCGTAATGAATTGGCGAACGGGCTTGATCAGGTCTCCTGCCGGCGGATCACCCCGCCTCCGCATCTCCTCGAACAACTTGCCTGAAAAACAGCTATCAAAAACGAATAGGACGTGCTTTGATTTGATATCCTTCGCGTACCGCTCCATCCAGCCAATGGGGGCCGCTTTCTGAATGAACTTCGTTTCGTCCGGTTCGATCGAAGGACTGTCCTTCATGACGAGGTAGCCTTCCTCTCGATTGTCCGGGCCTTTCAAAGTCACGCCGTGCCCCGCAAAATAGATCATCAATCGATTTTCGAAGTCCAGCCCCCGGGCATTTATGAAGTCATCGATCGCTGTTTTGAACTCCTGGCGCGTTGGGTTCAGCAGGTATTGAATCTTAAAGCCATGCTTTTCCAGAGCGCTCCTTACTCTCTCGACATCTTTCTCTACGCCGGGCAACTCCGGCCAGTGTTCATAATTGCTCACGCCAATGACTAGAGCCCAGCTTTCCTTGTACAGATAAGTCTCGTTTTCTTTTCCATCCTCCTTAAGCTTGACCTTAGGCCCGCGAGTGTTTGTCTGCGCTTCGGCAAATGAATTAATGAGCCCACTCATTCCCAACGCTGCTATCAATAGGACGATTCGAAGTCGCCGGCCGTCTTGCGTGATTCTTCGTCTCATCAGATGTTCTCCAGAGAGCGCGAATATTGATGGCGAGCCGCCCGCAAGAATCACCTCACCGCCGCGGTGGTCAAACTCATCTATTCTTCTCGTCTCGGCAATATCACCACGAGCCACTCCGCAACTCTACCTTGAACGAATCGGGCAGCGAGTCCCACTTGAGGATAGAATCTGTAAGGGGTCGCTGCATTGAACACCGTTGCTGCGAATGAGGTCGGCCCGAGCACCTGCGTGACCTGCATCTCAGTCATGCCTATTTTCAAGATCCTGGTCTGTCCGCCTGATCCCTCCGCTTGCAGCTTGAGCGCGGGAGCAAGGCGACTATTGAGAGATATTGCCATCACCTGATCGGTTCCTATGACGTCGATGCCGAGCTTAAGATAACGATAGCGATTGAGCTTTGCATCTCTCGCAATTGGAATCGTAATGGCCGGGCCGAGCCGCTTCTGAACCTCTTCGATTGAATCACCAAGCTGGACTTGAACTCCCTGGCGGACTTCTACCGGAGGAAATGGCCGGAACTCCTGGGTTGCGCCGGCGCGAATCTGCTGCTCAGTTTCGCAGTTCATACCGGACTCGCTGCACAGCTTCGAATAGCTGTCCAAACCGAGCCTCCACCATATCGAGGCAGGGCTGGCGATCTTCAAGTACTTGTACAGCGCGTCAGACGCGTCGCGCCTTTGATTCCCTTTGTCGGATTGCAGCAACTCCTGGGCGTAGTTGTAGAGAATTGCGGCGCGAATGACGGCGACGTTGCCCGCCAGCCGGTTCGCCTGTCCCAAATGTCTGTCGCTTAGTTCGGCCTTGCCAGCCGCGAGCTCTGCAACGCTCAGGTTGACCAGCACCCCCGCGCGTGCAATCGTTCCAAGCGAATTGTCTTTCATCGCCGCCGTCGCAGCTTCTTCCAGATAGCGGCTCGCCCTCTGAACATCCTTGCCTTCCGGACGCACCAGATACGCTATGCCTAAGGTCGCCTTCGCCAGCGTGAGATCGGGCCTCAAGCGCAATGCTTCTTCGAGCGCGATTGTGGCTTGCTTCCAAAGCTCGGCGTTGATTCCTCTGCCTTTTTCGATGAGGCTGTCCGGCCGTCTATAGAACCCTCCGATCATGATGTGCCCGATTGCAAACTCGGCAATATCCTCAGGACGCAGCAGGTCGCAGTACTCCATCAAGCGGGCGTAGCCCAGATTGGCATGCGCCTCGTAGCAGTCGGGAAACGCTTTTACGACTGATGCGAAGCACCGCTCGGCTGAGGCGTACTGCTCGACGGTCAGAAATAGCACACCATTGTTGAACGCGCCCATGCTGTTCCACAGCGATGCGCGATTCTTTTCCAACAGCGCGAGCCTTTGTGTCCATGAAGGGTGTGTCGCCGGCCACAGAGGAGGTTGGTCGAGGCCAAGCTCTATGAATCGCTTTGGTCCGCCCATCGCCTCCCGAAAGTCGTAACCGGCTGCCAGAGCCAGTTTGATGCCGTTTCTATCGGCGGCAATCTCCTTCTCCCTGGTGAACACCGTCATCAACAGAAGTGTGCCGCCGGAAGGCGCGTGTTGGATATGGCCAAGCGTAACGTGGGAAAGCTCATGACCCAGAATGAACGCAAGCCGGCTTGCGTTTCCCTCGACTATCGAATTAAGCAGCGCCCTGTTGACGCACACCAGGGGGTTTCCCTTGTATAGAGTGGCGAAAGCGTTGGGATCCGTTGGGACCATTTTCGCCATCGTCATCTCGGCGTCGGTCAGAAGATGGAGTTCCGGCGGCCATGCGAGTGGCGCCGATGGCGCGGCAACAGCCGCCAGCCTATCCCATACTGCGTTTAACAGCGCAACGTTCGGATCACTCTCGTCAGCCTGCAAGGCCACGCGAGGCTGGGTTACAGCTTCGGCCATCGCGTGCGAGTCCCGAAAGACCGCGGGAGTTACAAGCCCCAGGATGATCAAAATAAGCAGGAGCCTCTTTACGTCAGCGACGATTTCAAATCCGAGAGCGTTAGACATGCGTTCCCTTTTTTGGATTCCTCTTCGTTTCAAGAATATGCCTTTCTCATTTAAGGCTTGCCCATGCTTCGCAGGTAGATTCGGTCAATTGACCAGTTGAGAGGCACATCCGTTTTGGGCGCCCGAGACGCCGTTCCGATACCTTCCAGGAGTTTCGCGAGCGGCGTATCGCTCCCTTTGCCTCGCGAGATCACGCCCTGAAATTCGAGTATGTACGGATCTGGTATTCGCTCTTCGCTTGTCAGGAGAATGTACGTGTCGAGGCCGAACGGCGGAGCCATTCCTATCATTCCAGACTCGCCCAGAACTATAAGCTTTGGCTGCTGTATCGGAGGCTTATCGGGGTCGAACGGGTACAGGTTCTCGACGTCTCCGCGCCTGTTGAACAACAGCGCGCTATTGCCCTGACTGTCAATCGCGAATACATAAATCCTTTTCTGCTTCACGTGCTGGTTATCATCCTGAAGCCGCTTCAATGCAGCCTCATCGGCCACGAGGACCAGATCGTACTTTATTCCTTCCTGAACCTCGCCTTGTCGTATGATTTCATCCGTGCCGGTTTTTCTGAGCGCAAGCGCATACGGGAAAGACTGGCTTGTAGAGGCTTGAATCTCAAGCCAGCCTCTGATCCTGCTCAACGTGACGGCCTGCTCCTCCAGTTTTTCTGCTGCTGAGGTCCAGTCGGTTCGGACGGGGAGCGGATTGCTTCCTTTTTGTTTGTCTTCTTTGGTGACCCCGGGGCGCACCCACGCATACTCGATATTTTCGCCGTTCACGCGCCCCGCCAGAATGTAATTCGCCTCCTGGGAAGACTTGGTGATTTCGATCGACAGGCGGCTGGTTCCCGGTCCCAGCTTGATCGCTTGTTTCAACTCGGTCGAAGGCGGCAGGTTCACAAACATCGGCGCGCGCACTGTGATGCCGGATGCGAATTTGCTCACCGCGGGAGCAAGGCCCAGCGCCTGACTCCGTCCATCGGGCATCAGCGCTTTCCAGCCAGCCGCTTCATATTGGACGACGTAGGCGGGAGTCTGCTCAGTGGGGTCGTCAACCAGTTCGACAGTGGTTGATTGGCGCAGCGCCGATACTTCCTGCGCGGCTCGCGCAAGGTCGGTCTTGCTTATCGCGGGCGGAATCCAGACTTTCAGATCCGCCCTTTCGGGAGCGGACCACCGGCTAATCGCGAACAGGTCGCCCTGCTTCAATGTTGCGGCGCTGCCTTCGATCACCATTGCTTCCGAGCGGTTCAATCCTTTGACTTCAGTGACCCGAAGCCGCACCGGTTTTTCACTTGGGCTGGCGGTAAGCTTCTTAAGCTCGGTTCCCTTGCTCAATCCCATAGCCTGTCCGCCCTGCAATTCGGCTATGACGCTATCTCTTACTTGAATAAGCGAAGCGGTCGGGCCGTCATCGGTTTTGTACGTAGCCTTTCCAAACAGCGGCCCTTTGCGACGTTCCTGATTGCCTTCAAGAACGGGCTGATGACTGACATTTTCGCCTTTCATGAAGCTGGTCACTCTCTGAAAGATTCGCTCGGCTGGCTCGTTGACCGAAACAGAAGGCTGATTCAGAACATTTGTCAGCGCCCAACTGAAATTGCCGCGCTCCGCGCCTTCATACCTTCTTTCTGCAGCCTGTTCGTTGTCCTGCGAAGCCGACAATATGAGAGCGCCCAGCTCGCCTGGCGCGTTCTTGAAGCCTGGTTCTTCCGCAACATCCGTTTCAATGTAAGGCAGCATCCGCGTCTTCTCTTCGACCGGGTATCCGCGACCGATAGAGCCGCTGTGGCAGCTATCGAAGATGGTCGTAAGCGTAACGCCTTTCTTCAAAGCTTCGAGAAAGAGCCGTGCAAGCTCTTTGTCGCGAATATCCAGCGCCCCCTGATTCGAGTCGGCCGGCACGATGCTTTCGTCGTAGCCATCAGCCTCTCCGCCTTTCGAATTTCTCACTCTCGATCCGTGTCCCGAATAGTAAAACACGCACACGTCGCCTGAGGTCGCGTCGTCTATAAGGTTTTTTTTGATGGCCGCCAGAATGGCCGCGCGAGTTGCTTTTTGATCTTCCAGCGTATCAATTACGGTGAATCCATATTTTTTCGTCAGCACCTCGCGCATTGCCGCGACATCGCTCTTGGGTCCATCGAGATTGCTGAACGCCGCGCGGCCACCGCCTCTCCCAACGGATGCGGGTTGGCGGGTGGCAGTTTCAGTTCTAACAACCCCTTGATCTTTTGGTTTCTCGTCGGCTTTCTTCGGTTGATAAACGCCGATGCCAATCAGGAGCGCTCGCTTTACAGGCTCGCGCGTCTCGGTCTTTTGAGACGCTTGATTGGGAGTTGCCAGGCAGAAACTGTTCGGTGTTGCGCTGCATGCGAGAATTGTCAGCAGCACAAAAATCGACGTGAATCGACGAATTGAAATTCTCACTACTTACCTCTTTCTTGCACTACTCAAGTCAAGCCGACCCGAAGCTGGCGATTACCGCTCTGATCGAGAGCCTGTTAGTTGTAAGCTTGAGGGCCGCGACTCTTATGCGGCCCTCAACGCTGCTATGGAGGAGATGATCGATCGACCTGCCAGTTTAGGGGAAAAGCTGCCACGTGTAGCGACCGAAACAACCCACGGTTCGAGGACCCCACGTGTATTTTTCGCCCGTTGTAAATGTTGCTACTGCGTAGAGTTGGGTCTCGCCCGCGCCTGTATAGCAATACGAGTCACCCCACGGCGCGATAGTTCCCCGGTAGGTTCCATCGACGTAAATCCGTATATACCAGGCACTACGATTGTCGATAACGACAGCACAAGCATCCTGACCTTTGGATTTTTCTCCACCCTTCGCTGCAGGCGCCGGCATCTGTTTCCCGGGATCGTTCGCGTCTGAGTCATTCTTTATGTTCTCATCAGCTCCGCCGGCGCCCCTGCTCTTTTGAGCATGGTCTTTGTCGACCTTAGCCTTCGCGGCGCCGGCCTTCTTAGTCTGGGCCGCCGTTGTGTCCGGCGACATGGAGCCTAAGAGAGTTGCAACCAGGAAAAGCAACACCAGCAGGCCTGCTGTTGTGGATTTGGATCTCATCGATTTCTGTCTCCTTTACGTTCTGTTGGGGGCAGCGTAATCCGCATGCTTTCGGCAGAATACCCTTTCAACCCCGAAGTTGATTAGTCACAGCCCCAATCGACTTGGGAGCCAACTTGCGAAATTGAATCAATACCGGACTCCTCTGATCGAGTCTAACTTTATGTGCAAGATATTATGGGTTACCTCAGGTGTGAGTCCCACTAAACACCCCCACTTGATTCAGAGCCACGGCAGGCACACCCGCCAGACCAATCTAAGGAGAGGCCGGGCGCGATGATAACACTCGGCTGAAATATTGGCGAGCGAGAGAATGTCGCCCAACAAGGGCGCGGCAGGGCGCTCCGCTCTGGCCTTCGCGGTCTTAACAACTCGTCTCGAATCTGACCATTATTCCAAATCATATTCGTCGCTCCCGGGCCTTCAAGCAGTAGTGTCCGGAACTCATAAACATTACAGGGAGTCTGTGCGTGTCATTTGCCGGCAGGTGTCGGCTGATTTTGGATGAGGGAGTCAGTAGTAGGAATTATTCCGGGTCGTTGATTGTGCTTCCCCACCGGATTCAAGCCAGGTCTTCTTCAGGCCGTCGGCTCGCGTCCTCTCCCTTACGTCCATCTAATGCCCTTCTGCCCGCCTCAAGCAGGCGGACGATCTGCTCAACGTCGTATACGGACCCTTTCCACGGGCCCCCGCTAGCGTTCTGCAACGCCGCCCAGAGCCGCGTGTCGCCGGGCAATGCCGGGTCGGTTGCAAGATCCGAGCGATAATCCCGACGCTCGAGTTCGGCATCATCCGGCGTGTAACTCCCATCCGCCTGCTGGCTGACCAGGTCTATCGCCCCCTCAAGCCTGATGGTATCAACGATTACACGGATCAAATCACCGTCCTGAACTTTGCCCACGGGCCCGCCCGAGAGCGCCTCCGGGGCAACGTGTCCAATGCACGGTCCGCTAGACACGCCGGAGAACCGGGCATCGGTAATGAGTGCAACTGAGTTGGCATAGGTCATGTATTTCAGTGCCGAAGTGATCTGATACACCTCCTCCATTCCCGCACCCATGGGGCCGCGGCAGATGAGCACGATCACCTCGCCCGGTTTTATCTGGTCCGCGCCCTGACTCTTGATGGCGGCGATTGTGGCCCGCTCAGTGGTGAACACCCGAGCACGCCCGGTCAGTCGGTATACTCCATCCGCTCCGATCATCGACCGGTCAATGGCCGTGCTCTTGACGATCGCTCCGTCCGGGGCCAGGTTTCCTTTCACGTATGTGACCGTGCTCGTCAGGCCTCTCCTTCTCGACTGCTCCGGACTCATTATCACCTCATCCGGCTCAACACCGTCTTCGGCAATTAGCCGCTCGCGCAGCGCGCGGCGACGGTCCGAAGCCTCCCACAAATCAAGGGCTTGATCCAACGGTTCGCCAAAAGCCGTCAGCGCACTCCCGTCAATTAATCCGAGTCGACGCAGGTGTAACATTACTTCCGGAACGCCGCCGGCGAGAAACACTCGCAGGGTAGTATGGGGACCGTTGGGTAAGGCGTCGACCAGGCGCGGCACCTGCCGGTTGACCCGAATCCAATCTTCAATTGAGGGCTGTTCGAGCCCCACCGCGTGCGCTACCGCCGGAAGATGCAACAGAAGGTTTGTCGAGCCGCCGAAGGCAGAGTGAACGGCCATCGCATTCCTCACCGAAGCCTGATTGATAATGCGGCGCGTCGTCAGACCGAGTTCCCTTAGCCGGAAGATTGCCCTTACCGACCTCCTGGCCGACTCCACCCAGATCGGTTGCCCCGACGGGGCGAGCGCGCTATGCGGCACAGCCAAACCGAGCGCTTCGGCCACGACCTGTGAAGTTGCAGCCGTCCCCAGAAACTGACAACCCCCTCCCGGGGAAGCGCACGCCCGGCAACCGATCTCTGCCGCCTGATCGAGTGTGATCTGCTTCGTGGCGAAACGAGCGCCGATCGTCTGCGCTTTTCCCGCGTCTTCACCGTCGCTGGCCGGGAGAGTTACACCTCCGGGGATGAGCACCGTCGGCAGATTTGGCGTCCCTGCCAACGCCATCATCATGGCCGGCAGACCTTTATCACAAGTCGCCACGCCAATCACTCCCTGTCCTGTGGGCAAAGAACGAATCAGCCGGCGAAGTACGATCGCCGCATCATTCCGGAAGGGGAGGCTGTCAAACATCCCTACCGTACCCTGCGTTCTCCCATCGCAAGGGTCTGTGCAGTAGCCTGCAAACGGAATACAGTCGAGACGTCTGAGTTCCTCAGCCGCCGCCTGCATCAAGAGCCCAACTTCCCAATGACCCGTATGGTAGCCGAGGGCGAGGGGTGTCCCATCCGGAAGACGAATGCCGCCTTGAGTGCTGAGGATCAACATCTCAGGGCGGCCAAGCTTTCCAGGCTCCCACCCCATGCCGACATTCTGACTCCAGCCGAAAAGGTCGCCGCTCGGACGTTCAAGCAGTTGAGCAGCGGTCAGCGGCAAACGGCCTGCAGGCCCGGGCTGTTTTGTCACGACCGAGTAGATCTCCGGGTCATCCGATCCGAAGATAGCGTCAGGAATAGACCTGTGTTGATCAGACTGCTTATTCGCCACTGCGTAGCCTCCCATCAATTGAAATCTGACTAACGCCTCGCTTCAGTGAGGTATATCCACAGATAGAGTCTGTGCCCCCCAGCGATACCCGCCCTAACGGACTACTGGCGCACGCCCCGTCCCAAATCCCATCAAGTGTTAGGGTTCTCGGAACTCCGGATTCTCGGAACTCCGTAGGAGTGACCTCTCGATAGCACCGCGATACCTCATGGCTCCAACACTCCGTAGGAGTGACCTGTCAACTCGACACGCGGGGCCGATTGGGGAACAGGTAACTCCTACGGAGTTCCGATCC
>DATLWF010000048.1:0-5937 GCA_035576605.1 Blastocatellia bacterium | reverse complement strand
CTGCCGAACTGCGGCCCGCGCTGGATTGGGCGCTGAATGAGGCTGGTCCGACGCTACTCGACGTGGCGATCGTTCGAGATGTGCGCAGCGTGCTGAGGTGAGCCTCTAGAAGCCTTACTTGCTGATTCTTTTGGCGGCGCGAAGACCAGTGTGGAAGTATTCGGCCTTTCCATCAGCGCCCAAGACCAGCGCGAACTCCATCGGCCTCGAATTATCCAGAGGAGCGGCCGAAAAACGGTTTTCACCAATCTTCCGGATCCGCATCTCGTTCGGACCTTGCTTCAGAAACAGCTTTCCATCTTTGAGAAGAATTTCGAAGCTCACGTCTCGCTGCCCGTACTTGCCTTCGTAGCTTGACATCTCCGCAGCGGTCATCGGCAGCTCTTGTTTTGTTTTGTCATCTTCCTTCGGCTTCAGCGGCAGCATCAATTCCATCGCCTTCTCGGCGGTCTTGTTGAGCGCAATTCCCGTGCGGTTTCCTAACACAATCACAGCGAACCGGTGTTCCGGGGCCATCTTGATTACCGAACCGTATCCGCTTCGCGAGCCTCCGTGCTCGACCACTCGCACGCCGCGATAGCTGCTTATCATCAAGCCGTAGCCGTATTTTGCATTTTGATCGCTCGGAATGCTGACCTGCGGAGTTGAAAGCTTTGTGATGACTTGCGGAGACAGTACCTGCTTGCCTTCGAGCCTGCCTCCGTTCATGAACGCGATGATGAAGCGCGACAGATCGAGCACGTTGGTGAACATCGATCCGGCCGGCCAGCTCGCGGCGTTGTCAGCGAAAGGCCTGACCACCGTGGGCGCCGATTTTCCTGCGGCGTTGTGACCTTGCGCAAGTGGATACGTCATCGCCACGGTCGGGCGAAAAGTCGTGCGGGTCATGCCGAGCGGCTTGAAGATGGCCTCGCTCATTTGATCCGCATAAGGCCTTCCGCTGATTGTTTCTACTACAAAGCCGGCGAGCCAGTAACCGGGATTCGAATAAGAGATGATCTTGCCCGGTTCAGTGAAAAGCTGGTCGTCCTTCCACGAGCGAATCGTCCTGCCCATCGCGGAGTCGTCGTGATCTCCGTACATCGGAGCTTCGTCGATGATGCCAGAGGTATGAGTCAGCAATTGATGCGCGGTGAGCCCGGCGATTTTGGGGTTGAGTCCGTCGACATGTTTGCCTATGGCCTCGTCGAGCTTGAGCTTTCCTTCTTCCGCGAGGGTGACCAGCGCGGTTGCGGTGAACATCTTGGTCGTCGAGCCGATTCGAAACAGCATATCGGGTGTCATCGGCGCGCCCGTCTCGACATTCGATATGCCGAACGCCCTAGTGTAGATAACCTGCTCACCGCTGACGATGGCGATTGTCGCTCCGGGAGTGTTGGTTTCTTTCAGCTCTTCGAGAACAACTTTTTCGAGTTGACTGAAGTCTGGCTGCTGCTCCTGAATGGCGAAGGAAGCCGGCACGGCTGCCAGTGCGAGAACCAATGAGAGGGCTAGGAAGGATCGTTTGAACATAGGACTCCGCCTTCTTCGAAATGCGTGATTGCCGAATCAAATCCAAAATTCAATGGGTGTGAACTCTAGCCACCGCAAACAATAAACTCAAGCGCTAATCGCTTGCATTCTTCAAGAGGGGCGTGATTCAGAGTGGGACTTGGTTCTGGATGAAAACCTGTCCTTAACATTAACACCTCAATTCATTGAGGTGTTGGAGCGGGCTTCGACTGGCCCTAACTGTTTTAACAGTTTTTCTGGACGGTCGAAAAACCGTTGAAACGGTTCCAGATCACCCGGTCGCGCAACATCCCACTGAACGTGGGGTGTTAATGAGAACCAGACTCGCCACGCGAGTCAATGGGGTGATGTCAAGAGCCCGCCTTCTCAGAAGCCCCACTGAATGCTGAGCCGCTTTTTCTGGAACTTGATGAAAGAGAATTAACGACCGTCCCGACTTACCCCGCTCGCTGAATCACCATCACCGTCAAGTCATCCGATTTGGGCTGGCCTCCGCGAAACGAGCGCGCGTCCTCAATGCACGCCGCGGTCAAGGGTTGCGGCGCGATCGAGTGTTTCGAGCGCACCACTCGGCTCAGCCGGTCGGCGCCATATTCCGCGTCGTACGGACTTCGCGACTCGGTAAGTCCGTCGGTGTAAAGCAACAAGCTGTCACCGGGCTCCATTTGAAACTCGTGGGCCGAGTACTGCTCGCGGCAGAAGATTCCGATCGGAAGCCCTGTCGCGTCGATGCCTTTGACCTCGTCTTTAGAAATCAACAACGGCGGACAGTGCCCAGCGTTGCACAGCTCGATCGAGCCAGATCGCCGCGCCCTCCCGCACACCAGCGTCGCGTAGTATGCGGGCATGGTCGCATCGGAAAAAACATGGTTCGCTCGCTCGACCAACTGGTCTACGGGTAGGTCCAGCGTTATGAGGCTGCGGAAGATCGCGTGAAGGTGCGCCATTAACATCGATGCCGCGATCCCTTTGCCCGAAACATCGCCTAACAAAAAGAAGAGATCTCCGCTTTCGTTGATCACCAGGTCGCAATAGTCGCCGCTCACCGGACCGGCCGCCTCGTAGTGGTAATACGCTCGCCAGCCCTCGACGCTCAGTCCTTGAGTTGGAAGCAGCGAGTACTGGACGAGCGACACGGCGTCGAGGTCGTGCTGAAGCGCGCGTTGCTCCTGGGCGTTCAAACAGTCGAGGCAGAATCGAGCGATTGGATCTTTGATCGCGTCGTCCTCGATCGTCTCGTGACACGCTTCACAGATCCCTGCTGAGCCCGTCTGAATTCTATGAAGCGCTGAATCCACTTCGGAAAGCAGCGGGACGAGATGAGAGCTCTCGTTAGACTCATCGATCGCGGTTTCAAGTCTCTTGCGCCAGTCGATCAAATCCGAGCGAAGGTCCATCTGGCTGGTGGCCATTTTGTCTACTCCTTGTTGGTCTCGGCTCGTTCCAGTTTGCGTTCAGGTTTCAAGCAATCGGCTATTAAGTCAGGTCAATTGTTCAAGCCTTACTGTGTCGATTACAACGAAAAAATCTGATCCCCGGTTCCGCCTGAGGTACAATAAAAGCTCATCAATTTCGAGGGCTGGAAACCCTGTGAACAGCTCAATTACGGTACGCGTAGAATGCTACTTCAAGGCTTGAAAGTGGTCTATCCGGACCTTGCGCCCAAACCCGGATGGCCGGGCGTCAACGCTTGCTATTCCTCTTCCACACGGCGCGGGTCTTTCTTGTGTTTAGCTCGGCGCTCGTCGCGGCGGGTTTTGTCTTCGAACTTCTTCGTGGGCAAGATTGGGGCACGGGGGCGCGGCCGGAACTTGTCCTTTTCGATCGTTATCTTGTTCGTTTTCTTTTTTGCCACCGAGCCACATTATACGTCGTCGAAACAGAATCACGCACACTGAGCCGCGAGCTTCCGTGGCTCGCCGCCTCCTGTTATGCTCTACCACCATGAAACGTTACAAGACACAACGACCTCTCGTCCTCGCAACGTTCGCGTTGATCGCGACGGTGCTGGCTTTACCGGCGTTCGCGGGCGGCAACGACAAGCTTGCTAACATACCAAAGTCTGAATACCGCGCCCGCCGTCAGAAACTGCTCGCCCAAATCAAAGACGGAATCGTGGTGATGGTCGGCGCGCGTGAAGAAGACCTCGGTGAAGTCGGACGCTTTCGCCAGCACAACGATTTCATGTACCTGACCGGCGTTCAGACTCCCGCAGCTTATTTGATATTCGTCCCGTCCGGAGTAATTCAAGGCAAGTCACAACACGAGACCGTCTTCATTCCGGCGCGCGATATCAGGCACGAACAGTGGACGGGTGTTCAGCTCGGTCCCGGTCCGGACGCCGAGCGGCTTTTCGGTCTCGAAGAAGTTGCCGCGTCGACTGCCTTCAAAGAGCGACTGAACCAGTTGCTCACCCAATCGGCGTCGGAAGCCAACCCGTCGCCTAAGATCTACACTGTGATTCCAACCGGGCCGGGAGCGGACATCAGCCGCGAGAGCCGCTTCGTCGAGACGCTGCGCCAGAGCTATCCGAAGAATGCAATTGTTGACGTGTCGAAGCTCATCGGCGAGATGCGCAAGGTCAAGTCACCTTCGGAAATCGAGTTGCTACAAAAGGCGGTCGACGTTTCGATTGAAGGGCATCGCGAGATAGTGCGCGTCATTAAGCCGGGAGCTTACGAATACGAGGCTCAGGCAGCGATCGAGGCTGCGTGGACCCGCCTTGGCTCGGAACGGCCGGGCTATCCGTCGATCATCGGGTCAGGCATTAATGGTACGATCCTTCACTACAACGAGAACCGTAAGCGCATCGAGGCCGGCGAGCTTGTTGTTGTCGACGCGGCGGCTGAGTACAGCTACTACACGGCGGACATCACGCGCACGTTTCCGGCATCGGGCAAGTTCACGCCTCGACAGCGCGAGGTCTATCAGCTCGTGCTCGACGCGCAACGCTCAGCAGAGAAAGCTTTCGTGCTCGGCAAATCAAGCGTGGCGGATCTTCAACGCGTGGCGCGAGATGTTATGAAGTCGAGCCCCCTGCGCGACAAGCAGGGCAATACGCTCGAGAAGTATTTCATTCACGGCCTGGGTCACTGGATCGGCATGGACGTCCACGACGTTGGGAGCTACGGCGTGTTGCCGGTTGGATCGGTGTTCACAATCGAGCCGGGAATTTATCTTCCTGACGAGGGTTTCGGGGTGAGAATTGAAGACAACTATCTGGTTACCGGGAAAGGTCTGGTGAAGATGAGCGGGAAGCTGCCGTCGGAGCCCGACGAGATTGAGCGAATGATGTCGCCGCGCGCGCAAGCCACCCCGCAGCGCTAGGCTTTCACGGAAGCCTTCTTACACGGAATCCAACACATGGCTCAGGGCCAGGGCTTGCATGCCCGCGTCGCGGTCGACGCAGTAGCGAAGGCCGTCCCCACACTCAAACCTAAGTCGTAGGTGTTATCGCTCCCGCTCGTCCCAAATTAGTCCGGCTTCATACACACACACTCTCAGCCGCAAAATTCGTCCATTCGATCGGATTGGCTTTTATTATTGACCTGTGACTTTCATGCCCTTAAGATTCCTGCAGTCGAAAGTCTCTCAAAGCCCCGTCAAGTCAGCCCCAGACAGATAAATCCAACGACGCTGTTTCATCGCGAAGCAGTTTGTCCGTGAGAGAACATGGAAATCAAAGGCAGCATTCTCGAGTCTCGTCTGCAATTCGTGAAAGATCGCTTCGGTCCCGGCGCGGTCGAGGACGTTTTGTCAGCCTTGCCCGCTTCGGATCAGGCTATCCTTCGTGAGCCGCTCAATAGCGCGGGCTGGTATCACTTTCAAACCTGCCAGCAACTTGACGACGCTATTGTTCAAGTGATCGGCAAAGGCGACGCGCGATTGTTTGAAGAGATGGGTGCCGCGTCTGCTCAGCAGAATCTCACCGGCTTTCAGAAGTTCTACCTCGACCACGGCAACCCGCAGGGCTTCATGCTGCGCGCGCCGTTGATCTATCACGTCTACTACGACAAGGGCTGGCGGGACTACAAACCCACCGGGCCCACCTCGGGCGTAATGACTACCTACGAAGCGGAGACCTACTCGACGGCCGATTGCTTGACCGTGATGGGCTGGTACAAGCAAGCGCTGAAGATGTGCGGCGCAAGAAACGTCGAGATGGCTGAAGACACCTGCCGCGCCAGGGGTGACGATTGCTGTCGATACCTTGTCAATTGGAGCTAGCCCGCCTTTTGCGATAGACGCAGCACCGGAGTCGAAGGCTTGACCGTTCCCTGAAGGTTTCGGCTATAAACACCCAACTTCAGTTGGGTGGCTGGAGTTGGACATTCCACTTGGCAACCTTCAACAACGCCACCAGAGGATAACCGCGTAGCGGTGTCCTATCGATAGCTTGCGGGATTGGCGATGCACATGGGCCGC
>DATLWF010000047.1:0-5035 GCA_035576605.1 Blastocatellia bacterium | reverse complement strand
TATCCTATCAGATACGGGCCAGCAAGCTTGACCCAATTGCGGAACCGCCCGGACACGTTGCCTATGCTTACTTCCTTGCGCGCCAGTATGACAAGGCGATTGATATATGGATAAAGGAGCAAAAAAAAACAGACAGGCCTTCAGGCCTCCATCTGCTTGCGGAGGCTTATCTGGCAAAGGGGATGTATGAGGAAGCTGTCGCCGAGATGCAAAAGGTTGTGGCAAGCGATAGTGCCCCGGAGGATTGGACCGGTTACCCGATACTGGCATACGCTTATGCGGTGGCGGGCAGGCGTGCTGAGGCGCTCAAAATACTTGGCGAGCAAAAGCGATTATCAAGAAAAGGCTACATCTCGCCTTATAACTTCGCGATCATCTATACAGGTCTCGGCGATAAGGATAGAGCATTCGAATGGCTGGAAAAAGGCGTTGAGCAGCGAACGCGGCTAGTATCTCGCCTCAATAGCCGACCGATGTTCGATAGCCTTCGCTCAGACCCGCGTTACGCTGAATTGCTGCGGGCGATGAACCTCGAGCCGTGAAGTTCAAAGTTCAGAGTTCAAGCTTTAGCTTGCAAGTTCAAAGTTCAGAGAGTTCAGAGTTCAAGCTTCCGCTTGCTAGTTCAAAGTTCCTGCCTCAGCTTGTTGGCGGGACCAGCAACCTAAAGGTTGAACTCTGAACCCGAACTCTGAACTCTCAACTCTGAACTTGGGCATTCCAAATCACGATGTACGACTGGCGAACCATGACCGAAGAGGAGCGGGAGCGGGCGCGCGTATCGCACTGCGCCGTGCGCGCCGCTACCCGTATCACTCACCTCCGCATTGGGATCTGAAAGGCGATCTTCACTAGTTAATTTCAGCCGCGTGCTATGAACACAAAACAGTTTTGGGAAAAAGTCCTGAGCGCATGACAGACTGCGAAGCTGAATTGCTACAGATCTGCCGTGAGCTCGGCTCTGAAACCCATGCTTAATGCATTCTGCCCAATCATTATCACGTGCTGCTGAGGACTGAACGCATCAAGGAGTTGCGCCAGGAGCTAGGACAGTTTCACGGACGTTCGTCCTTCAACTGGAACAGAGAAGATGAGAAAAGAGGGCGGAAAGTCTGGCATAACTGTTTCGAGCGTCCGATGAAATCGGAGCGCCATTTCTGGGCAAGTTTGAACTACGTGCATCACAACCCGGTGCACCACGGTTATGTGGAGCGCTGGCAGGATTGGCCATGGTCAAGCGCAGCTGAGTTCTTGCAAAGGGTGGCGAGAGAGAAGGCGGCGGAGATTTGGAAGAAGTATCCCATTTTAGATTATGGAAAGAAGTGAGATATATAGTTCAAGCTGGAGTTCAGAGTTCAAGCTTTAGCTTGCCGCCAGCGACACTGGCAACCTAAAGGTTGAACTCTGAACTCAGCAACCTAAAGGTTGAACTCTGAACCCTGGACTCTGAATAACTCTTGCAGAATTACGTCAGGCTCTTACGTCTACACGAATATGACGATGAGCAAGATTCAATCAATGCTTCTACTGGTGGCGTTGGCGACCGTCGGTGTGGCCCACGCGCAAGCGCCGACCGGAACAATAACCGGAGTTGTGACTGACGCAACCGGCGCAGTCGTGGCCGGGGCGCGCATCACCATCACCAATCGCGCAACCGGGCTCAGCAGAACTCTCACGTCCTCCGCGGAAGGCGATTACAGCGCGGTCGCGCTGCCACCAGGTGACTATCAGGTGATGGCAGAAGCAACGGGGTTTAGCTTGCTGGAACGCACAGCCATCGTCGAGACTGGCGCCACCGCTACCCTCAACCTCACTCTTCAGGTTGGCGAGGTGAGCGAACGGCTGACGATGAATACATCATCTGCGCTGATCGACTACGAACACCATCAAGTGGGCGGCCTCGTCAGTCGCCAGCAGATCGAAAACCTGCCGCTCAATGGCCGGAACTTCCTCGAACTTGCGAAATTGGAGCCAGGCGTTACCAACCCTGTTCGCCTCAACGACAATCGCGTCTTTGTTTCTTTTCTTGGCTCCGGCCTCCAAACAATTCCGCGCGTGGGATATAGCCGGGTGACGGTGGACGGCGCGAGCATCACCACTCCCGGCACCGTAGGCGTAGTCTTTCAGGTGTCGCAGGAGGTCGTGCAAGAGTTCCAACTCTCGACCGTCAACTTCGATGTCTCGACCAGCCTGGCGAGCAACGGCGCGATCAACATTGTGACGCGCTCCGGCGGCAACGACTATCACGGCGACGGATTCTTCTTTTTTCGAGACCGACATTTGGCCGCCTATCCTGGCCTGCGGCGTGATGACAGCAACCCCCATCCGTTCTTCCAGCGGCAACAGTTTGGCTTCCTAATGGGCGGCCCCGTCCGACGGGATCGCGCCTTCTTCTTCGCCAGCTACGAGCGCACCGACCAGCACGGGGTAGCCTCGATTCAACCGAGCACCCCCGAGTTCGCCGCGCTCGGCGGAATCTTCCCGAGCCCCTATCTCGGCAACCAATTCAGCACGCGAGTGGACGTGCGCATCAATGCAAACCACAACGCATTCGCCCGGTACACACACGACGGCAATAGCGCCTTCTTTAACGCCTTTGGCCCCAATACCCTGCCGTCGGGCTGGGTCCGCCAGACAAATCGAGCGGGTCAGGGGCTGTTGGCGCTCACCAGCGTGTTGTCGTCTCGGATCGTGAACGACCTCCGGTTCTCTTACTTCTTCGTCAACACTTTTCAGGGGAGGGCGACATCCGAAGTGTGTGCCGGCTGTTTCGGCTTGGGGTTGCCGAACATCACGATTTCCGATGGAAGTCTAGGGTTCGGAGATCCGGGCATGAGTTTGTTCGGCGGACGTCGCTACCAGTTGACCGATAGCCTCGTGTGGCAGAGAGGCAACCATCGCCTCCGCTTCGGCTTCGATTGGGAGCACGCCACCAACCCCTTCTCTGACGAAGGGGTTGGTGGAACACAGATGACTCTCTGGTCTCCCAGGGAGGTTCGGCGACTCGATCAGACGATTCGGCTGCCGGACTCGTTTACCACGCCGGACGATATCCTCAAACTTCCGCTGCAAAGCTTTGAGACCGCGATCGGCTCTGGACTGGCTCTGGGGCGCGACTTTCGCCCGCGCCGCGTTCTCGATCTCTATCGTCTCTACGCCGGCGACACCTGGCGCGCCGGCCCACGCCTGACGGTGAACTACGGCCTCGCGTGGTCTTACGAACCGAATGCCCTCAACCACGACCTCACCAAGCCCGCGCTCCTCATTCCGATTCTGGGGGTCGGCGGGCTGAACGCGCCGGCTGTTCAGTTCGACAACTTTTCCCCGACTGTGGGCTTTGCCTGGAGGGCAACCGGCGATGGCAAGACGGTGGTGCGCGGGGGTGCGGGCCGCTACTTCGATCCTGCCGCCAGTAACCACTTCCTTAATCTCCTAAACGAGCGCGAGGAGTTATCACCGCTCGGCACGGGGAGCGTCAGCGTGCCCGGTTCGAGCATCCCGTGGCAGGGCGGCACCCTGGAATTTGATCGTCCGACGACCTTCACGGGCGCCGAACTTCTTTCCATGCTGGCCGCCATCCGTGCCGACCTGCTCCGGACGCGTAACCCGAACAACCGCGACTTCTCCGTCCGCAACATAGATTTCACGAAGAGCGGGGAGAACCTCTACGATCCGTCCTACCAAACACCCTACGCCATCCACCTGAGTCTCGGCGTTCAGCGGGAGCTTGCGGGCGGCATCGTTTTAAATGCCGACTTCGTCTGGAAGCGGTTCATCCACACGTTCATTAACGGGATCGACTATAACCGCTGGGACAGCGCAGCCGGGCCGGTGATTCCTGCCTGCACCGAACAGCAGACGAACGACGTGACGGCGGTCTGCTCGAACGGAAACATCTATTTCGACACCACCATCGGGCGGGCGCGATACATCGGGTTGCTGGTGCGTGCCGAGAAGCGCTTCTCTGGGCGGGCGCAGTTGCTGGCATCCTATGCGCTCGGCAGCTACGTGGGAACCAACGGGACCGGAGTTGGAACGAGCGAAGCGCCCGGGGGGCGGGTGTTCGGATTCAACAACAACGATTGGTTCGAGAACTACGGTCCGTTGCCCACGGACCGGCGTCACATCCTGAACCTTTCCGGCTTCGCGAACCTTCCGTGGCGATTGCAAGTGGCATTCAGCGTTTCCGCCTACAGCCGGCCGCCGTTCGCGCCCTACGTGAACGGAGTGGATTTCAACGGCGACGGCACCTTCAACGATCTGCTACCGGGAACGAGAGTGAATCAATTTAATCGAGCTTTGGACAAAGGCGATTTGGTGCGCTTGGTTGATCGCTATAACCAGGAGGTCGCGGGCAAACCTCTGTGCTGCAACCAGCAGCCCGCGCCGCGTCTGACGCTGCCGGCTGACTATGCATTCGGCGACACCTTCTTCACTCAGGACTTGCGGCTGAGCCACACTGTTCCGCTCGGCAGAGAAGGTGTGCGCCTGGTCCTGATCGGAGAAGTATTCAATCTGCTCAACACTGCTAACCTTGTCCAATATAGCGGCGACCTCACCAGCGTCGCGTTCGGGCAGCCTGGCAGCCGGGTGACGCAGGTGTTCGGATCGGGCGGCCCACGGGCTTTTCAGTTTGGGGCGCGAGTTAGTTTCTGACGTGTTGCGGAGAACCTCTTTGGTAACCGATTGCGTCAAGCCGTAGCTTGATGTCGAGCCGCGAGCTGACCGCACGCCGCTGAGATGTCCTGGCCTCGCGGACGGCGAATGAATGAAGGCAAGCCGCTCTCGGTCAGGATCTTCTGAAACGCGAGTATTCGATCCATCGGCGATGACGCATACGGAAGCTCGGGCGCCGGGTTGTGAGGGATCAGGTTCACCTTCGCTCGTATGCCTGATAGCAGTCGCACCAGCTCGCGAGCTTGTTGATCGCTGTCGTTCACGCCGCCGAGCATCACGTATTCAAAAGTCAGCCGCTCGCGCTCACCCAATGGATAATGGCGGCACGCTTCCATCAACTCGGCGAGCGGGTACTTGCGAT
>DATLWF010000046.1:0-2619 GCA_035576605.1 Blastocatellia bacterium | reverse complement strand
CTCCCGCAAGTGCAAGGTCGGTCTTGAAGTCATAATTGAAGTCGAGCGCCAGGATGCCATCCGGCCCGGGAACGACAGACGAGCTGCCGCCCGGAAAGGTCAGCTTCGCGCTGCCCGCGAGTCGAACCTCCCTCCCGTTAGCGGCTATGCCGACCGGCCTTTGGTCGCCGCTGAGCAGCACTGCTCCAGTCCAGCCCCAGCCGCTTGCGCCGAAGTCAGACACGGGCTCCAGCGAGTAGCTCAACGCTTCATCCGGAGGCGCAGCCATCGAGCTCGGAGACGGGATGCGCAGGAAGCGGCTCAAGGGCGGCGCTACGTCAGCAGGCGAGCTCTTCAGCTCAGCCAGGTCCTGGCGGTATTCCGGTTCACGCACCAGCAGGTTTGTTAGGACAGTCAATTTAACCGTCGTCTCGACGCGATCGGCTCCGGTAGACCCCCGCAGCCAGGCGAGTTGCTCCTTTGCTTGGGGTGGCCAGGCCGGCGAGCGCAAAACCAGTTGAGCGATGGCGCGTTGCAGCGTTTCGTTGTCGCCGCGTTTCGCGCTAATCTGCGCCACGTCTACCAGAGCTGCAAGATTCTCGGGCTGCGTTTGTAATATGTTTTCCAACAGGCGTTGCGCTTGTTGTGCCGCATCTTCGCTACCCTGATGTCCGAGCCCTTGCGCGAGCGCGTAGGCAGCTCGCACGTTGCGGCTATCGAAGTCGAGCGCCCGGCGGAATGACTGCACCGCCTTCGCCTCGTCCTCACGACTGAGGGCGAGCTGACCAAGAAGAAAATAAATCTGGCTGCTGTCAGGCGCGAGCCGCCGCGCCTTTTCCAATCGTTCGGCCGCGACGTCAAGCTCTCTTTGGCGCAGAGCCAGCAACCCGAGGTTCGCCCACGCGGCGGGCTCTTCCGGCATAAGTTGCGTCGCTTGCGTCAGTCTTTCTTCGGCCCGAACCTGCTCGCCCACCTGCAACGCCGCCAGCCCGATATAAAAAGCCTGAACGACCTCCGCATACTCTCTCGACGCGGTGTCAATTGGAATCGGCTTCGTCGTCTCCCTGCCGATGCGGCACGCGAGCCCGCTCGATAGAATAAGGAAAACCGACATGAGCAGAGGCGATGAATGCCAACGGCAAACCGGCTTAGGTGCGTAGCAGCTTCTCAATGCATCCTTCATCATGCACCATCATCAATTCTTCAGTTGTTGGAGGCCCTGAGTCGCAAGCTCGCGTAATCTCCTGACCTTCGGATCGCCATTGCCTTCGGTAGCCTTAAGATAGCGCTCATAGGAGCTCACGGCGCTGTCTGCTCGTCCCTGCCCGCGATACAACTCGCCAAGATACCACCAGGCAATGAGCACATCGGGGTCGCTGGTGGAACTCAGACGCGGCAGCAGCGATTCAAGTTCCGTCTGGGCTTCTAGACTGCGATTCGCCAGCTTGTGCAACACCGCGATGTTGATTGTATAAATCGACTGTTTGGTTGGGATCAGCCGGCGCCCTTCCTCAAAAAGGGCGATAGACTCATCGAATCTTCCCTGCTGTTGATAGGTCAGCGCGAGTTGCTCGCGGGCGACATCATGTTCAGGAAAGGCGCTGAGCACCTGCTTCAGATCCCGTTCAGCATCATCGTATCGCCGCTCACGAACGGCAATTGTCCCGCGCGTCAGATATGCGGTGGTAAGATCGGGTCGCAATCCAATCGCACGCGAGGTGGCGGCTTTCGCTTCGTCGAGCCGCCCGGCGCGCTGATACTCGTTGCCGAGTTGCGCATTGGCGAAGGCAGACGACGGATCGACTCGTACCCCCTGCTCCCACAGCGCTACTCCGTTAGCCCAGACAGGATTGAAACGCTGCGTGACCAACGCGAGCGCACACGCAATCAGTAGACCGACGGCGAGCGCGGAAAGTTTCGTCTTGAGAACACCGCCGTGAATCAATCGTCCGGCTAAATCCACAAGGCCGCCGCCTATCAACAGCGCGGCGCCGTAGACCGGCAGGTAAAGGTATCGATCCTGTACCAGCATTTCAGAACTGAAGACGCGCGGGTCGAGCACGAACATAAGCGGTACGAAGAGCCAGATCAAACCAAATCGGTAAACCAGACTGCCTTTGTATAACCGGTGCGCGGCATATGACAGAGCGGCTAGCAGGACGAGCGGCAACAGAAAGTTCATTAGAATACTGGCCGGGCTGACGTAACGAACGCCATAGATTGGCCCGAACTCGAAGGGAAAAAAGATCTGTCGCAAGTAAAAAATAAGAATCGAGGGGACCGTTAGCGCAACCTCGCCGATGCGGGGTGCGCCAGGCGCAAGCTGTCGCATCAGGTGAAGAATCTGGTAGCGCACGATTACAAAAATCAAACCTATGACCAGAAATGGCAAGCAGCGCCTGAAAGCCGCCATAACAGCTGCCTTGACCGGCACCCCCGCTTCCCGGCTCAGAATAATCTCCGAGAAAAACAGGATGGCTATAAACGCCATCGACGCCTCTTTGCTCAACAAAGCGCAAGCAAAGAACAGGAGCGCCGCCGCTAGATGTTTCCGGCTCGACCGACTGCGAAGATTACAGATCATACTGCCCATCAGGAATACAGACATCAGCAAGTCAGGCGAACCAGAGATCCATGTTA
>DATLWF010000045.1:0-8454 GCA_035576605.1 Blastocatellia bacterium | reverse complement strand
TACCCGAGTCTGAGGGACGAACGTTGCTCGATTCTGTGCATGTTGAACCTCCGCGCTTGAGTGCCATGCTATTCGCCGCAGACACTGAATGCAACACGACGTAGCATAGACTTCAGTCTGTGCGCGCCGTCCGTCAGGAGGGCGATGTTTACAGGGCAGAAGGTGGCGCCAAGGCCGCCCTCCGTCAGGAGGGCGATGTTTATAGGGCAGAAGGTGACGCCAAGGCCGCCCTCCGTCAGGAGGGAAATGTTTATAGGGCAGAAGGTGGCGCCAAGGCCGCCCTCCGTCAGGAGGGCAATGTTTATAGGGCAGAAGGTGGCGCCAAGGCCGCCCTCCGTCAGGAGGGCAATGTTCATAAGGCAGAAAGTGGCGCCCTCCTGACGGGACGGAGGGCGGTCGCCAACGCATATGACACGCTGTGGTAGAATCCACTGCTGATTACGGATGTGGAGGCCGATTGTTGAGCGATAAGCTCGTTCAAATCACAGAAGCGATCGCTGCAGCGATAGAAGCACACGCAAGGCGCGAGCACCCTGAGGAATGCTGCGGCTTGCTCAGCGGCAGCAACGGCTTGATTACCGATATTCATCAGCTTCGGAACGACGCCGACAAACCTGAGACGCGGTATTTCGCGACGCCCGAAGAGTTATTCGCGGCGATGCGACGCATACGCGAATCCGGCCAGGCTTTGCTTGGGGTCTATCACTCCCATCCACGCACGGCGGCTTACCCGTCGGCGTCGGATGTCGAGATGGCTTTCTACCCCGAAGCGTTTTACTTTATCATTTCCCTCGAGCCGCGAGTTGAACTCCGAGCGTTCAAGATAGAGGACGCAAGAATCGAGGATGTGGAAATAGTCCGTAGTTAGTAGTCCGTAGTCAGTAGCCCGTAGTCAGTAGCCCGTAGTCAGTAGTTCGTAGTCAGTAGTTCGTAGTTGTCTTCGTAGTCCGTAGCCTATCCCTTTTTGCGACTGCTAACTACGGACCACGGACTACGGACTACGGACTACGAACTAAGGACTTCTGCCCAGAATCATGCCGACCACCGTACGCATCACCGCCCTCTTATTCGGTCAGGCTCGCGAATGGGTCGGATCATCCACCCTCGATCTCACCATTGAAGCACCGGCAACGGTCGAAAGCGCCTTCGCCATTCTCAAGTCCCAACATCCGCGGCTTGGCGAAATGCAGCGCAGCCTGCTGTTCGCCGTGAACGAGGAATACGCTTCGCCTTCCCACCCTCTCTCGGATGGCGACCGTCTCGCCGTGCTTCCTCCCGTGAGCGGAGGTGAAGCTCCGAGCCGCGACATATTCGAGATAACCCGCGAGCCGATCGACATCGCTGGTCTGCGGGCGCGCCTGCTCGAAGGCGATTCAGGAGCGGTTGTCATCTTCGACGGCGTGGCGCGCAACAACACAAGAGGCCGCCGAACGCTGTACCTCGAATATGAAGGGTACGAGCCAATGGCGCTTCGAACGATGGAACAGATCGGATGTGAGGTGCACGAGCGCTGGCCAATCAACCGCGTCGGTATAATTCATCGACTTGGGCGCATCGACATAACAGAATCGAGCGTCGTGATAGCCGTAACATCCGCCCATCGCAAGATCGCATTCGAAGCCTGCCATTACGCGATCGATCGCTTGAAGAAGATCGTCCCGATCTGGAAGAAGGAATACTTCGAGGATGGGGCGGTGTGGGTGGAGAACGAGCAGGCAGAAAGCAGAAGGCAGTAGGCAGAAGGCAGTAGGCAGAAGGCAGTAGGCAGAAGGCGGAAGGCAGTAGGCAGAAAGCGGAAGGCTGTAGGCAGCGTGAGGAATCGAAATCTGCCTTCGGCCTTCTGCTTCTGCCTACTGCCTTCTGCCTTCTGCCTACTGCCTTCTGCCTTCTGCCTTCTACTTCTGCAGTCCGCTTTTCGCCTGGGCTGCTTCGCGTTTCTGCTGTTCGAGCTCGGCCACTCGACGGGCGACATCAGTCTGCTCACGATCATCCCTGATCGCGCGCAGAGTCTTTACCGCTTCGTCGAACTCATAAAGCCCGGCCTGGCAGTCTGCCAATCCATACGCCGCTCGAACGCGTACCTTGGGATCGCCGCTCTCCGTGGCGAGCTTCTGGTAAACCGGCAGCGCCTGGGAGTACTGGGTCCGCTCGAGGTGATAGATTGAGGCTTCACGCAAATACGCCTGTTCGCTCAACTCGTCGTAAGCCACCTTCTCGATGACTTTCTCGTATTCGGTGAGAGCCTGGCTGTAGTTTCTCTGCGCAAAGTAAAGATCGGCGATGCGTAACCTGATGCGCCGGCGCTCGTTTGCATCTTGCGGATTGAGGTTCTCGTATTCGGCAATCGCTTCGTAGGAGCGGCCCATTTCTCCGAGCACCTCAGCCAATCGCTCACGCGCGAGTTGCGCATTCGAGTGCGCGGGATTGCGTTCGAGAAAAGAGCTGTAGTGAGCCCGCGCCTGATCGAAGCGCTGCAGCTTGAAGTAATAAATGTTGGCAAGTTGAAAGCGCGCCTCCGACGCCTTTTCGCTGCTGGGATCCTGCTCAAGATAACGCTCGTATTCTTCAGCCGCGACCTTGTAGTCGCCGGAATCCCATGCTTCGACCGCGCGTCCCAGCGATTGGTCAACATCCCGATGGCACCCGCCGGCTCCCAGAACCAGGCAGAATAAAAGCGATAAGGCGAGGGGGCGAAAGGGCGAGGGGGCGACGGGGCGAGGGGGCGAGGAGGCGAAACGTTCAATCGCCCCGTCGCCCCCTCGCGCCCTCGCCCTCTCGCCTTTTTTGTTCATCTGCGTCGCCTCCTCGCCCCGTCGCTTTTTCTGGTCACTTAGCTCTCGGACTCCTCTGTCGCGTCAACCTGGCGCTCGATCAACGAAGCCGACGAAACCAGGTCGCCATCGGAAGCATCGATCAGCTTGACGCCCTGGGTCGAGCGTCCGGATACGCGAATGCCCTTTGTCTCCATCCGAATCAGCTTGCCTTGATTGGTGATTATCATAATCTGGCTCTCGTCGCTGACCGGCAACACGGCGACCACCAGACCATTCCTGTCGCTAGTCTTCATATTGATCACGCCCTTGCCGCCGCGTGACTGGAAGCGATATTCCTCGAGCTTCGTGCGCTTGCCGTATCCGTGCTCCGAGATCGAGAGCATCTCCGTATCGTCGCTCACCGCCGCTACGCTGATCACGAAATCGGTCTTCCTGAGCGTGATGCCTCGCACGCCGGAGCCCTGACGCCCCTGCGCTCGAAGCTTGGACTCATCGAAGCAAATCGCCATACCTTCGTGAGTGGCAAGGAAGATCTTCTTCTTGCCGTCGGTGATCTCGGCTGCGATCAGCTCATCGCCTTCATCGATCCCCATCGCGATGATTCCACCGGTGCGGATATTGGCGAATCGTGAAAGCTCGGTTTTCTTGATGGTCCCCTTTCGAGTCGCCATTACCACGAACTTGCCTTCTTCAAAGTCACGAACCGGAACGATGCCGGCGAACTTCTCACCCGGCGGGATGTTCACAAGGTTGACGATGGCTTTGCCCCGCCCCGCCGCGGCCGCGTCCGGAATCTCGTGCACCTTGATCCTGTAGACCTGTCCGTTGCTGGTGAAGATCATCACGAAGCTGTGAGCGGACGCCACAAAGATATGATCGACAACGTCGTCGGTCTTGGTGGTCGCGCCCTTTCGGCCAGTTCCTCCGCGCCGCTGCGCGCGATAGACCGACACGGGTGTGCGCTTGACGTAACCCGAATGCGTCACGGTTATCGCCATGTCTTCGTCGGCGATCAGGTCTTCGAGGGTGAGCTCGGCGCCCGATTCGATGATCTCGGTTCTTCGTTTGTCGCCGTATTCCTTCTGAACCTCCCGCAGCTCCTTGACGATGAGGTTGCGCAGCACCGACTCGTTCGCCAGTATCTCCTCAAGCTCCGCGATAAGCTGAATGACCTCTTTGTATTCATCGATCAGCTTCTGGCGCTCGAGGCCAGTGAGCTTCTGGAGCTGCATTTCGAGGATCGCGCGCGCTTGCAACTCGCTGAACTTGAAGCGCTCCATCAACGCCTCGCGCGCTTCGGGTGCGCTCTTGGATTTGCGAATCAGCGAGATCACCGCGTCCAGGTTGTCGAGCGCCTTCTTCAAGCCCTCCAAAATGTGCGCGCGCGCTTCGGCCTTTTTCAGATCGTAACGCGTGCGGCGAATCACTACCTCGCGCCGATGCTCGAAGAAGATGTTCAGCGTATCGATCAGCGTGAGCTCACGCGGTTGCCCGTTTACGATAGCCAGGTTGATCACACCGAACGACTGCTGCATCGGAGTCAGCTTGTAGAGGTTGTTCAGCACGATGTCCGGTATCGCATCGCGTTTCAGTTCCATGACGATTCGCATGCCCTCGCGATCGGACTCGTCGCGAAGATCGGAGATGCCCTCGAGTTTCTTGTCGTTGACCAGCTCGGCGATGCGCTCGAGCAGCTTGGCCTTGTTGACCTGATACGGAATCTCGGTGACGACGATGGCCATGCGTTCGCCCGCTTTCCCGGCGCGGTCTATGGAAGCTCGCGCACGCATGATGATCATGCCCCGGCCCGTCTCGTAGGCGTTCTTGATGCCTTCACGTCCGTAGATGAATCCCGCGGTTGGAAAGTCGGGACCGGGTATCATCCCCATCAGCGTCTTTAGTCGGGCGGTTGGATTTTGAATCAGATAAATCGTCGCTTCGATTACCTCGCTCAAATTGTGCGGCGGGATGTTCGTGGCCATGCCTACCGCGATGCCGCCCGATCCGTTGACCAGCAGATTCGGGTACCGTGTTGGCAGGACCGTCGGCTCTTCGCGTGACTCGTCGTAGTTCGGCACAAAGTCGACCGTGTCCTTGTCGATGTCGGCGAGCATCTCGGTCGCGATGCGAGTGAGCCGCGCTTCGGTGTATCGATACGCGGCGGGCGAGTCGCCATCGACCGAACCGAAGTTACCCTGGCCGTCCACCAGCGGATATCGCAGCGAGAAGTCCTGCGCCATTCGCACCAGCGAATCGTAGACCGCGGTGTCACCGTGCGGGTGGTACTTGCCCAGAACGTCGCCAACGACGGTGGCCGATTTCTTGAACGGTTTGCCGGGAGTCAACCCGATCTCGTGCATTGAAAAAAGAATCCGTCGATGAACCGGCTTGAGCCCGTCTCGCGCATCGGGAAGCGCGCGGCCAATGATCACGCTCATCGCGTAATCAAGGTAGCTGCGCTTCATTTCTTCTTCTATGTTGACCGGAATTCTGTGTGCCGCTTCAGCCATTCTTCAATTCTCTCCTATGAAAAAGCCCGACAGACTTCAGTTTGTCGCGAGTACCTAATCCAGCGATCAGCCCGCGACAAACTGAGGTTTGTCGGACATCGCTCCGCGGTTTTCGGCGCGAAATGCGCCGATCCGGCAGTCACGCCGGTGTCTACATTCGCGCGGGCGCTGCTCCACCATCGAAGCACAACTCCTCCAAGCCGAGCGTCTTTGTCGCGGCTCTTTTGCTGCCTCAACTTTCGATTTTTCAAGAGGCGTTTGAGAAGATTTTCATGCTTAATGAGCAATCGAAATTGTACTAGATGGACCCGCCTTTTTCAAACCGGACCGGGCTGGAAATCCCGCAAGAAATCAGCTACTTAAGGGCTTTCCTGGGAATCTTGTGAGGGAGGGTGGATCGGAGCGGAAGCACGCTACGCCTGGACAACGAATTGCGAGCGTCGCGATCGCGATTTGTGAGGCGCTTTCAAGGGTGCTCCGAGTCTATTTCTTCAAATCGGCCTGGCGTTTAAGGATACTGAGAAGCGCATCGCTCAAGTCTTTGCGAGGTTCGCTCAATTTGACTTTGTGCTCATATCGAGTGAGGACCTCAAATCCTTCCGGCCTCCGTGCGAGGACGTAGCCGCGAACCTGGCTGCTGATGTATCGGTCGGATTTGCCTCCGCCTCCCATTCGAGAATTTGAGCCGGGGTCCATCGTCATATTGTTGTCGACTTCTTCACGTCTCTTTTCCGTGAGCTCGTAGTGAACCAGTATCAAATTGGCTTTTGAAAAATTGTCGACCACCTCAATCGTCCCGTACTTGTCGGGTTTCGCATTAATCTTCTTGATAGACAGCAGCACCTCTTGCGAGGCAGTCTCGTCGCCTGCCGTGGACAGAAAGACTTTCAGTGGCCCTTCTATCGGTTGCATCCGCGACGCTGCCGGCGTGATAGGAGTCGATTCAGGTACGCCCATCTGGGTTCGCAATCTCGCGAGCTCGGCAGCGTCTTTCTGTCCGAGCGCGACTGTGCAAACAGAAAAGATCACGACAGTGGAAAAGAGTATCCTACGCATGGCGAGTTCTCCTCGGCGCGGAAGTCAACCCGCGCTCATAACGTGACTGCGAGCCTCGTCGAGCGAGTGCCGAAGCTCGTCGTGAAGATAGCGGTTGGTTCGCGCCGCAAGCGGCAGATATAGGTCCTCGGTCGTGCGAATAAGGCGGCGTTTCTTCTCAAGTCTGGGTGAGTGAATGATTGACCTCAAGTTATCGAGCCGATCACAAAGCTTTACGATTGGCGCTCCGGTGTGAGCGGCAGCTTCGATGTTGGCGAGATACTGAGGCAGGCTCACATCTTCCAACTTAGTCAGCAGCCACACGACTTCGGCGATCTTTTCCCCGAACATCCGTCCGACGTCTTCGCGAGTGATGGCGCTGTCCTCGATCACGTCGTGAAGCAGCGCGGAACAAATCAGCTTCGGTGAAAAGAGATTGAGCTCATCCACTAACGACACGGCTACGCGAATGGGGTGGACGATGTAAGGCGTGCCTTCGTCGCGCGTCTGACCAGAGTGAGCTTCATGGGCGACGTCGTAAGCGCGATTCACCTGAGCAACGTGTTCAGCACCCAGCTGCGGGGTTACCCGCTCGATCAAATACTTATACTTCAGTTCGTAGTCCATCGCGAGAGTGATATTACTGTAACAGAGCGTCCTGCCCCGCTCAAACTATGCGTGCCAAATCAAGTAAAGTGCGCGACGCTTGCACGCGCGCTCCGGAGCATAGTTTAATGACACGACCCATGTTCAGATGGCCCCGGGAGCGCAGGCGTCCATGCCTGCTACTACCGGTTCGAAACCAGGGAGCAGGCGGCGAAGCCTGAGCTCCCAGGGACGCCGGCGGGAATGTTTAGATGATGCGATTTCTGATAGCCGTGCTCACCCCATTCGTTTGGTGGTTCTGCCGGATTCTGTTCAAGGTTGAATTTCACGGCGTCGACAACATCCCGCGTGAAGGCGCTTGCATCATCACGCCGAATCACGTCACCTACGCCGATCCCATCTGGATAACGATCCCGATGCCGAGGCGCATCTACTACATGGCGTGGGACAAGCCGTTTCGAATACCGGTGCTCGGACTAATGATGCGGATGTTCGGGGCGTTCCCGGTGAACCTGGATGTTGCCGCGGACGCATCGGCGCAACGTGAGGCGATCGAGCTGCTGCGCAAGGGTCGCGCTCTGGTGATGTTCCCCGAAGGCGGCCGCACAAGGACCGGCAAGCTGATGCCCTTTAAGATGGGCGCATTTCGCCTGGCGCTGACTCACGGTGTTCCGATCGTGCCGGTGACCATCAAAGGCGCAGGAAGGATCTGGCCCGTCGGACAAATGCTCCCACGCCCGGGCAAGCTGACGATCACCTATCACCTGCCAATCGCAGTGGAGCGGCTTCAAGAGGAGACAAGTCGGGTGGAGATGAAAGAGCGGGCGAGGCAGCTCGCGCGGAAGACTCACGACGTAGTCGCCAGTGCGCTTGATCCGGCGAACCTGCCGCAGCCTGAAGCAACCGATGGTTTACCTATTGAAACGAATGCTTGACGGTGATATAACTTCCAAGACCGAAAAAGCCGATCCCAGTAATTAGTCAAGCGAGCCAATCAGAGATTCCGTTGGCTGGTCGACCTCGACACTGGAGGACCAGGGCATGATGGGGACGAGAAGAAGCGGCGCACCGTTCGTCGGTCTGTTGATGGCGCTTGCAAGTATGTTTGCAAGCATGATGGGGAGCTTGCCAACCAGTTATGCCCAGTCAGCCGGGACCGGCATGAAGAATTACTATTACATCCAAGGCGCAGTCAGGAAACCTGGCGTCTATCAGATCGAAAGCGCGCCTTCCCTGTTGAAACTCATGACCCTGGCTGGGGGTTTGACGGATAATCACGGGTCTACGGCCTTCATTATCCGCAGGCTGCCGGCGCGAGCAGCGGACCAGGAGCCTGCGTTCAAGCTCATTCAGGTATCGATCAATGCACTTCTTAAAGGCAAATTCGACGAGGTGGCATTCCTTGAGCCCGGCGATATTGTGAACATCCCGCAGGCCGACGTTTACTTGGTTGGCGGAGACGTTTACTTCGTTGGCGGAGAAGTGAAGTCAGCCAGCGCATTCCCGTTCACTCAAGGCGTGACGGTGCT
>DATLWF010000044.1:0-10107 GCA_035576605.1 Blastocatellia bacterium | reverse complement strand
CGGCAGATCATCATGATCACCGATGGAAAGCCCTCAGCGATGACGATGGAGGGAGGACGAATCTACAAAAATCCGATGGGTCTGGACCCGCTGATCTTGCGCGAGACCTTTCGGGAAGTGGCTGCCTGCCGCCGCAGCGGAATAATGATAAACACCTTTATGCTCGCTGATGACTACTACCTGGTGGACTTCGTCAAAAGGGTGACTGAAATCTGCCAGGGGAAGGCTTATTTCGCGACGACCTTAACTCTGGGACAGTACATCCTGATGGATTATCTGAAAAGACGCACCCGCAAGATACATTGACAGCGAGGTCACTCGCCGCACGAGTCTTTGATTAACTCTGCGCATCGGGGCGCTCCGATGGCTTCTCAACTGACTGGCGCAGAAGGCCGAGTTGCAAAGCGAATTACGGCCTGGCCTTTTCTCGTCATATTAGTAGTGGGTAGTGGCGCCGAAAATCCGGCTGAAGCGGAAAAGGGCGCGAACGGCGGATGGCCATGCCAAGGATAGTCTCGAAGTTAAGCAGGGTTGTGATTCTGGGAATCACCCTAGTGATCCTGGTGATTCCATTCTGCCTCTACTACTTCGTCTACGTGTCCTCGCAGCAGGCTTATTTCATAGACCGGTCTCATCGGTCGCTGGCGGGCATCGGCAGACAGATTGTCAAAAGAGTAGACGGTCTCGTGAGTGTTGTCCTGAGCCCGGCAAGGAAGGCCTGCGACAACGATCCTTTGGAAATAGATCCTGATCTTCTTAAGGAATATTTCAAACCTCTTAGCCCGTTCGGAACAGTCCTAGAATTCGATCGCGCATCAGCCTCGACGGAGATTGATGAAAATAACCCTGGCCCGACGCCCGTAGTGACCGTGAAATTCAAGCAAGATGGCTCGACCATTCTGAATTACGAGTGCAGCGGCGGTCCTGAATTCAAACTGGGACGGTTCTCAGTCGCGAGCCACGACACGGAAAGGTTGCTGACCCCGCCGATTGCCAGGTTTGTGTTTGATGACAGGCAGGTTGCCGATGAGGGACTCTTCGATAGGGTATTCGTTGCCGATTCAGAAACGGGCGAGGTCGTATTTGAATACGGTCGGGATTCCATGACCATCGTGAACCTTGACGATCTTTTGTCCGCTCGAACCTCCAATTCACCAGGGGGCAAAACCAACGAGGCCGGGTCCAGCGATCACAGCACTGAAAAGACGCAGACCCCGCAGACGGCTAACGGCGGCGGGAAGTCTCGCCAAGGTAGTCGCAGACCTGAACGCGGGTCATCGGACCTGACCAAGATCACCATCGCGGAGACCGATTACAAACTGTTTGTACAGCCGATTCAGCTCAACTTTCGCAAAGCCGGCTCTGATGGCGAAGAGGGTTACAGGTTAACCGTTTGTGGTCTGGTGCGTTTCGATAGTCTAAACAGGAAGACCTTCTCGTTCTCATACACGCTGTTGTTGCTGTTCATTCTGCTGGTGCTTATGACAACCCTCAGCGGCCCCTTGATCAAGCTGAGATTAATTGGGCCGAAGGATCGATTGCGTAAGGCGGATGTGGTGCTCACCGGGTGTTCAGCGTTTTTTGGCACTGCACTCCTGACTCTGACTCTGTTGGATGGCTACACATATGTCACTGTCGAGAATCGCCTGGACGAGCAACTCGAAAGGCTCGCGAGCAGCGTCGACCGCAATCTAAGAAGCGAATTGGCCAGCGCCAGCGATCAACTGGACGCCCTCAACGGTAGCTTCCGAGACACCCTGCCGGGAGCGGGGGTAGAGACGTCGTGCCCATCCGGAGACCCCAATGTGCCGTTCGAGCCGAGGTACTACAAGGAGAACATCCTTCGTGATGACGGGGTCCTTGATCCCAGGAGCGCACCCTACCCGTACTTCAACAACGCGACGTGGGCCAATGTATCAGGCGAGCAGCGGATCAAGTTTACAACCAGAAAGTCCCATACGGCGTTCGTTTCAGTAGCGGGACGGCGGTTCTTCACAGACGCGCTAGCCGGAAAGCTGTGGAACGTGAGTGTTGATCGAGGGTCGCAGCGTCCATTGTGTGTGGAGGCGCTGAACTCGCGGACCTCGGGGGAGAACGTCGCAGTCATTTCCAAGTTAACGCCCGACCAGAAGTACGTTGTGTCCTTCTTGGACACGAGGCTGTTGTCGCTTTATGATCCCGTGCTCCCCGCGGGTTATGGATTCTGCGTTATCGATAGCACCGGCCTGGTGCTTTTCCACACGGACGATGAAAAAAATCTGGATGAGCACTTCTTTGAAGAGTGCAACATGGACAAGAGGCTTCGCGGGGCAGTGCAGTCTCGCGAGAGCGAGTGGTTAAGCCTGCAGTATCTGGGCGGTTCGCAGCGCGGGTATGTGACTCCAATCGCGGACCTGCCCTGGTCGCTGGTTGTCTTTCGAGACAGACAGATCCTCAGAACCGTCAATCTCGAGACCATGACTCTGACCGCGATAGCTTTCACCTTCTATGCGCTGTTGCTGGCCGTCGTCCTTGGCTGCATCTTTCTTTTCAGGCCAAAGACGCGGTTCTCCATGATCTGGCCGGACCCGAAACGGCACGAGTGCTACAAGCAAGTTGCGGCGGTCAACTTTGCGCTGTTCATTATCTTCGGAGTACTGGTGATTGTGTCGAGTGACGTCGTATTGATCGTTTGGGCGCTGCTTTTTCCAGCGCTGTCGCTTGTCCACTTCCTTCTCCTGGCGGACGAAAGGCGCCGGCTGCAACTTTCGAAGTTGCCTGTGCTGTCGATGCTTGCGGACTGGCGCAGGTCGTATTCGGTTGCGTTGGTTTCCCTGATGGCGCTGGCGTGCGTGGCGCCGACGATGGCTTTCTTCAAGCTAATGCGAGATGAACAAATTCGAGTCTTCATAAGACACGGCCAGATGTCGCTGGCGCGAGGGCTCGAAGCCAGAGAAGATCAAGTGCGAGGTTTGTATTCAGCTATGGACCCGCAGGTCGATGTCGGGACAGCTCGGGAGCAGTTGATCAAGACGAGACTCGATTCGGAATTGGACGTTTATTCTTCGTTCTTTTTCTGTACACATTGGAAACAAGACAAAGAGATCTCGGGCCGGCCGCTCGGCGGATTGCTGAGGTTCTTTCTGACGACATTCAGTCCCTTCTATAACGAGACGTCTGTCGACAGTCTCCCCCTGGCACGAGCCCAGTCGTCCGACAAGCGCTGGGCAGCATCGGAAGATGGAGACAAAGTGGAACTCGTTCTGCGCGCGATCACGCGACGGGACGATAATCGCGCGGCCGGCGCCCCACCAAACGCGACCGCTGAAAGCGCTCCCCCACAGGGTGATGTCAAGCCGCCTGCTGCTGGCTGGACTCTGACGTCGGTGGTGCCAGGATTCATGTCTTTGGGAAAACCCTTGTTGTGGTTGTTCCTGGTGGCAGTATCAGGAGTGCTTGTAGTTACGTACTTCGCCCTTCGCTTTGCCGCTCGCCGAATCCTTCTATTGGATCTAAAGACGCCAGGTCTAACCGGCCGCTTCCAGATTCCTCCTGCCGGCCAGACCGACGAGAACTACCTCGTCGTCAGCCCGCCAGTCCTGGATCGCCGCGGCCGCTTTCCTATGGCGGACCCACCGACATTCTTGCACGTTGACCTGAGCAGCATCGAAACTGAAGAGGCGTGGAGGAAGCAAACTGAATTCATCGAGTCTATGCCTGATCTTCCGGTCGTCATCGACGGCTTCGAGTTCAACAGGGAGGATACGGTATGGAACGAGCGAAAGCTTTGGTTCGCGGAAAACCTGGTTAAGAAACGCCGGCGCGTCGTTATCTTGTCGTCGGTCGACCCGATCAACTTTCCTCTAACAGTCGGTAAGAGAAACGACTCCAAGACCATAAACGGCGCCCAAAAGAATTCCGAGGCCGACAAGTCGGACGCCGGCAGTGACGAAGCGAATGAACTCTCCGGGGATCGATTGCTGGACAGCGAACGGTGGGCCGTGGCGTTAGCCTTGTTTGTGCGAGTAAACACTTTCGATCAGGCTGAGCCCGGAGCGTGCCCCGGTCTGTTCAGCGCCCTCGGGGCCGGAGAGAATCCCTGGCGTTATCTTGAGAGCCTGGCCCGCAGAGTGCCAACCGAGAATGCCGACTCGGAGGAGTTGATAGCAGCCGTGCGTGAGCAGGCAGAGAACTACTATAGGGCCGTATGGTCGACTTGCTCTCGAGATGAGAGAATGACTTTGTTTCGCGTGGCCAAGGATGGGCTGGTCAGCCGCAGGGATCCCGATCTCCGCCGGCTGATGCAACGTGGCTTCCTGGTGCGCGACCCGTCGCTTCGCCTGATGGATGAAAGCTTCCGCAGATTCGTTCTCTCAGTATCGGCGGAAGAAGGTGTCAACACCTATCGAGCCGACGTCGAGAGCCACTGGGACAGGTTGAAAGCGCCGTTGCTGCTCGTCCTGTTGGGTGTGATAGCATTCTTGTTTGTTACGCAGAAGGAACTGTTCGATTCGACTCTTACGCTGGTGTCCGCGCTGACGGGCGGGGCCGTGGCCCTGCTCAAACTCGTTGGGGTGTTCCAAAAGGGCAAAGACTCGGGTGCGGCGCAATCGTAGCATTGTGTTGGGGCGGATATTGAGATCACTTCGGGTGCGAGTAATGAGCAAGAGCTGGCTAGACTTGTTGGGAGAGCAGTCTCGCATTGTGAAGCGGCGGACTACGGCCATTGTGTTGATGACTCTGATGGAAGCAACAGTGGCCGTCGGTGTCGGACCTGCAAGCATCGAATATCCCGGACCAGTAACCCTCCCTTGGCAGAGTAAAGTACCGGGCAAAGACCAATCGAAACCTGCGTTGAAGCCCAGTCAACAAGCTCCCTCAACAGGTCCAACCAAAGACGGCGAGTACCAGCCTACAAGCTGGTATGCCAAATCTGGGAATCGTTCTGGATTGAACGAACAAAAGTCCTTCGGGTTGAACCGTTGGCAGCAAACGGACGCCAGTGCTCATGCTCTGAAGTGGGAGTCGGACAACGCGAATACTGCAAACGGATTCTGGGTGTTCCAGTATAAGCTCAGCAAAGAGACCAGAGAAGCGTTTCTGGACTTCAGCGGCGGTAGAATTGATTTTGGGAAAAACGAGGGGGTCGGGGGTGGATTGGTTCTAGCGGTGTACGAGGGCAGCCCGCAGGCGGGCCTCTTCGTAGGCCAGCAGACCAACTTTGGAACGCCGGCCTTCAGACGCAGTTGGCAGAAGTTGGCGAATTCCACCAACAGGCTGATCGAGCCACGGTCTGACACCATTAGGTTTAGCTCGGCGGTCAAAGAATTCTCAGTTGTCTTTATCGGTGTGGACCCGTGGACTGATAGCGGTGTTACCATCCAGATAAAAGGGTTGCGAGTGCGCTCCAGGCCGGCGCCATTAACCAGGTCGACGAAAACGAAGTGAGGCGGCTTCGGCATTCGGCAGTCAGACCGCTCCCAGGTGACTTGGTGCTATTCAAAGTCGATTCAGTTGTGACAATGGGCTAGATGTTTTTCAACGCAGGCGAGCAGATCAGCAGGCCTGGTTGGTTTCGTGAGCAAATCATCGGCGCCATATTGCGCCTTGACCTCCCACTTATAAGTCAGTTTCGTATAGATACCTGTCAGAAGGATTACCTTGGGTGCAGGAACTAGTGCCTTGATCGCCTTGCATGCCAGAAAGCCGTGTAACTTTGGGAGCAATCCATCGGTGATCACGAGGTCGGGCTTCTCGGAGGTTGCTTTCTCGACGGCGCTCAGTCCGTCTTCCGCGAGAATCACGTCGTAATCAGCCCGCTCCAGGACCGTCGTCAGCAGTTCCCGAATCACTACCTCATCGTCTACTACTAGTATCTTCCTTCTCCGCATCAGAAGAGTTCTCCCACTACCAACCTGGTATGGGCAACTGATGTGCCTCCATCATTGCCGGGTCGAGTGGAAGCTCGGTAGTCCACAATCTGCGGATTTGGGGTGATTACCTGTGGCCGTGCAAAACCGACCTCGTCGCAGTTAGGGAGACTCGCCTCAACCTCGGAGGTCGTTCTTGTGGACGGATGGTACAGGGCGACAGTGCTTACAGTGCTAGAACAGCCAAAGCTCGGGCCTCAGGGCCTGCCAGACTTTTTGCGCCACGATTAAGCCTATTGATTGGCGCCCGAAGCTGATGCGCGCAAAGCCGGTCATTCCTGGCCGCAACAGCCCATCGGAATTCTCAATCAAAACCTCGACCGGATAAAAACGCTGGGCGTACTGATTGGGCATTGGCTCGGCGTTTATCTTCGAGACTCGGCCTGTGAATACCTGGCCGGGCATAGTCTTCAGCTTGAACCGCACGGGGCTGTCGAGTCTGACGTTTGCGATCTCACGTTCGCTCACATCAATCTTTAGGAGGAATTTCCCGATCTCGCCAATGCGGCAGATCTCGTCGCCGCGGTTGTAGCGGCGGCCGACCATCTTTCGCAGATCATCACCAAGCACTACGCCCGAATTCGATGCCACTATTGCCATTCCTTCGGACTCGCGGCTGAGCAGCTCATGCCTCTGACGGAGGGATTCGAGCTGCTGTCGATTCGAGTGTAGTTCCGTGATCAGCGACTCGAAGTTTGAACGCGCGGCGCGTGCCTCCGTTTCTGCGACAAGCGAATTTGTCTGGGCGCCGGTTGTTAGCCTGCGATGGTCTACAAGGGCCGCTTCGAGTCGCGCCTGCCCAGCCCGAAGTCCGGCCTCGCTGAGGCGAGCTTCGGCGACGGCACGGTCATAGATCTGCCCTCCGACCAGCCCTTGATCCAACAACTTCTTGTACCGTTCCACCTCTCGACGGTTGTGTTCAAGCTGAATCTGCTTCAGCTCTATTTCCGATTGAAGAATCGCGAGTGAAGGCGGGAGGGGCTGAGCGCTCTGAGATCGCTGCGCACCTGCGCTCGTGTCCGCATTGGCGATCTGGGTCGACTCATCTTTAAGCTCGCTCGCGAGACGCTTGCGGTCGAACTCCTTGAAGTTGGCTGAGAGAACGCTCTCGCTGCGCACACGCAGCTCTTCTTCTATTCTCGAATTGTTGGTATTGAGCCGGTTAATCTCCGCGCTCAGTTGTGTGAGCCGGTCTTCGATGTCAGGGTTTGACAGGCGCGCCACCCTCGCTCCGACGGCAATGGCATCGCCTGGGTGCACGTAAACTTCTGCCAGCACCGCGTCGGTGTTTGAACGGACGACGCCTTCACGCTCTGGAGGCAATAGCAACGTGCAATCGCTCCCGGTCGCGGCCTCCCAGGGCGCGATCAACACAGCGATGACAATCAGTGCGAACCCAAACTTGATCACCCGGCGGCGTGTTGGCGACGATTTCTTTCGAGCCGGGCTTTGAAGGCTCTCCTGCTCGGACACTGGCTTATCGAGAACTTGTGGTGCTGACATGGTTGGTACTCCTTCGATCGTGCTCGACGCCCGCTTCAAAAAAAAGAGACTTCTCAGGGCTGAAGCGAGGAGGGCACGTCCTTTAGTCAATATCGGCTTCCACCATCTTTCCGTGAGCAGTGCCGCCAGAAGCATCGTCAGCAACACTCCTAAGAATCGCAACCCGTCCATCAACTCACCGCTCACCCATCCGAGGATGAGCCAGATCAGAATCACTGAATAAAGGATTGAACAGACCCAGTAGCTGATATAAAGCAGAGGCCTGTGGGAATCCGACTTTCTCGTTTGGGGCTCGCCCAGAAGACGAGCGAACAACGACCGCGCGTAATCAGAAGAACGCCCCTGCAGGTTAACAACGCCAAGGGCTTGCGAAAGCGCGTAGTAGCCGTCGAGCTTGATAAGAGGGTTGCAGTTGATGAGAATATTGAACGAGCCACCGATGAAAATCAGCAGCGACAGATCCGCAAGCAGCGTGTACGGCGTCGCCAGGAGCCACAACAATCCACTGAGGGCGCTCACTACCAATTGCCAGTAAATGCCGGCAAAGATCACCCACAACCGCTGGTGCTTGCGGCCTATCCGGTAGATGTCCGTGACGTTGCAATAAAACGCCGGCAGGACGTAATAGATCAGCAACACACCCATCTCGCGCACATCGCCGCCGAAGTGCTTGCAGGCCAGTCCGTGCGCAAACTCGTGCAAAGCAGTTATCGTCAGCGTGATTGCGAGGATCGCTGCAATGCCATATTCGCGATATAGATATGATGTGTAAGTTGAGACTTCATCCGCTCGAGCGAGCATCCAGAAGGCGACGAACACCATCAGGGCAAACGAAGAAAGGATAGAAGTTCTTGTGAGCGCCCATCCAAAGACACGGTCGAGCCAGGCCAGAAATCTATCAGGATTGAAGAGGTGAAATCTAATATACAGCCCGCGCTCGCGCTGGTGAGCAGCGATCGGGTCATCGGAACCGCCGCGAGCCAGCAGACCCAACGAGTCGAGCCTGCCAATGAATCTCACCAGCGCCGGGAGCGAGACGCGCGGGCCGTCGCCTTGCGATCCGCCGCCGGCGACATCCGAAAGCGTCAAATTGCCGTCGAACTGACTCAGAACTCCGTACTCGGGCTGTTTAAGAATAAAGTAGCGAGAGGTAGCGACGTTGCGTACGACATAACGCGTGACGCTCGCCTCGATTTGCTCGGTGATGTCGACTTCTTGAGCGAGCCGAGGTGGGTACAGGCAATAGGGTCCCGATTGTAGTTCTTGCGTGTCCATGTGGATGTGTGCACGAAGGGCGCGATGGCTTCGACTTAGCGACTCATCCTCAGGTTCTCCTGTGGATGATGCGCTCGAGTTCGCTATCATCGCGCCCTTCGCAGGTTTGGTTTTTGATCGTTAGCCGACAACGAGTACGGCCGGTGCGACCACTTCTTCTACTTCTTCGATTTCCAACTCGAAGATCACTCCGTCTTCAACCATCTTGATTTCGTTTAGCATCATGGTCTCCTTTTGTAATTCTTATTCTTTGTGACTGGGTTGTTACGACAACCTGAGAGTAGCCTTACAACCCTTTTCTTCTTGCATCCTGGACTTGGCAA
This sequence comes from Blastocatellia bacterium, assembly GCA_035576605.1. Taxonomy (GTDB): domain Bacteria; phylum Acidobacteriota; class Blastocatellia; order UBA7656; family UBA7656; genus Onstottus_A. The sequence goes on along the minus strand of DATLWF010000044.1, from coordinate 1,097 downwards.
TGTGCGTGCCGCGGCAGACGGGAGGGGCGGAATAGCTACCGCAGGTTTAGAGTCAGCGACTTAGCTGGTTGTGGAACTGAAGACCAGAGGAGATAGAAATGAGAACCTGCTACACACTTGCGAGAGCGCGACTGTAAGTGCGATCAACGCGGAGGTTATTGGAGTTGTGTATCGACTATACTTTCGTGTACCTGCTACACACTTGCGAGCGGTTTCGTCGTCCCGCCTTCAGGCAGAAGGTCTTATTGTAGGCTCAAAGGCAAATCAGCTGCGAACTCCGGCCCAAATAGGCTGTACTACGAAACCTTCTCAACTCGGGGCTTTGGTATGCTCGTTGGCGGAGGGGGCGAATGAAAACTCGGGCATCGTTCCAACACAATCGATACTGGCTGTACGAGCGGCTCCCAGGAGGTGCTCAAAGCTATCTCCGTCATCGGGGCTCGTCGCAGTTCCTACGCTGACGGAAGAATCGTTGGCCAATCCTGCCATCACGATCTCTCTTCCGATGCGGCTGGATACTTCGGAAGCTTCAATCTGGCCGCTGTCCGGCAATACGGCGATCAGAGAGCCAGTGTCGTAGCGCGCGACCAGGTCGGTCTCACGTAGCTGTTTCTTGGTTAGCCTGCATAGTTGCGCGAGGGCTTGTTCTCGACTGTTCTCGCCATCGCCGTCGGCAAACCCGAACTGATTCGTGTTGACCACAATGAGCGAAAGAGGGGTCCCTAGCTTAGCGCTTAGCGCGCGTTCTCGCTCGAATTGAGTGATCAGCGCGCGTTCGTTGGCCATCCCGGTCGCTGAATCCTTGAACGAGCCTCGTTGGGCCTGTTCGAACGTGAGCGCGTTGCGGATAGCATCGGACGCCGGCTGCGAGATCGATTCCATCAACTGGATATGCTCGCTACCATAAGCGGCGATCTGCGTAGAATAGAGCGCGATTGCTCCGAGAGGTTCTCCGTTCTTTACGAGCGGGAACACAACCACGCCTTTATAGGCGTTCGCAGTTTCCGCGCCCAGGAACCCAAGGTCAAGCACCGGGTTGGTGTTATACATTGGGCGCTGGTTGGTTATCACCCAACCGGTGATTCCTGCTTCGGCAG
>DATLWF010000043.1:0-5521 GCA_035576605.1 Blastocatellia bacterium | reverse complement strand
CCGGCATCTGTGGAAGGTGAACGTCGTCGGCGGCAAACTTGAGCAGCTTACGAGTGGCGGGAGCGTCGAGATGTACCCGGTGATTGTGAACGGAGGAAAACAGATTGCTTTCATGCATTCGACGGCGAAAACTCCGTTCCTGCCTTACATATCATCAGCGGATGTGAAGGGCAAAACGGCGCTTGCGCCGCAAGCTCTTCCACGCGAATTCCCGGCAGATCAACTGACCGATCCCGAACAAGTCATCTTCAAAGCGGCCGATGGGCTGGAGATTCACGGCCAGTTGTTCAAGCCGAAGGGCGCGACCGGCAAAGCGCCGGCCGTGGTCTTTATGCACGGTGGGCCCATTCGCCAGATGTTGCTGGGCTGGCATTACAGTTACTACTACCACAACGCGTACGCGATGAATCAGTATCTGGCGAGCCGAGGATACGCCGTGCTGTCGGTGAATTATCGAGCGGGCATTGGATACGGCCGCGCGTTTCGCGAAGCACAGCATCGTGGCGCGCGAGGCGCATCGGAATACCAGGACATCGTCGCGGGAGGGAAGTACCTGAAGTCTCGAAGCGACATCGATGCCAAACGCATCGGATTGTGGGGCGGATCGTACGGCGGCTTCCTGACGGCGATGGGACTGGCTCGAGACTCGGATCTGTTCGCGGCGGGCGTCGATCTACACGGCGTCCACGACTGGAGCGCGCGTGTGGGTCGCGGTCCCGGGGGTGGAGGCTCGCCGGAATTAATCAAGCTTGCGCGCGAGTCTTCGCCGATTTCGTCGGTCGACAAGTGGAAATCGCCGGTTCTGCTGATTCACGGGGACGACGACCGCAACGTGGCGTTCAGCCAAACGGTCGATCTGGTTCGCAAGCTCCGCGAACACCGCGTTGAGTTTGAAGAGCTGATCTTCCCGGACGAAATACACGACTTTTTGCGACATCAAGACTGGCTGCGAGCCTATCACGCGGCGTCGGATTTCTTCGACAGAAAGTTGAGGCAGGTTTCCCAGAACTGATCTGATTAACACCTCACTGACGTGAGGTGGACTGCGCGGCGTATCAAGTTAGTATCAAGTAGATAATCCCAGTCTAAACAGTTCCGGCTGACATCTGCGTCCGGCCACCACACTGAATTGAGGTATTAATGAAGGACCCTGACAAAAGCCCCTATTGATTATCTGCGTCCGGCGACACCTCACTGAAGTGAGGTGTCAATGAAGGATTCCCAGGCAAAAGCTCCTTTTGATTACACCCCTGGCGGCGGTGCAAACCGTGAGACCGGTCCTCCCGCAGCGCGGGAATCGACCCCGACGGAAGAAAATCCCTCCGCTTGTGTCTAATAGTCATGTACCACTAATCTGATACAACTCATGAAAGTTCGAGAATCGCAGCCCGACTTCGAAGAGCGAGCCACAATTATCGCCGTCCAACAGGGCGACCGCGAGGCCTTCAAGGCTCTCTATGAGCGCTACCGCGACCGCGTCTACAACATCATTTTCTATTCGATGGGTGATGAGTTAAGGGCGGAGGACGTGCTGCAGATTGTTTTCTTGAAAATCTATCGAGGCTTGGCGAACTTTAGATTCGAAGCGAGTCTTGCGACCTGGATCTATCGGATTACGTTGAACGAGTGCTTCAACCAGCAGAGGGGGCGCGGCGTCCAGTACATTCCCTTTGAAGCTCTGCTGGGCAGCGATGAGGAACTCGACACGGGCGCGGCCGCCGACCTTCAGCATGCCGAGGGCGAGCGGCGCGAAATCGTCCATCGAGCCGTGATGGAGCTGTCTCCCAAGCTACGGGCAGTTGTCGCGCTGAAATACCTCGATGGGCTCTCTTACGAAGAGATCGCTTCGGTGCTGGAGTGCTCGCCGGGAACGGTGGCCTCGCGATTGAATCGCGCGCTTAGTGAACTCGAGGCGCGGCTCAGACCGCTGAGGCGGCTTTTGTAACGAGTGGTGGAGTACAAGCTATGAAATGTTGGCGAATTGACCTGCGACGTAGTTTTTCGCTTTATGTGACCGGCGAGCTCGAGGCGAGCGCGGTTAAGCGAGTCGAGGACCATCTGCTTGATTGCGGTTCGTGCCGCACGCGGCTTGCGCGATTGCGCAACGGCCATCGATTCGCCCAGGAGATGCCGCGGTTCTCACCGCAGCGCGATCCGTGGACCACGATTGAAGCCTCGATCGATGCTCAACAGCCAACCCCGATTCCAAACGCCTGGGCCGCTAAGAACTTGCGCAAGTTGGTGCTCAAGCCAGGCTTCGCGCTTGCCGTGATCGGCGTGGCGGCGCTTATCGCCGCCGTGATTGTCGCGTCCGGCAGGCGCCCCCTCGAAGAGGAGCGCGCGGCGTCGCTTATCGCGGATGTGCTCGACTTTAGCGAATTTCACACGGTGAACATCGCCGACATCGGGCAAAACCGAAAGCCTCACGTGATGGCGGAGGGCTACGTCTCCGAGGTGCGCGTAAACGACGAAGACGGCGATCTCAGCTTCAAGCTGGTGGACGAGTTGGGCCGGCCGGGCCCGTTCATCATTTGTGAGATTATCGATCCGATCAAGCTGGCGCCGCCTTCAGTCGGGAGCCGCGTCCGAGTCTACGGCGTTAGCCGGTACGACGGCCAGGCGGATCACAACTGGTACGAGGTCCATCCGGTGCTCAACATCGAGGTGGTGCGGCGGTGATCCGATTGCGCCCTTCACACGGCGCGAAGAACGGCCCGCCCTGGCTTTAGATTCTTCAAGGGTCCCTGACGTGATAGCAGCGCCGTCTCTTGTCAGTGGGGAGGTATTGAGGACGGCGCTGCTTTTTTTCATCGTACCGTCGGTTCTACCTTGGCGGTAAGGAAGCAATCATTACATGAGGAGGGTTGATCGTGGAGAAGAGAAGCATTGTGTTCTGCATCGCCGTGGTCGTGTTAGCGCTGACTTCGACGAGCAACGCACAATCAAATACCGCCATCGTTCGCGGTACGGTCTCCGATAAGGCCGGCGCGGTAGTATCTGGCGCGAAGGTGCGGTTGACCAATCCCATAACGAACTACTCCCAGGAGACTGTTACCGACAATCAGGGCGCTTACCGGCTCATAGACGTGCCGTTCAACGATTACGTGCTCACGGTCGAAACGACGGGGTTTGAACTTTCGAACCGAGAAGTGATAGTGCGAAGCAATCTTGCACAGCAGATTAACGTTCAGCTTGGAGTCGCACCCATTCGTCAGGAAGTGAGCGTGTCGCCTGGTCACGAGTTGCTCGAGCCCGAGAAGACAGCGCCCACAACGGTAATCGACCAGAACAGGATCATAAGATTTCCCACTTCTCAGCCGAGCCGGAGCGCCGAAAAGCTAATCGCCACCGCGCCCGGTTGGACCGAAGACGCAAATGGCCGCCTTCACGCGCGCGGCATTGAGTACCAGGTTCAATATTCAATCGACGGCATCCCGATCACCGACACGATCGCCGACACTTTTGCGAGCGCACCCGACCCGCGTAATTTCCGATCGGTTGAAGTGTCAACCGCGAATATTCCCGCGGAGTACGGTAACAAGCTCGCGGGAATCATCGCAGTCACTTCGCGCTCGGGGCTTGAGATTCCGAACGCCGGCAGCGTGACGCTGTCGGGAGGAAGCTTTTCGACGTTTGAAACTTCGTTTGATGTGGGCGGCCACTCGCGCAAGTTCGGTTATTTCATCAGCGCCGCCGGTTCGACATCGGACCGCTTTCTTGACCCGCCCGCGATTGAAAACTTTCACAACAATGGGCGGGCGATAAAAGGCTTCTTCAAATTCGACTACACTCCCAGCGAGAAAAATCTCTTCCGCCTGAATCTGCTCGCAGGCGATCAGCGATTCGACGTGCCCAATCTTCCCGATCAGCAAGATGAAGGGCAAGATCAGCGAAGGCTAACCAATGACAATATGGCGTCGCTATCGTGGGAGCACATCTTTTCGCCGAACCTTGTGAGCGACCTCGCGGGGTATGAGCGATACAATGCGGCGAAGCTGCGGAGCAACGCGGCAGCCGCTCCGGTTTTCGCGGAGCAATCGCGCCATCATTCAAACTATGGCTTGTTAGGCTCGCTTACGTGGCACAAGAGTCGCCACACGATCAAAGGCGGATTCGAGTTCACGCGCTTCCCTGTCACTGAATCCTTTACCCTGTCTATAACCGATTTGAATGACTTGCTCGGTAAACAACCCGATCTGCCCGAAGAGGCGCAGCATTTTATTTTTCCAAATGCCTTCTTCTTCAACGATCATCGCACCGGTTGGGAAGCGTCGTCCTACGTTCAAGACCACATCACTGCGACGCGTAATTTAACTTTCGACCTGGGCGTGCGCTTTGACAGTTATCATTTTCTAATCGAGAAGAACTTTGCCAGCCCGCGTCTGGGCGTTGCTTATCGAATAGAAAAGACGAAGTCCGTTTTGCATGCCGGCTACAATCGCTTTCTTCAAACACCGGCGCTTGAAGATCTGCTGCTTTCTTCGTCGGCAGACGCGCAAATTTTCAGCCCCGGCGGGGAAGGAGAAATGAATGCCTTCGGAGGACTGACAGGCGTGAAACGAGGGCTAGTCAGGGCCGCACAAGAAACAGGCGATCCCGACAAAGGCGCGCCCGTGGGTCCGAGTCGCGAATGGCAAGTCAATGGCGGCCTTCAACAACAGATGGGGCCATACCTCAGACTGGACTCGGATTTCTATTATCGCCGATTCAAAGACTCGCCCGACATCGCGAACTTTCTCGAAACCGGAATCGTCTTCCCCGTCTCACTTGCTCGCAATCGCTCGAAAGGCATTGAAACGCGCTTGGACCTTGTGCGGGTCGGCGGGCTGTCAGGCTTTGTGAGCTATACGAACTTGCATCTCTACGGATTCGCGCCGATCACGGGAGGCTTGTTCCTGGGCGAGGCGATTGACTTGAGCATGCGCGCGGGCCAGCGAGTTCACAACGAAGAAGATCAACGCAACACTGCAGTGTTCCAATTTATGTACGATCGGCTGCCGGGAAAAGTCTGGATGGCTTTTGGCGGCCGTCACGACAGCGGCTACTCCGTCGAGCTTGAGCCTGACACGAGTGCAGAGGACTTTGCGGATGAGTTTTCAGAAAAAATTCTGAATCGCGTGAACTTCGACCAAGGTTTCATCAAGCCGCATACTGTTTTGGACTTTTCAATCGGCCGAGCCTTTCGCCTCAACGAGCACGTTTCGCTTTCAGGACAATTCAACGTTCAGAACCTGGCAGACACGTTTTATCTGATAACTTTTGAAAGCGTGTTCTCTGGCACGACGATTGGGCGGCCGCGAAATTACAGTGGCCGGCTTAGCCTTAACTTCAAGTGAAGCTTTACGGATAGTAATGAGGAATCAGGCACTCAAGATAAAAGGGCGAGTCGCGAAACCCGATTTGGTTCGCCGGGTACGAGCTACTTCAAAAACGACGAGGTGAGCAAAGTGGCAAATAAGAATCGAATCCGCTTGCTTCTATTTCTGATTACGCTCTTTGCCATAATCGCGACACAAGTCGC
>DATLWF010000042.1:0-14098 GCA_035576605.1 Blastocatellia bacterium | reverse complement strand
CAACCGCCGCGTGCTATCGAGAGGCCACCGCTACGCGGTTAGCCGGATTTTTCTTCGCATTATCTCGTGACGAGGTGGGTATGCGCGAAAATCTGAGGCGCACCCAAGCTGCGCCGCTAGCTTGCTGTGTCGCTGAACCTGTCGTAACATCGCGCTGACTCAGGCGGGGTCAGTGATGGAACGCGCTTCAGTTTCGGCGCGACAGGAGGAAACCAATATGTTCCAGATTCTATGGTGGATTATTGTTGGGCTGATCGTGGGCGCGCTGGCGCGATTCCTGGTGCCGGGGAGGGACCCGATGGGCTGGCTCGGCACCATCGTGCTGGGGATCGCCGGCTCTTTCGTAGGCGGGTTCATCGGCAGCTTGATCTGGAAGCCGGTAAGTGGAAGTTACTTCCACCCAGGTGGCTTTCTTCTCTCTCTGGTCGGTGCGATTCTACTGGTTTTGATCTGGCGGAAGATGAGGCCGGCGTGAGCGATTAATGCTCGCCCAGCCAGACATTGGCGATTGTCTGTTCACTACGATCTCCTTTTCTCCTTCGCGCCGGCCTGTTGCTTGGCTGTTATGAGCGCGAGGAACGCTCGCGCGGCTTGCGACTGATATCGATCCTTGTTGTAGATCAGCCCCAGTTTGCGCTGGAACCTCGCGTCGCGAATCGAGAGTGCCTTAAGGCTTCCCTCCTCGATCTCTTTCGCGATGCACAATCGCGGAACGATTGAGATTCCCATTCCGATCGACACGAACCGTTTGATCGTCTCGATTGAAGCCAGTTCCATCGAGACTTTGATCTTCACTCCGCCATCATTGAAGTGTCTCACGAGTCGCTCGCGCGTGGTCGTGCCGACCTTGTGAAGTATGAAAGGCTCGTCTTCAAGATCGTTCATCTTAACCGAGCGCCGGTTGGAGAGGGCGTGCCCGGGACCCACTATCAAGGCCATCTCGTCGCGATGAATCGTGATCGCCTCGAGGCGCGAGTTTTTGATCGGCAGCGTAACGATTCCAAAATCCAGCTTGCCCTCGATAACCCGTTCGGTGATCGAGCGAGTGATCGCCCGATGGATGTCGACCTGCACTTTCGGGTAGGCCTGTGTAAATGCAGAGAGAACTTCAGGCAGTAAATACAAGCACGTGGTTTCGTTCGCGCCCAGGCGGAGTGTGCCGCGGCTGAGCCCGCGCAACTCTCCAACCGCAAGCACGGCTTCGTCTCGAAGGCTCAGCAAACGCTTCGCGTATTCCGTCAGCAGTTCGCCCGCAACCGTCAGCCGCACGGTCCTGCCCCTTCGGTCGAACAGCGGCTCGCCTAACTCACCTTCCAGGAGTTTGATCGCCGAGCTTATTGCCGGCTGCGTTCGCCCGATGCGCTGACCCGCACGTGAAAAACTCTTCTCTTCGGCCACCGCAGTGAAGACCTCAAGTTGCCATAACTCCATACCGTCGCCACCCTTGCCCGGATAGACAAAGGTTATAGCTAGCATAAAAAGAATAGATTTTACAAATCCGAATCGTTGGAGTAAAAGATGTAAGTGTCACGGCGGTCAGCCTACCAATTTTGGGTTGCAGGTTTTGGATTGGATAGCCCCCGCAATCTAAAACCCGAAACCGGTAATCCGAAATTGGTAAGCTGACCGCCGCACCTTTTTTCAAGCACAACACAACCGGAGGCAGGGTCAGCCGGACACGAAACAGCAGCGTAGACTGTTCAGTCTGCGCGCGCCTCGGATCGGGCCTACCTCGAACAATGCGCAGACAGGAGAGTCTACGCAGCATATGGAGGAATTATGAGCGCAGAAGCTGCATTGAAGTTCGCGGCCGAGCACGGAGTCGAATTCGTGGATGTCAGGTTCACAGACCTGCTCGGCCAATGGCACCACCTCACAGTCCCGATCGAAGAGTTCGGGCCGGACGTATTTGAAAACGGAGTCGGATTCGACGCATCGAGCCTGCGCGGCTGGGCGGCGATCAACGAGTCCGACATGCTGTTGATCCCCGACGCGTCTCGCTATTGGATTGATCCGTTCATGAAGCCCGCGACGCTCTGCTTGATTTCGAGCGTTTTCGACCCGATAACAAAAGACGGCTACTGGCTGGACCCACGCGCCGTCGCGCAGCGAGCTCAAAACTATCTGAAATTCACAGGCCTCGGCGATGTCGTTTACTTCGGGCCGGAAGCCGAGTTTTTCATATTCGACAAAGTCTCTTTCCACAATGAAGGTCACACGTCGGGTTATTCGGTTGACTCGATGGAAGGTCCGTGGAATACATCATCGGAGCGCGGAGGCTCGAACGGGCACGGCTATCACATCAGACCGAAGGAGGGTTACGTGCCGCTGCCGCCGCTGGATTCGATTTCGAACCTGCGATCCGAAATCGCCACGTTGCTGAGGCAGGCGGGAATTCCGGTTGAGTGTCATCATCACGAAGTTGCAACCGGCGGTCAGTGTGAAATTGACTTCCGCTACAACACGCTGCTGACGACCGCCGACAATTTGATGGTCTTCAAGTACACGGTCAAGAACGCAGCGCTCGCCGCCGGCAAGGCGGCGACGTTCATGCCGAAGCCAATCTACGGCGACAACGGCAACGGCATGCACTGCCATCAGTCAATATGGAAAGACGGCAAGCCCCTGTTTGCGGGCGACGGCTACGCCGGTATATCGGAAATGGCGCTGCACTACATCGGGGGATTGCTGAAACACGCTCGCGCGATCGCGGCGTTCGCAGCTCCGACAACCAACAGTTACAAGCGGCTTGTGCCCGGATTCGAAGCGCCGGTCAATCTGGCTTATTCGAGCCGGAACCGCTCGGCTGCCGTGCGCATACCGATGTACTCCCAGAGCCCGAAAGCGAAACGGTTGGAATTCCGCCCGCCTGATCCCTCGTGCAACGCTTATCTGGCGTTTTCTGCAATGCTGATGGCCGGGATCGATGGGATTCGGAATCAGATCGACCCGGGCCCGCCGCTCGATAAAGACATTTACGATATGTCGCCTGAAGAACTAAAGAATGTTCCATCGATGCCGGGCTCGCTCGAGGAAAGCTTGCAGGCGCTCGAGAACGACTACGACTTCCTGCTTGCGAACGAAGTATTCACCGGGGACTTGATCGAGCGTTGGATCGACTACAAACGCGGGCACGAGATCAATCCGGTTCGCATGCGCCCGCACCCGATCGAGTTTTCGATGTACTTTGACGCTTGAGCCTCGGCGCCGGTCTTCGGTTCTGCCGAGGGTGATTCCTTAAGGAAAGGGCGGAGCGCTCGACTCGCTCCGCCCTTGTCGTTGCAGATGGACTGTTAGTCTCCTGACGCTTTCCGCGAGATCGCAAGCTTCGATACCGCAACCAGCGCGATGCCGAACACTACGCACACGGCTAGCTCCCACTGAAGATATATCGCCGTGTCGCGGTTTCCCACCAGATGAATCCTGCCGGACCAGCGCTGGTCGAACATTCTAAAGATCTCGAACCAGCAGCACAGACCGAACGCAATCGAAACGACGAAGAACGCCAACAAAGGGCCGGGCAGCCCCTTGAAGAGGTTGCGCAACCGCACTGGCACCAGCTTGCCGCCCGATTGTCTTGCGAAGCGTTCCTTGACTTCAAAAACCAGGGCTGCCGCGGCGATGAATGCGATGACTCCGAGGAAGTCGTAGAACAGGTCGTTCGGCGTATCGTCCCAGGTGTGGATGCGTTCGAAGTGACTCCAGAAGTACTCATCCCACAGTTCGAGGATCTCGTACCAGCCACAATAGGTGAAAGCGACCGAAGTCCCCAGAAAGGCAAGCAACCCGCCCGACAGCTTGACGCCCAATCGCCTCGTTCCGGCTCTAATCAGCCAGAACGCCGCAACCGCTGAAAACCCGGAGCCAGTGAAATGCGCGAACTCGTCGTAATCACGCAGAGGTCCGAACGGATGTCCATACAATCCCAGCTTGTTGCCCAATATGTCGACGGCGACTGCAGCGGCAAGGCAATAGACGACCAACATTGGCGCTCGGAGGTTCTGTCGAAATCGAAAAAAGCAGTAGAAAAACAATAACAGCGAGCAGGTGTAGACGGTGTTAACCGGCCACTCTCGATAAGGAAGGCCGATCAACAACACCGACTTGGCCGAAAAGCTAACGACGCAGAACGCATAGAATTCTATTTGCCTGTAAGCCGACCTGGTGTTTGCGGCCGCCACATCCTCCATATGAACTCCTCTTTCCCAGCGAGCATACCAAAAACGTCGTGACCGCGCAGAGCGTTAGAGTGCCAACCTTTTCCTTTGGTTGCTCTGCTGATTGGTCATCGCTCAGTTGTTCGTGTTAAGTTGTCGGGCTGCCTCGATTGGACAGATCTTCAGGGGATGACAGCTACGATCGCCGAAAACACCATCACCAACAACCAGCATCTCGTCGATCAACTCAAGCGCTTCGCAACATTCGAAGAGTTCCGCAACTCTGAGTTCTATCGCGAGCACGAGACTGAGCTTCGCCGGCTGTTGGACGAACCGCGAGTGTATGAGTTTCCAGCCGCGCGGCCGCGACTGCAATCGTTTCTGCGAGTCGTCGAGTGGAACATCGAGCGCGGCGCTCATCTCGAAGGAATCATCGGGGTGTTGAACAGTCACCCCGTCCTTCAGTTCGCTGATCTGTTGCTGTTGAACGAGCTTGACGACGGGATGGTTCGCTCGGGTAACAAGAATGTCGCTCTTGAGTTGAGCCGCAGGCTCGAAGCTCATACGGTGTTCGGCATCGAATATCTCGAGCTCACAAAGGGAGCCGGGGACGAGGTCAGGCTGGCGGGCGAGAACACCAGCGCGCTGCATGGCAACGCGATACTAACCAGGCATACGTTCTCGAATCCTCAAGTAATTCGTCTTCCGAGATGCGAAAACAACTTCGAGAGCAAAGAACGGCGCATCGGCGGGCGCATCGGCATTCTGGTTGACTTTGAGATCGGACGCACAAAGTTCGTTGCCGGAAACACCCACCTGGACGTAGTCAACACGCCGCGCTGCCGCGGAAAGCAGATGCGCGCGATGCTTCAAGCGCTCGATGCGCGACTCGAACTGCAAGGGGATCTCCGTCGTGCTGCTATCGTCGGCGGCGACCTGAACACGCATACCTTCGCGCGAGGCACCAGGTTTCTCTCAATGAAGAACACTGCAACGATTCTCACCAGCACCCGTGACAACCTTACTCAAAGACTGAGTCACCCCGAGGCCCGGGAACCTGCAGTACGCGAATTCACGAGGTTTGGCTACGAAACGGAGGGCTTTAACGATCGCGCGGCTTGTGGGACTGCGATCATTTCGAATCTGGATGACCCAGGTCGATTGCCTCGCCCTATGAAATGGTGGGTCAATCGTCGAGTCCCGCGCAAAGGTTTGCTGCTCGAGTTTCGGCTCGATTGGCTAGCCGCTCGGGGGATTCGAGCGCTCGAGGCGGGTGACGTTATCGACCAACAGACCGGCGCCACAAGCCTCAATGCCCAAACGTTTCCCGGTCTCACACACAACGGATCGCCACTTTCGGACCACGATCCAATCGTCGTTGATGTCGCGCTCAAATGCCGTTAGGCCTTAATCCACGCGTATTCGCTGGCTGGAGAAAAGAGGCGGGCGCCGATGTTATGCGCATCGGACCTTAGATCAACGTGACCGATTCGAGCGAATCAAACTGACTGATTAGTTCCAGCGATGCTTCAGCGCCAAGCCGTTCTGGCCGTAGTAAGTATCGACTCCACCATACGTTAAGGAACCATGATGTTCTCATCCAACCCACTGGCACCGGCTTTGTATATTCATTTACCGTGAAAACAGCCTGCATGCAAGCGCGACTTAGCGCTCAGCACAAAGGCAAGATCGTGAAGATGCGGAGGTGCTATATGAGACGTCCTGGAATATGTCGCGGAGTTATCTGGGAAACCCAGCGCTAATTAAGCCTGACGACAGTTTGAGCAATACAGTCATTTCTTATTATCCTTGAGCGAAGCCGCCCACATCGCGAAGCGCCGGGGCGAGTAAGTCTGGAGTGCCATCGAGGTGCGGTCAGCTTCATCGCCCGCCCGCCCCACTAGTCACCACGCGTACAAGATATACCGCACACTGGCGAGCGCTCTCCCAGTAAAAGCGAAATCGACCTCGCGCCGACACCGCGCATTGAACCGCACCGCCCTGTTTCCGGCTCTCTGCGTGCTCATCCAGTGTGAATTCCCCAGCTTTCACTAGTTGAGGCGTTAAGATTACGTTGCGAAAGATTGTGGACGCGTGATTTCTGTCGTAGTATGGACGAGAGCTGCCAGGTATGGTCGATATTCACAGCCACATCTTGCCCCAGGTAGACGATGGCTCGCACAGTCTCGAAGAATCGGTGGATATGGGTCGCACATCCGCTGCTGACGGCGTCAAAGTGATGGTGGCAACACCGCACGCGCACGACGGAATGCACAAGACCCATGAGCCTGACTTCCTGGCGCAAAAGGTCGCCGAGCTGAATAAGGAGTTGGGCGGCAGCCCGAGGATCGTTCTTGGCTGCGAGCTCCGCTTCACACACGCAATTGTCAAGCAGATCTGCGAAACCCACAGCGCTCCAACCATAGCCGGTGGGCCATACGCGCTGGTCGAGTTCCCTCACGCGGTCGTGCCGCCGGGTAGCGAGCACCCGCTGTTTGAGCTGATGAGCAATCAGATCACGCCGATCATCGCGCACCCGGAGCGGAACGTGATGCTCATGTCAGAGCCTGAACGCTTCTACGAACTGGTCTCGATCGGGGTGCTTGGGCAGATGGACACAGGGTCGATCATGGGTCAGTTCGGAAAGAAGGTTCAGCAGGCGTCCCGAGTGATGCTCGAGAATGGATTGATACATTTCATCGCCAGCGACTGTCACAACACGCGCAACAGGCTGCCTGGAATGTCGGCGGCGGTAGCTTCGACAGCGGAGATCGTCGGGGAAGAGTACGCTCACGCGATAGCGGATGATAATCCGGCCGCGGTCGTGGAAGGGAAGCCGATTCCAGCGCGCCCGACGGCGACACCACCACAAAAGAAACGGAGATGGTTGTTCTTTGGGTAAGGCTTAGGTTATTCGTCCGGAGATTACGCAGATGCCGGCCGGCTGCATCATCCAAACGTAGTAAATGTAACCGACTTTGGCTTTGCCCGCGTAGACGGCGAGCGCAGATGAACAACCTAGAGAAGGAACCGACGAGCCGCCGTGACTGGAGCACTTCAAATTCGTGCGTGATATCTGCGGATTTCTTCTTCTCTTCCCGTCCTCTAGTCAGACTGGTTTGTGAACTCGATCAACTGCTCCAGTTTCTCTAGCGCTCTCCCGCTGTCAATCGAGTCAGCAGCAACCCCGACCCCTTCTCTCAGATCACCTGCCCTGCTACTTGCCAGGAACGCTGCGGCCGCATTAAGCAACACTATGTCGCGTCGCGGTCCATGCCGTCCTCGCAACACTTCAAGGATGATCTCGCTGTTCTGATGAGCGTCCCCGCCTTGAATCTCTCCAATCGTTGCTCGCTCGAGACCGAAGTCTTCAGGCGCAACATCGTAAGTGCTCAGTTCGCCGTTCCTGAGCTCAGTTATCTTGCTCTCAGCGGTTATGGTTATCTCATCGAGTCCGTCGCTGCCGTGCACAACAAGCGCCCGCGTGCTGCCCAGTTCGCCTAAGACGCGCGCTAATAATTCGGTCAAGTTCGCGGCATAGACTCCCACAACCTGGATGTTCGCGCCGGCGGGATTCGTAAGGGGCCCGAGCATGTTGAAGATCGTTCGAATGCCCATTTGCCTGCGGGCGAGCGCCACGTACTTCATTGCGTCGTGAAGCAGCGGCGCGTGAAGAAAACCAATTCCTATATCGTCGATACATCGCCCGATCCTGTCCGGTTGAAGATCGATTCTGACGCCCAGCGCTTCGACCACATCCGCGCTTCCACATTGAGAAGACACAGAGCGATTGCCGTGCTTCGCAACTCGAACGCCGGCGCCGGCGACGACAAACGCTGTTGCGGTTGAAACGTTGAAGCTGCCGCTGACGTCCCCTCCTGTCCCGCAGGTATCAATGAGCGCTTCGCGTTCGGTGTCTCCTATCTCGGCGCTCACAGTTGTGTGCGGGCGGACGCTCGCGGACTTGCGGCGCATGACTCTTGCGAAGCCCGTTAACTCGGCGACCGTCTCGCCTTTCATTCGAAGAGCCGTCAAAAGCGACGCGATCTGCGCATCGGTGCACTGACCGGTCATTATCTGTTCAAGCACTGACTCTGCATCCGCGGCGGCGAGGTCAACGCGGTCGACGACTTTCTTTATTGCTTCGGTAATCGTCATTGGTGCTCAAATCTGGAATGGCGCCGAACCGAGTCCTTTCACCGGTACGACGAACTCCGCGATTGCGGTCGCCGACAGCGCGCCTCGCGTGTAGGCTGGAGATGTCTCTGCATTGTAGGTGTTCTCGAACAGCTCATCGCACAACAGATCAATCTCTCGTTGGAACTCGGCGTCCGTCGACCGGAACCCGTCGGGCGCGAGAGCTTCAGCGATCGGAAGCCGCACCAGCAAATCGTAAGTCCGCATCCACGACCGGCAATACAGACCGAGAGCCTGAGCCTCTTCCCCTTTGCTTCCGTAGCGCCTCACGTAGTAAGCAAAATTATCGAGCACCGAACGGTCGCAAACAAGCACATCCGCGCGCGGTGATTTCTCGATTTCAAGCTGCACCTGTCGCGCGATTATCCATTGATAGGCCTCGCGAGTCGCTTGCTCGTTCAAAGGGAAGGGACACTCGCGAGCGATCTCAGTGAGCAATTCCACCGTCCGGCCTTTGCGCTTGAGCACTCCGGCAAGCTCGTACGCGATGGTTGTTTTGTTTACGCCGTGTGTCCCGACCAGTGCGACCTTGAACAACCTTCTCCTCCTGTGAAATGTCCGACACTCTTCAGTTTGTCGACGACAAACTGAAGTCTGTCGGACATGCGCAGCGACGAACAAAACCGACCCGGCGCAGAGTACAGTCTACGCCGCATTTGAGTCTCACGAGTCTGAATCTGTCGACGAGCGACATTGTAACAACGCCCGACCGCGAGTCAAACCAGGGCTGCGCCTATTGCGTTTCGGCCCAGCTTGTCTTATCCATATGCAGCAAATAAACTAGACCGCCGTGATGATAGAACGCATACACCGGATCGCGCGCGAAAGCATCGAAGCCAAAAAGGCGTTCTTCGACTCTCACGCTGAGGCGGTTGCGCGCGCGGCAGAGCTCATAATCACCTCGATCAAAGCGGGCGGCAAGGTGTTGATCTTCGGAAATGGGGGTTCGGCGGCTGATGCGCAGCACATCGCCGCCGAGCTAGTGAATCGGCTCAACTACGACCGGCCGCCTATCGCGGCGATCGCCCTCACGACGGACACTTCGATTCTGACTTCGGTCGGAAACGATTCGTCCTTCGACGAACTGTTCGAGCGTCAAGTGCGCGCATTGGGCCGAGAGGATGATGTGGCGTTGGCGATTTCGACGAGCGGCAACTCACGAAATGTCCTGCGTGCGGTCGATGCGGCGCACGAGCTCGGCATCAAGACCATTGCGCTCGCGGGGCGCGACGGCGGCAAGCTCGCGGGTGCAGTTGATGTGGCTCTTGTCGTAGAGGCTAGTTCGACGCAGCGTATCCAGGAGACTCACATCACAATCGGACACATCCTCTGCGAACTGGTCGAAGATGCGCTGTATGGGGCCAGGCGACAGGAAGTATAGGCCAATAGGGCTAATAGGACCAATACCAATATGTCGCGATACAAAGCCGAGCCGATCGATCTCTCCCGAATTGCTACTTATCCGCTTGCTTCGCGGCCGAGCAAGGTCACGTCAGATGACTTCGCGAAGCCGGCTGCGAGCGACTCCTCGCTGAAGTATTTTCTGGACAGTCTGCCGAACATTCTCGCAGCGCGTGAGCTGCGCGAACTTGCCGGAGTAATCGGAGAAGCAAAGCTCAAAGGTCGCGCTATTATCGCGGGGCTTGGCGGACATGTGATCAAGACTGGTCTCGCCCCGATCTTGATTGACTTGATTCAGCGAGGTTTTGTGACTGCTGTTGCAATGAACGGCTCGGCGATGATTCACGATTTCGAGATCGCACTTGTAGGTGCAACGTCCGAGGATGTAGACGCGACGCTTGGTTCGGGAAGCTTCGGCATGGCCGAAGAAACCGGCCGCATGATCAACGACGCAGTCACCGCCGGAGCGAAGGACAACATCGGGATTGGGGAAGCGATCGGCAGGCAGCTTCACTTAACGCACCCGGCGCACGCCGCCAAGTCGCTGCTTCACACGGCCTACGAGGCCCGCGTTCCGGTCACCGTCCACGTCGCTGTCGGGACTGATATTGTACACATACACCCTTCCGCGGACGGCGCAAGCATAGGCCAGACGACTCAACATGATTTCCGGCTACTGTGTTCGCTGGTGCGAGAGCTTGACGGCGGCGGCGTCTACCTGAACCTCGGGTCGGCAGTGGTGTTGCCGGAAGTTTTCCTGAAGACGGTAACCGTCGTTCGCAACCTTGGATTCGCGTTGCAGGACTTCTGCACCGCTAACTTCGATTTCATCCAGCAATATCGCCCGCTGACGAATGTCGTACGGCGCCCGGTTGCTGGCAGCGGGCGCGGTT
Source organism: Blastocatellia bacterium (assembly GCA_035576605.1). Lineage (GTDB taxonomy): Bacteria > Acidobacteriota > Blastocatellia > UBA7656 > UBA7656 > Onstottus_A. The sequence continues at coordinate 3,450 of DATLWF010000042.1, read as the reverse complement.
TCGCGTTCATTGGGCATCACGAGATAATGATTCCGCTTCTGGCGGCATACATCATATCCCGGTCCTGACAGGCCATCCGGTTTCCTTGCGTGGGGTGAGCGCGGTGCGTTATTTTTCGCCCGACAATGGCAAAGCCCAGAATTGGAATTCTGATATCCGGCCGCGGATCGAACATGGTCGCTTTGCTCGACGCGATCCGCGAAGGTCGCCTCGATGCCGAAGCTGCTGTAGTGATCAGCAATGTAGAGTCTGCTCCCGGGCTGATGAAAGCTCGGGAGCGCGGCGTTGAGACTGTGGTCATCAGCCACAAAGGTCGAACGCGCGAAGAGCACGACCGCGAGATCGTAGCCGAATTGAAGCGGCGCGATATTTTGCTGGTGTGTCTGGCCGGGTATATGAGACTACTCAGCCCTTTTTTTGTGAGCGCTTTTGAGAATCGAATCCTGAACATTCACCCTTCGCTGCTGCCCGGGTTTCCCGGCATCGACGCACAGCGGCAAGCGCTCGATCACGGTGTCAAGATAACAGGTTGCACGGTGCACCTCGTCGACGAACACCTTGACCACGGCCCGATCGTGATGCAGAGGGCGGTCGAAGTCCTCGACGGCGACACGGTCGAGACTCTATCGGCGCGAATTCTCGAACAAGAGCATCGCATCTATCCCGAAGCAATCGCGCTAGTGTTGAGTAAAGGGTTCCGCGTTGAGGGGCGGCGAACCTCCTTTTAAGGTGAGATTAGCGCCTTAAAAAGATGATGGCAACGACCCGCGTGTCGGACTGCCTCGAAAGGACGATTCTACCAGCGTTATTTAGTCGGGTCGTTGCCTGTCGATTAGATTCACTAAGACCCCGGTACGGGTTGCCTTGAGGAAGTTATGAATCACCAGAGCCGCGGACCCTCGGAGGCGGCGTTCCGGTCGCCTCCGAGGGATCTGCGGCCAGCTGGATCATTCGACAAAGAACTGGAACGCGGCTGATTGCTTGCCGTCGGGATTGACCACGTAGACCTGGTGCGCTCCCGCCTTCAGTTTTTTCTTCTGGGTTATCAACGTCGTTCCATCCAGCGTGGCTGACAAGCCATCGCCATCGACGTAGACCGTCGCGGCAGCGTCAAAGCTGTTTCCATCGACGAAGACTTTCTTCTTCTTGAAGTAAGCGTCGCTGATTGCCGGGCCAAGACCGGGCTGGTTCACGTCAATCGTGAAGGATCTCTGTGCAGTGTTGCCCGACGAATCGCTAACCTGCGCGACGAATTGAAAGCTCCCGTATACACTGGTCCTGCCAAATAACATTCCGTTCATCCCTAACAGCATGGGCGGTGGCAATTGCCCGCCAACCAGACTCCAGTGGTTGCCACCGGTTCCGCCGCTTGCTGCGAGGTTCGCGGTGTAATCGCGGTCGAAGCCGGCAGCAGGAAGGTTACCAGTCATTATGCTCAGTTGGCCTCCGCTTGATCCGCCGGGATAGATGGTCTTGATGCCTTGAATGTCGTCGGAGGTCACCGAAGCGCAACGGTTGTCGAAGTGCGCATAAGCCAACATCGTCGCGGACGAATCGGATGAATGGCCAAGCCCGAGAGCGTGTCCCATCTCGTGCGTGATCACTTCCTGAATCTGACAGCGATTCGTAAAGTTACAAAGTCCGTAAGGATTGAAAGACATGTTTGATTCGACAGCCTTTGCATATGTGGTGTTGCCGATGGTCTTGGTTTGACTCGGCAGGTACCTCACGATCCCTGAAACGGCAAGCAGCCCGGAACAGCTCTGCGACACCGCGAAGTAGTTGTCACAGTTGTTGAACGAAATCGTGTTTATGCCATCCGCAACCTGAACCCCGCAGCCGCTCGTCGCGCCACCGTAGGTCACTCGCATCGAACCGCCCGCGTTCGACCAGGCGTCCATTGCAGCTTGCACGTCATCCTGCATTTGAAAGAAGCTTGGAGCGCCGGTTGAATTGACATAGAAGACTACCGGTTGATTGCTGTCTGGCTCGAACCAGCGCGACGGCGTCGTAACATTCAGAAATGCCCACAACGGCGTCATCTCGCCGCTGAACGCCTTCGAGTCAAACTCGGTCGGCTGGGCAAGCAGCGGAACGTGCGAATAGTAGTTCTGCTCGAACGCGAGCATCTTCTTTCGGTTCGTCTCCATCAAGCTGCCGACCATTCGCGTGTATGCGTCGAGTTCGCTGCGACTGGTTCCGCTATTCCCCGAACCAGCCATGATGACGACGTTTTCTCCTTCCACCTGGCGTTCAACAAACGCGCGCCCGGTCGACGGATCACTGTTGATGTTGAACTTACCGAGGAAGCCTTGATGGACTCGAAGCGCTCCATCGGGCCACGAGTTGAGGTATACGAGCACGTCCTGACCAGTCTCGAAACTCGGCATCCCGAAGATCTGCGTTCCTCGGTCGTGAGTCTCGCCGCCTAGCTCCTTGAGCACTATCTCGCGCGCGGTGATATTGCCTTTCAATACGCTATTCACTTCGAGACGAATGTATGTATAGACAAGTCCGGTATTGGCGTCGACGCTGGTCGAGAGTCCGATTACTCGGCCCGTAACAATAGCGCGGGATTCGACAACCATCTCGTCGTCTCTCGGTACGACTGCGGTTGTAGCGTGTGCCTGGCTACAAGCAATCACCAGGAGGAATCCCACCAGTGAGATAATGTGAAGTCTTCGTATGTGCATATGTATTCCTGAGTGCAGTTTCTTCTGCGAGAAAACCGTTCTGGGGGCAAACGGAAAAATCGAGCTGCGCCGGGATCATCTAAGGCAAGGATCATGCCAACCCACATGAGAGTGAGCCTGTTAGCCAGGGTTCATCATTGCGCAAGAATGCGTTCCCGTTTTAGGGACTAAGCATGCGAGGTGAGGGTCGAAGTAATGCTGAGCACCGGGACACCAGCAGTGTCACTAAGTCAGGTACTCTTGCCACAGAATTCGCGCAGCAATGCGGATGCGAACAGGCGCATCCTCGGGTGGTGGAAAGGAAAAGGCCGCGCTCTGTTTGGTTGACAGAACGCGGCATCAGGTTTTGGCCAACGTCAAAGTGACTGGAATCGTTTCTCTTAATCGATCATCGAGGATTCTCTCAATCAATCATCGAGGATCAGCCCTGACCGAGAACGTAATAGGTCGAGCTGTGACCATCCCTATTTCGGTGCCGCTCCGGAGCTCTGCTTCGTTTCCTCTTGTGAGCATAACTCCGGCAACTCCGGCTCCGGCCCCGATGATTGCTCCGATGCCGGCGCCCTTCCCTCCGCCGATCGCGCCGCCGAGCACCGCGCCTCCGACGGTTCCGCCGCCGACATACGCGACGTTACGTTTGTCGGACGAGTTACCTCTCACTTCACTTTCAGCGTCGACCTTACCCGCGCGAGCGTCTTGAAGCTCGGTCAGGGCGCCATCGAGTTGATGCCTGGTTCCGTCAGGCACCACGACTGAA
>DATLWF010000041.1:0-2801 GCA_035576605.1 Blastocatellia bacterium | reverse complement strand
CCGAGTGCGACGATGCGCTCGAGCTTCTCGCGCCGAACGCGGATCAGTTCGGATTCAGGGACTTCGGGTTGTTCGTGGTCGGACATGCGCGGGACATGATATTCGGGTTGGGGGAAGGGGGCAGGGCTCGGGATAGATCGTTGGCGCTGACACGCGCGGCCCTTGTAGTAGAGTCACGTCTCGGAGGCTACAACGAATACATTTGTCCGCTCAACCGTCTTCCGCGTTTTAACAGCCGCAGTTGCCTTGCTCGTTGTGTCGACCGCACGCGCCCAACTTGTGTATACGGCGGCGAATTCGGGCATCGTCGGTATCAATCCGACTACCGGAGCGATGGTTGGCGTCGCTCCGTCGCCCGGCAGCATCCACCTCGGAAGTAGCTTTGACCCTATCGGTCGGCGGCTCTTCCTTTCGACTGGTCCATCGGGCCCGAGCACCAGCTTGACGACCATCTCGGTTACGACAAGCGCCACGACTCAGGTATCAGCGCCTGACATATTCGGATTTCTTGAGTACGATCCAGTCACTGGACTCGTCTATGCGGCGAAAAGCTCGGGAATCGTCGGTATCAATCCGGCTACCGGAGCGATGGTTAGCGTCGCTCCGTCACCAGGTAGCATCCACGTCGGAAGTAGCTTTGATCCTATCGGTCGGCGGCTCTTCCTCGCGACTGGTCTGTCGGGCCCGAGCACGAGCTTGACGACGATCTCTGTCACGACAGGTGCCACGACTCAGGTACCAGCGCCTGACATATTCGGATTTCTTGAGTACGATTCACTTACTGGCCTCGTCTATGCGGCGACAAGCTCGGGAATCGTCGGTATTAGTCCAATTACCGGGGCGATGGTCAACGTCGCTCCGTCGCCAGGCAGTATCCACCTCGGAAGTAGCTTTGACCCTATCGGTCGGCGGCTTTTCCTCGCGACTGGTCCGTCGGGCCCGAGCACGAGTTTGACGACGATCTCTGTCACGACTGGTGCCACGACTCAAGTACCAGCACCCGATACATTTGGGTTTCTAGAATTTGCGCCGGTTGCGATCCCTGTGCCCGCGACCAGCCTCAAGATGCTAATCCCGCTTGCAATCCTCCTTGCGGCGGTTGCCGTACAGAGGCTTTCATCATCGTATTAACAATCCCCAATCCAAGTCACCACGGAAGACCGGGTGTTTATGGCCGACCCTGTTGGAAGGCCGCTAAGGTCATTTGAGTTATTCGCAGTCTGGAGTGCAAGCTCGACGCGCTCTCGGCGACTGTTACTGGAAATCATGGAGGGTCACGCCTTCGTTTTGTCGCTGGTCGTAACCCGTTGACCGGACGCCGCTTGTGATGAGCTTGTTAGGCGATCATTAACGTACGTGAGTTATTCGCAGAGTTGGAAGCGCAAGCTCTACATCCTGTCGGCTACCGCACAACTGCTATCGTCGACTCACATCAACGGTTGATGGCAGTTCATCGGGGAGCAATCATGACCACGTCCGGGACGATCACACTGCAGGCCGAGCTCGATGCATTCGAGCGACTCAGATTGAGCCTTCTCGATCGCGCTCCCGGTAAGTACGCGCTCGTGAAGGGCAGTGAGCTCGTCGACACGTTCGGGAGCGAAGCGGAGGCCATTCGAGAGGGGTACCGCCGGTTTGTGAACGAGGCATTCCTCGTGAAGCATATCGTCGTGGCGGACGTGCCGATAAACTTCACATCGTTCAATCTGGGGATGTGATTGGCAACATTTACACCGGCAGCGTCCGAGGAGATGCGCAACACGTAGGCTACTGCTTCTTCTTCGGGATGTACGTTACTCCCGGCACGCCGTCGAAGTCGGAATCGCTGGTGACAACCTCGGCTTCATACATTTGAGCGGTGGCAAGTACGATTGCGTCAGCCATCGGCAGCTTGTATTCGATGCTGAGGTCGGCGGCAATGAGGGCCAATTCATCGTTCAACGGAACGACGCGCGTTTTTTGCATTGCGGCGACGGCATCGATCGCTCCCTCTTCGCCGCGAAGGCGCTTCGAGTGCTTGTAAACCTCGTACATGATGATCGTCGGCGTGATCACGGTTGCCGGTTGTTTCAGACGGCTTGCGTACTCCTCGGCAAGGAGTCCGTCCGTCAGAAACTCCAGCCAACCCGACGAGTCGACCACAATCATGTGCGGTCTTTCTTTTCCCGGTATCCAGTTGTGGGCATCCCGCGCAGAATGCCGCGGAAGGCAGAGAGCGGGCGGTCAGGAACGAGCGTGATCGTGCTGCCTTTGCTGATCACCTGCATCTCCTGGCCGGGCTTCAGACCGTGGCGTTCGCGGATTTCCTTCGGGATCACTACCTGATACTTGGGGGATACCTTCGTTCGAGCCATGTTGGGTGTCCTTTGTTCGATCGATCGGCGAAGTGTAATACAACCGTCGATGCTAAAGTCGTCCTGCCATGAACGTCAGCGTTGAAGAGGTGAAGCGGGATCCGGAAGGGTTTCTTCATCGTGTGATCGAGGGCGAAACACTCATCGTCACCGACCAGGACCGGCCCATCGCGGAAATCCGGCCGATCGAAGCTGTGCGCCCGCCAAGACCTTTCGGGCTCGCGGCAGGTTCCTTCGTTGTTCCCGATGACTTTGATGACCTATTGCCGGAAGACGTCCTTCGAGATTTCGAGCAACTGTTAAGAAATCGGCCAAGGATGATCAAGGAGCAAGTTGTCATCCTGAAGCTGCCGGAGCGCCGAGCGAGCGCTAGCGAGCGAGATGCGCGCAGGACGCTGAAGGATCTCCAGTGGCAGCGCCTGTGGCAGGTGCAGCGCATTTCGAGAT
>DATLWF010000040.1:0-20065 GCA_035576605.1 Blastocatellia bacterium | reverse complement strand
AGACGCAGGGCCACCGAGGTGCTCGCGCAAATCGCAGGCAGCATCGATCCCGATGCGCTGGCTTGCGATCTGTCGATGCCGCAGCAACAGATGCTCGAGATTGCCCGAGCGATCGGTGCAGACGCCCGAGTGCTGATAATGGACGAGCCGACCGCATCTCTCTCGGACGAGGATGCGCAGAATCTGTTCAAAGTGGTTCGCCGGCTTCGGTCGCGCGGCGTCGGCATAATCTATATATCGCACCGTCTGGATGAACTGACGGCGATCGCGGACCGGGTGACCGTTCTTCGCGATGGATGCACGATTGATACACGCCCGATGAATGAGGTCACGCGAGAAGAGTTGATTCGCCTGATGGTCGGCCGCGAACTGTCGGCTATCTTCCTGAAGAGACCGGTAGAGTTCGGCGAGACGGCGCTCGAACTGAGAGGCGTAGGGTGTTCCGGCAGTGGTGTCGCTGACGTGAACCTCTCGGTGCGCAAAGGGGAGATCGTTGGGCTGGCTGGTCTTGTGGGAGCAGGGCGAACCGAGCTTGCAAAAACGATTTTCGGGCTGACGCCGGCCGATCAGGGTGAAATTATGGTTGGAGGTGTGCGCGCGTCAATCAAGAATCCCGGCGACGCAATTCGGCGTGGCATAGCTTACCTGCCCGAGGACCGCAGAAGACACGGCGTGATCGAAGAGTTGCCAATCAGCGCAAACATCACGCTTGCATCTCTTTCCTGGGAGCGCAGGCATCCTTGCCTGCCTCTTCTGGCGCAAAGCCAAGCAGGCAAGGATGCCAGCGCTGCCAGGCTGTCGCGTCGGTGGTCGATGGATCTCCGTCAAGAGCGTGAGATCGCAAGCGAGTACGTCCAGCGTTTTGGAATAAAAACACCGGCTCTGTTTTCACCGGTCTCAACATTGTCGGGTGGCAACCAGCAAAAGGTCGCGTTGAGCCGGTGGCTTGCGACCGGGCCTTCTGTGTTGCTTCTGGACGAGCCGACTCAAGGGATCGACGTCGGCGCGAAATCCGAGATACATGAATTGATGATGGAGCTGGCGGAGCAAGGCGCGGCGATTCTGATGATCTCGTCCGAACTGCCGGAGATACTTGGCATGAGCGATCGCATAGCTGTGATGCGCGGCGGGACGATTCGCGCGGTTCTGAATCGCGATGAAGCGACGCAGCAGCGGGTTCTCGCTCTGGCGCTCGGGCAATGAATATAGGACACATAGGACATATAGGACCTATGAAGTGGGGACGTCATAAACAAGAGATTTCAGCGGCGGGCGCGCTCGCTGCGTTGCTCGTCATCCTTGCCGCAGCGTCACCATCGTTTTTCAGTCCCGGCAACTTGAGAGACCTCGCCTTGAATAATGCGGCAACGCTCATCGTAGCAATCGGGATGACGATGGTGATACTCGCAGGAGAGATCGACATTTCGGTTGGGTCTCAGTTCGCGGTCTGCAGCATAGCCTCGGGATGGCTGGCAACTATCGGAGTGCCGATTCTTCTGCTGCTCCCCAGCGTGGTGGTGATGGGCGCGGCGTTGGGAGCGGTGAACGGACTGTTCACAGGAATGCTTCGGCTGCCGTCGATCATCGTGACGCTTGCGATGATGGTGACGTTGCGCGAGGGGTTGCGATGGACCACTCAAGGTGCCTGGGTTCAGAACCTGCCTGCAAACTTTCAATGGTTAGGACTCGGCCAGAACGCCGGCCAGTGGTTAATCGTGGTGCTTGCCGTGTCAGTGTCCGCGAGCTTCGCATGGGCGCTCCGAAAGCTTGGTGCCGGCCGTGCGATTTACGCCACAGGCTCGGACGCTGAAGCGGCGCGGCTCGCTGGAATCGAACCGCGCCGAGTCGTATTGGGCGTGTTCGTTTTGATGGGCGCCTTGAGCGGTTTGGCTGCGCTGCTAAACGCCGTTCGCTTCTCAGTCGTGCCCGGCAATCCGGGAATCGGCTTGGAGTTGAAAGCAATCGCTGCAGTCGTGGTCGGAGGAACGGCGATCACCGGCGGACGCGGAACAGTAGCCGGAACCCTGATTGGAGTTGCGCTGCTCGGCACCATCGGCACGGCGTTGACCTTTCTGGGAATCAATCCCTTTTGGGAGAAAGCGATTCAGGGTGCGATCATTCTGGCGGCTCTGGTGTCAGACACCGCGTTCGGGCAGCTTGAGAGATTGCAAATTGCAGATTTCCGATTGCCGATTGAGAGGCGCAAGTGAGTCCGCAGGAACCTTACACTGAATCTCGGTTGACCACGATCGGAAATCGGCAATTGGAAATCGGCAATCTGCAATCGACTCCCCCGCTTGGCCAGCGTCTATTCCCCAACAAGGAATGGATGCTGCTGATCGTGTTGGCGGCCGAGTGCATCGTCTTCAGCGTGACCGGCAGCAACTTCCTGACGGCGGGGAATGCGTTTGAGGTGACTCGGCTCGCGGTCGAGCTTGGACTCCTGGCGCTTGCGCTCACGCCGGTAATCATCACCGGGGGCGTCGACCTCTCGGTTGGATCGATGATGGGATTGTCGGCTGTTGTGTTGGGGAGTCTGTGGCGCGACGCACATTGGCCGATGCCGGTTGCCATCGCCGCCGCCCTGATCCTCGGCGCAGTTGGCGGCGGGCTGAACGCGCTGATGATCGCGCGGTTGAACTTCCCGCCGCTCATTGTGACGCTTGGGACGTTCTCGCTGTTTAGAGGTGTCGCCGAAGGGCTCACGCGCGGCATCGATAACTACTCGGGGTTCTCGTCCTCTTTTTTGTTCCTTGGACAGGGCTATGTTGGTGGTCTGATACCGGCCCAGCTTTTCGTTTTGCTGGTTGCAATCGCTGGATGGACATGGTGGCTGCATCGCACTCCGGTCGGCCGTAGCCTGTACGCAATCGGATACTCAGCCGAAGGCGCGCGCTATGCCGGGATCCCGGTGGGCCGGCGCCTGGGATCTGTCTACTTGCTGTCGGGGCTTTCATCGAGTCTTGCGGCGGTGATCTATGTTGCGCATATCGGCCAGGCGAAATCAGACGCGGGAACCGGCTACGAGTTGATGGCGATAACCGCGGTGGTGCTCGGCGGGGCGTCGATATTCGGCGGACGCGGCACGGTGCTCGGAACGGTCCTCGGTCTCTTTGCGATTGTGATCCTGCAAAACGGTTTGCGGCTGAATTCACAGCCGGCCGAGCTTGCCGGGATTCTGACGGGCGCGCTGTTGATAGGAACCATACTCGCCGATCGGCTGTCGTCGCGCGCAAGAGCGCAAGCGCACATTCAGAACGGTTCAGAGGAGACTCAAGTGAAGAACTCGCAAGTCGCCATATTGAGCGCAGTCATCCTGCTGGGTGCGTTGATTGTAGCGGGAAGCAACTGGTATCTGGTCGGCTCGCTGCGGCACGGGTCCTCTGGCGGTAGCGCTGGCTCGGCAGGTCAGCCCGCCGGCGGAGCGCACAAGACGGTCATCGCGATGATGCCCAAGGCCAAAGGTGATCCGTACTTCATAAGCTGCCGGCAAGGAGCCGAAGACGCAGCCAAAGAGATGGGAGTCGAATTGCTGTGGGATGGCCCGACCGATCTCGATCCCGCCAAACAGAATGAAGTGATCGAAGCGTGGATCACGATCGGCGTTGACGTGATTGCGGTGAGTGTTGAAAACGAGGTCGCGGTCTCAACCGTGTTGCACAAGGCTCGGGAGAAGGGTATCAAGGTCGTCACCTGGGACGCCGACGCTCAAAAGGACGCGCGAGACTTTTTCATCAATCAGGCCACGCCGCAAGGCATCGGTTACACGCTGACCGACGAGGCGTCGAGGATACTCAACAACAAAGGCGAGTTCGCGATCATAACTGCGAGCCTTAGCGCTGCCAACCAGAACGAATGGATCAAACACATCAAGGCGCGTCTCGCTGAAAAATATCCTGATATAAAACTGGTTGCGATACAACCGAGCGACGGCGACCGTGACCGCGCATTCGCCGAGACCCAGACGATATTGAAGGTCTATCCGAAAGTGAAACTGATCATGGCAATTGCGGCTCCGGCCGTGCCTGGTGCTGCTGAAGCTGTCAAGCAGTCGGGCCGCGCGGATGTTAAGGTCACCGGCTTATCGCTTCCTAACATGTGCAAGCCTTATGTTCACGACGGCATTATCGAAAGCATAGTGTTGTGGAACACGTTGGATCTGGGCTATCTGACGGTGTACGCGTCGCGCGCTCTCAGCGGGGGACAGTTGAAGCGGGGCGATCAGAACGTCGCGGCCGGGAGATTGGGGCGGATCGAAGTTCAGAACGACGAAGTGAGGCTCGGCGCGCCTTTCATCTTCAACAAGACCAACATCGACGGGTTCAACTTCTGACAATGGATCGTCGAAATCGCCTCACAACAGCCGTGAGTCTGGATGGTTTCGCAGCGGGTGTGATTACCAGTGGGGCGTGCATTGGTGTTGTTATTTTGGCGCTTTGAGTCGATCCCCGCCAACGCGAGTTCCCGCTCCGTCACGAGGGCGATTTCGCCCTCCGTCAGGAGGGCGATCTTTATAGTTAATGACGTGGCGTGGCCGCTCACCCCGTCAGGGGTGAAATGTCACCATGTTATGAGCGGCACATGGAACTCCTGACGGAGTTCATTCGTTCGACGCGTCGGTTCCTATAAACATGGAACTCCTGACGGAGTTCATTCCTTCGATGCGTCAGTTCCTATAAACATGAGACTCCCGACGGAGTTCATTCGTTCGACGCGTCAGTTCCTATAAACATGAGACTCCTGACGGAGTTCATTCGTTCGACGCGTCGGTTCCTATAAACATGGAACTCCTGACGGAGTTCCACGGGTTGTCTCGTCTCAGATGTCCAATCCCCAGAGCCCTCTTGACGGAGGGCGGCGCGGTTCTGCGCAAGCCCCAACCTTTTAATCACACCCTCTCGCAGCAGTGCGCAAAAGCGCTTTGGCAAAACTGTGTGGAAGTGAGGTAATGTTACCGATAACGGCGAACAAGATTGGCGCTATCGAGGCTGGTGATGGCAGCCCACTGGCAGTACCTAATTGAAATCGTTCTGAAAAAAAGCGGTGACAAAGAGAGAAAAGAAAATGTGGAAGATATGTTTCATCTCTTGTTGTGTTCTCGCGTTAGGGGCGTCGATCGCACCGTCTGAGTCTCAAGCGGGGCCCGAGAAGCCCTACGTGACGGTGTCGGCGGGGCCCATTGATCGCAAGGACAGCGTCGTAACCTTCGCAATGCCAAAGGGGCTGAAGTCGCAGTCGTACGCTTTGCGCGGTGACGGCGGGGACTTCCTCCCTCTGCAGGTTGAGCCGGACGGTACTGCAACGTTCGTGCTTCCCGAATTGAAGGCCGGAGCAACCAGGCGATACCAGCTGGTAGGGCAGAACACGAACACCGGTGCGGCGGCCCGGGGCGTACAGTCGGTCGGCGATCATGGCCGTGTGACGATCACTGCCTCCGGCCGAAACGTCCTGACCTATCAAGCTGAACCGGGCGAACTTCCTCGTTCCGACATCAAACCGATCTTTCGGCGCGGGGGCTACATCCACCCGGTGTTTACGCCTTCGGGCCGAGCTGTGACCGACGATTTCCCTCCCGATCACTTGCACCATCACGGGATCTGGTTCGCGTGGACCAAGACCGAGTTCGAAGGGCGTCACCCGGACTTTTGGAACATGGGCGATGGCACCGGCACGGTTGAGTTCGTGGCGCTCGATGACAACTGGAGCGGGCCGGTGCACGCCGGTTTCAAGTCACGCAACCGTTATGTCGATCTCAGCGCCCCAAAGCCAATCACCGTGCTGATCGAACAATGGCTGGTGAAAGTCTACAACGCAGGCCTGGGTGCGAAACGTTACACGATGTTCGATCTTGTCTCGACGCAGGAGCTCGCGACTTCCAGCCCGCTCCTGTTGCCCGAATATCGCTACGGAGGAATCGGGTTTCGGGGACATCGCCAGTGGCTGGCAAAGGACAACTGCGACTTTCTCACCTCTGAGGGCAAGGACCGCAACAACGGGCACGGCACCCGCGCGCGATGGTGTCACATAGGTGGGCGAATCGATGGTCAGCTTGCGGGAATTGCGATCCTCGATCATCCGGCCAACTTTCGAGCGCCGCAAGCGATGCGAATCAATCCCGATCAGCCGTTTTTCTGCTACTCGCCCTCGCTGATCGGCGATTGGAAGATTGAGCCCGGCAAGCCTTACATCTCGCGATATCGTTTCGTCGTTTATGACGGAGCGCCCGACAAGGCCGAGATCGACCGGCTCTGGAACGACTACGCAAATCCGGTACAGGTCGCGATTGCGGCTAAGTGAACTATGGTAGAACGACCTCGCTCTGCGCAGATTCAGGTTGCCGCGACCTCTTTCCTGGCTCTCTTTTCTATCGTCGGCTTTGCGCTTTATGGGCTGCCCCTCTACTACGACTTTTGGGAGCGGGACTTCGGCTGGTCGCGAAAGCTAATAACTTCGGGTAATGCGCTGAGCAAAGTCGTGGTGGCCGTGGTCTTCGGGTTCATTGCCGGGTGGTTGATCGACCGGTTTGGCCCCCGGCGATTGATGATGATTGGCATTTTGATGGCCGGCGGGGCGCTTATTGGGCTTGGCGGGATATCGGGGTCGGCGCTGTGGATGTTCTACTTCTTTTATTTTTTCAATGCGCTTGGATATGTGTGCGCTGGTCCGCCACCCAATCAAGTGCTGCTGTCGCGCTGGTTCGATAAAGCGCGCGGCACAGCGATGGGATTCGCCTATCTTGGCATTGGAGTGGGCGGCGTGTTAGTGCCGCAGTTGTCGCGCTGGCTCACAGAGCGCTACGGCTGGCAGACCTCTCTACGCGGACTCGGCATTCTAATGATCCTCCTTACTTTGCCGATGGTCCTTTTCGTCAAGGACCGGCCGAAGAAAGAATCCGCAAAGAAAGCATTGGAGCCGCTGGCGCCGATGACCGGCATCTTTCGAAAAGGTGCGTTCTATCTGTTAGTCCTCGGCAGTATGTGTTCTATCGGCGCGGTCGGAGGAACGAATCAGCATCTCAAGCTGTATCTGAGTCGTGATCAGAACTATGGACAGAGTGAGGCTCTTAATATCATCTCGCTGGTTCTGGCTTTCAGCATCGTTGGGCGGCTGCTGATGGGATGGCTGGCGGACAGATGGCCTAAAAAATACGTGATGCTGTTGATCTATCTGCTTGTCGCCGGCGCCATTCCGCTCTTATTCTTTGCTTCGTCGTCAGGCGTAATGTACCTGTTTGCGATCATCTTTGGTATCGGTCTGGGTGGCGAGTATTTGATTATCCCGCTGATCGCGGCCGAGCTGTTTGGTGTGAAAGCGCTGGGCCGACTGATGGGCATCATTGTTACTGTTGATGGCGTGGCCGAAGCGCTGGTGCCATTTGCGATCGCGGATTTTCGCGACAGAATGGGAAATTATCGCCTGGGATTCATAACGTTGATTGTAATAGCGCTGGTCGGGGCGGTCGCAGTATCCTTGTTGCCCAGGAGACCAGGTTCGCAGACTGGGGGCTGGGGCCAGTCGGGCCGGCAGCAAACACTAGCTGAAGAAAAACTCTGATGGGCGAGCACTTTTTGCATATTGGCAGTGTTAGAAACGCGGCGGCATTCAAACGCCATCTCGAAGGACACAACATTGCCATCCCCTTCGATGAAGTCCTGCTGAGCGGTGGTGAATCGCCGCTTGCCCAACCTCTGAGTTTCAACGGCATCACGATCGGAAACCGCTTTGCCATACACCCGATGGAAGGCTGGGACGGCACCGCTGACGGGAGCCCAACTGAGTTGACGATTCGCAGGTGGCGGAACTTCGGGCGCAGCGGCGCAAAGCTGATCTGGGGCGGCGAGGCGGTCGCAGTGCTTCACGAGGGCCGCGCCAATCCAAATCAACTGTTGATCAACGAACATACACGCGACGGTCTCGCGCAGTTGCGTCGGACTTTGATTGATGAACACCGGCAGGCGGCCGGTTCGACGGAGGGTTTGCTGATCGGGCTTCAGTTGACGCACTCGGGGCGCTACAGCCGGCCGAATGTGAAAGGCAGACCCGAGCCTCGCATTCTGTACCATCACCCGTTTCTGGATAAGCGTTTGGGGTTGAACGCGGACTACCCACTGCTTACGGACGGCGACATACGCGAGATCATCGAGTCGTTTCTTCGCGCCGCGCAGATTGCGCGCGAGATCGGTTTCGACTTCGTCGATGTGAAGCACTGCCACGGATATCTCGGACACGAGTTCTTGAGCGCGCACACTCGCGAAGGCGAGTACGGCGGAAGCTTCGCGAATCGAACTCGTTTTCTGAGAGAGGTCGTTGAGGGCATACGCGCCATGTCGCCCGGACTGGAAATCGGCGTGCGCCTGTCTGCGTTTGACATGGTACCGCTCCGTCCTGATCCGGAGCGTTCGTCTCCTGGCAAGCCGGGTCCAGGAGTGCCGGAATCATTCGAAGAGTTGTTGCCGTATCGTTGGGGCTTCGGCGTGAACGCGGCGAATCCAGTTGAGCCTGACTTGACCGAAGCGGTGCGATTCCTCTCACTGCTCCGCGAGCTAGGCATCCGCCTGGTGAATGTGTCAGCGGGCTCACCGTACTACAATCCCCACGTGCAGAGGCCGACGCTGTTTCCACCGTCGGATGGCTATCTGCCACCTGAAGATCCGCTGGTTGGAGTCGCCCGGCAAATGGACGCCGCGCGCGTGTTGAAGCGGCAGTTCCCGGACTTGTTGATAGTCGGAACGGCGTACACCTATTTGCAGGAGTTCTTACCTAACGTTGCACAGTCGGCCGTACGCGACGGATGGGCGGACAGCGTCGGTCTCGGGCGAATGGTTCTCGCTTATCCGGAGTTGCCGTTGCACGTCCTCGAAGGCCGCAAGCTCGATCGCAAGCGGCTGTGCCGGACCTTCAGCGATTGCACAACCGCGCCGCGCAACGGGCTCCCGTCTGGTTGTTATCCGCTGGACCCGCACTACAAAAAGTCAGAAATGGCCATTACACTGAGTGAAATTAAGAACCGATATCGAAAAGAGTCGGCGAAGGCGTGAACGTGAATGACAGACGCCCAGTTGCTTTCATAACCGGAGCGAGCCGCGGGATAGGACGTGGTATCGCAGTCGAGCTTGCGCGTCATGGCTATGACATCGCCGGCAGCTCTCGAGTCCTGGACTCCCAAAACTCCGAAAGCGGCATCCTGGAAGTCAAACAACGAGTCGAAGAATCGGGCGCCACGTTTTTGCCTGCGCAAGGCGATGTGTCGATCCTCGACGACCACGACCGGATGATCAAAACAATCGTCGACCACTTCGGCCGAATTGATTTGTTGGTCAACAATGCGGGCGTGTCTCCCGACCTACGGCTCGATGTGCTTGAGACCACGCCCGAGAGCTTCGATCGGGTCATGTCGATCAACTCGAGGGGTCCTTTCTTTCTTACTCAAGCAGTCGCGCGACAGATGCTGGCGCAGATCCAGGCCGCGGCCGGAATCAAGCCCAAAATTATCTTCATCACGTCCGTGTCTGCGTACATGTCGTCGACTTCGCGAGCCGAGTACTGTCTTTCCAAGGCTGCGCTCAGCATGGCGGCGGCTATCTTCGCCGATCGTTTGTCTGTATCCGGAATCAACGTTTATGAGGTGCGCCCCGGAATAATAAAGACCGAAATGACTGCGACGGTTCAGGAGAAGTACGACCGGTTGATCGACGAGGGGTTGATTCCTCAAGGACGATGGGGTCTGCCCGAAGATGTCGGGAAGGCAGTGGTCGCGCTGGTGTCCGGCGGCTTCGAGTATTCGACGGGCGCCGTCATTGAAGTGAGCGGTGGCATGAACGTCCGAAGGCTGTGATCCGTGAATTCTGCCACCAAGACGCCGAGAAACAAAGCAGCACCAGGACCGTTAGAGCCTCTGTGGCGAGCGGATAACAGCGAAGATGATCCGATGAGAATTCCAGAAAGCATCGACGAAACAGATTTGCGGGCACGCATCGAGCGGGCATTCCACTTCGGCGTGACGCAGCTGGAAAGGATGATCGCGAAATGGCCGGCGAATCAACCCGCTCCGATTCACACCAGGAACGGTATCTGGCATCGCCCCGAGTTCATATGGACCGATTGGTGCCCGGGGTTCTATGCCGGGATGATGTGGCTGGCTTTTGAAGAAACCGGCGACGCAAAGTGGCGAAGAGTCGCCGAGCAGTACACGCGGGCTCTCGAGCCGCGAAAGTTTGATCGCGATGTTCACGACCTGGGTTTCATCTTCATGTCAACAGTCGATCGCTGGTACCGGCTGTTGGGTGACGATGATCCAATCGGTCGATGGCTCAAAGACATTCTGGTCACTGCAGGCACGGTTCAGTCATTTCGCTGGAAGGAAACGGGAGAGGATCACTACATCTATTCGTTTCACGGGCCGCAGTCGTTGTTCATCGACATCATGATGAACATCCGGCTGTTGTTTCGCGCGCACCAACTCGGGGCTGACGAAGAGCTGTTTCGCAAAGCTGTTACTCACGCGAAAACCACTGAGAAATATCTCGTTGGAAAGCACGGCAAAAAGATCATGGACCGCGACGGCATGGTCATCCACGAGGGAATCTTCAATCCGGTTCGCGGCGAGTTTCGCAATCTGTCGACTCAGCAAGGCTACTCGCCGTTCACCTGTTGGGCTCGCGGGCTGGCGTGGGCTATCTATGGATTCACGGACACCTTTTTGTTCACCGGTGATCGCTTCTTTTTGGACACCGCCGAGCGGTGCGCGGGCTACTTTCTGGATAACACCCCCGACAGCGGGGTGCCGTTCTGGGACTACGGAGCTCCGAACATCCCGGATGAGCCGTTAGACAGCTCGGCAGCGGCCATCGTCGCTGGTGCATTCTGGAAGCTAAAAGACGTAGAAGGCACCGGGAGGGGCGCGAAGACTTATCGCCACGCCGCGCTTCAAATACTGGATACGTTGACGAGCGACGAATTCCTGGGAGCTCACGATGCGGCTTATGAGGGGATCTTGCGGCACGGGGTCTATCATCGCCCGATGAATTGGGGCGTCGATGAATCGGTGATGTGGGGCGATTACTTTTTCATGGAAGCCCTGCACTCAGTTCTGGCCAACTCATAGAGGCATGGAGTTCAGGCTTTAGCCTGCGTTAGGGCGGGTGGGCCGCTGAAATTGTAAACAAAACAGGCTTAAGCTCGAATTCCATGCTCTTTTTCGTACGAGTTGATGGAGGAAGGCATGAAACGGCGTCAGTTCATAAAATCGGCGGTGTCTGGAAGCGCGATGGTACTTACCGGACACGCGCTCGCACAAATCGCGGCATTGGGCGCGGCGGGTCAATCGCGAAGCGCCGATTCGAGAATCGAGATTCTGTTGAGCGAGCCCATCGGTAAGATTGCGCCTGAGATCTACGGTCACTTCGCGGAGCACCTGGGTGGAGTCGTCTACGGCGGCATCTGGGTTGGAGAGGATTCAAAAGTGCCCAACGTCGGCGGCATCCGCAAGTCGCTCATCGACGCGCTCCAGCGAGTGAAGCCGTCAGTCGTACGCTGGCCGGGAGGGTGCTTTGCTGACAGTTACAACTGGCGCGACGGCGTTGGCCCGAGAAGCCAGCGCCCTCGCCGCACGAACTTCTGGCGTGACGCGGGTGAATGGCCGAAAGACGTTCCCGATGGTCCCTGGAATTACGATACAAATCAATTCGGGACAAACGAGTTCATGCGCTTCTGCAGGTTGATCGGCGCACAGCCCTACGTCGCCGCGAACGTGCGCAGTCTTACGGCGCGGGACTTCTACGAATGGGTCGAGTACTGCAATTCGCCTGCGGGCACGACGACTCTGGCTGATGCGCGCGCGTCGGCTGGCGACCGCGAGCCCTTCAAGGTGCGCTATTGGGGAGTCGGCAATGAGTCCTGGGGCTGCGGTGGGAATTTCACGCCTGAGGAGTACGCCGCCGAGTATCGTCGCTTCGCCGAGTGGGTGCCGAAATATGGAATCGAACCGGCGTTTATTGGCGCGGGTCCGAACAGCGGGGACCTGGACTGGACGCGGCGGTTTTTCGCCAGGATGAACGAGCGGCGAGCGCTGGGCCGAATGTGGGGCTGGGCGCTTCATCATTATTCATGGAACGTGAGTGGGGGCCGGACAACTGATTGGCGCCAGGGCAAGGGCGACGCGCTGAAATTTCCGATCGATGAATGGTATGAGTTGTTACGCGAAGCGGACAAGATGGAATCGCTGATCACCGATCATTGGTTGGTTATGTCTGAAACCGACAGACAGCATCGAGTCAAGCTGGTAGTCGACGAATGGGGCTCGTGGTACCGGCCGGGCACTGAAACGCACAACACGCACCTTCTTGGTCAGCAGTCGACGATGCGCGACGCCGTGCTTGCCGGGCTTACGCTGAACACTTTCAATCGTCACGCCGACAAGGTGGCTATGGCCAGCGTCGCGCAACTCATCAATTGTCTGCAATCACTGTTTCTCGCAAACGAAGACAAGTTCGTTACGACTCCGACGTTTCACGTTTTCGAAATGTACGCCGCGCACCAAGGGGGCCAGTCTGTGCGAACGGTCTGTTCCGGTCCGCGTCCGAGTTACACCCGTAACGGCCAGCCGGCGACGATTCGCGGATTATCTGAGTCGGCTTCGTTGAGTGACCGGCAGCTTGTTGTGACGGTTACGAATCCCGACGCCACTCAGGGTCGGCTGACGGAGATCGGGATTCGTGGCGCAAGCGTAAAATCAATCAAGGCTAAGGTGCTTGCGACCACGGACATTCACGCACATAACAGCTTTGCTGAGCCTCGCAGCGTCGAACCGGTTGAGGCTCCGGTCGCGGCTCCGCGCGGCGGAACACTGGTGTATGACTTCGCGCCGGCATCCGTCACCAGGCTTCAGATCGTGCTTGAGTGATGAGGATCTTTGCGGACTTTGCGGCTTGCGCCCCGGCGCGAAGGTTGATTTCATACAAAGAAGCAAAGCGACAGTACGAAACGACTGAAGCCTTTTTCTCCCATCCTCCACTCACCGTCGTATCCTGGCGTCCGGCGGGTAGAACATCTGAAGCGGAGTATCCGGTGATTGCTCGATGACTATTGGTCGGCCACCCGTACTCTGGTAGACTCTAGCCGAAGTCAACACGCTTGTGTTCTCACAGTGCACCGTCGTGCAGTAAGCTCGGTGCCGTTTGGAGTAACTAACAAGACGCCTGGTAAGTGGGGTGGCTCCGCGGGCTACCTCGCGATTTGTAGCACGCAATCCCGACTCAGTCGTCGTTCCAAGAACCGAAATTTGCTGGAACCGGCGGCTCATTCAGAAAAACGGAGGCTCAGATGATGAAGAAGCTTTGCTGCTTCGTTTCGATCGCTGTACTTCTTTGTGTTCTTGCATCCAACTCTGCGTCGCAAGGCAATCCTGGACTCGTCATGAAGCAGAGGCAACGGTACACGCTCTCGATTGCGTTGGAGTTCAGCAGAAAAAACCGAAATGTGGCGGAGCGAGCGCTGTCGGTGCTGGCGGACGTGGGCCCAAATGCATATGCGACTGGGTTTATTGTCGGCGATGGGCTGGTTATGACGGCGTACCACGTCGTATCGGGTCGACTGAGCACCTCGAAAAGAAAACTCCTGGGATTCAAGCCTGACGACGATCTTCAGGTGAGGGCGTACGTCGGAGGCTGTCCCGCCAAGGTGGTCAAAGTGGATAAGGATGCGGACCTCGCTTTGTTGAGCGTATGCGGGTCATCAAAGGAAGCCAAACGTCCTACTTTCCAACTGGACCCGGCCATAGATGAGCAGATCATCCTCATCGCTCAACCGCACGAGGCCAAGTTTCTGCGCAAGGGAATCTTTCAAGGACCTTACATATTCCAGGGCAGACAGTACTGGTCGATCAAGGTGGACGCCTTCGACGGCTTTTCGGGGAGCCCTGTGTACAACCACCAGGGCGATGTTGTTGGCATCTTCTGCGGCTACGATTCAACTGAGGGCCTCGCGTTTATTAGCCCAGGCGCAAAGGCTCAGCGGTTTCTCGCGGAGTGGGACGCTGGAATCGGTGCTAACCCATAAATCTTCCCTATCGTCCCGGTATCCGAGCAAGACAAGCAAGCCTGATTTTTCATAGTTACATTCATCTCAGAAGTGGCCGAGTCATTGATCGTCAAACCGAAAGAGAATTGCCGCTGGGATTTGGTCAGTCTCGGCGAAGTGATGCTGCGCCTCGATCCGGGTGAAGGACGGATTCACACCGCGCGGACGTTTCAGGTTTGGGAGGGCGGAGGCGAGTACAACGTCGCGCGAGGACTGAAGCGCTGCTTCGGTTTGGATGCGGCGATAGTGACGGCATTCGCCGATAACCCGATTGGCCGGCTCGTTCAGGACTTCATATATCAAAGCGGCGTCGATCAATCTCGCGTTCGATTCGTCAAATACGACGGCGTGGGACGCACGGTGCGTAACGGATTGAACTTCACGGAACGTGGATTCGGCGTGCGCGCGCCAATCGGTTGTTCGGACAGGGGGCATACGGCGGTTTCGCAACTGCGTCCCGGGGACATCGATTGGGAAGACATATTCGGCCGCGAAGGCGCTCGATGGTTTCACACCGGTGGAATATTCGTCGCGCTGTCGGAGACAACTCCACTGGTGGCCAGAGAAGCGATGGAAGCGGCCAGGCGCCACGGCACAATTGTCTCGTATGACCTCAACTACCGAGAGTCGCTTTGGAAGGGAGTTGGCGGAAAGGACAAAGCGCGCGAAGTAAACCGGGAGCTTGCGCCGCTGGTCGACGTGATGCTTGGCAATGAAGAAGACTTTACTGCCTGCCTGGGCCTGGAAGTCGAAGGGCTGGACAATGATCACTCCAGGCTCGAGGTCGAAAGCTTCCGCAAGATGATTGAGCGGGCGGTTGAGGAGTTTTCGAACTTCAAGGCGGTTGCTACGACGCTTCGGAACGCGAAGACGGCAAGCCTCAACGATTGGGGTGCGGTGTGTTACTCGGGCGGCACGCTCTACCAGGCTCCTACACGAGAGAATCTGGAGATCCTCGACCGCGTGGGCGGCGGCGATTCGTTCGCGTCAGGTTTGATCTATGGCTTGATGACCGGCCGCGGTCCGCAATGGGCTGTTGAATGCGGCGCAGCCCACGGCGCGCTGGCGATGACTACTCCAGGGGACACTTCTATGGCGACCCTTGCCGAGGTCGAGCGAGTGATGAAAGGTGGAACAGCACGCGTCGCGAGGTGAGTCGACGCGGTTTACGTGGGGGGGAAAGGCGCGGTGCTTTCTTTTCGGCGTTTACGCCTGGGGTTGAGCGGGTGGAGATGGATGAGTTAGCCCCGTTCACGGCGCTGCCAACGGAGCTTGCTCCCCATCTCAGAAGGCTAGTGGTGAGGAAGGGTGGTTTACCCCCGGTTCTTGAGTTTTGGGGCCCTTAGACAGCGGGGGTAAACCACCCTTTCTCACCCTTAGCTTCCTTGAGGCTCAGCATAATCTGGTTCTCAGCTGGCCAAGCTCCACGAGCGCGGGTAAACCGCGCTTGCTGAAGCGAGCGGTCTTACCATTCCAAGGAGGAACACATGAAACCGCATGTTTGGTTCGCCGTGTGCGGGCTGCTTCTCCCCATCTTGTTCGACTCCTCGCGGACTATCGGCGGGCAGACCTCCTCACCACCCTATATGGACCCTTCACTCCCGATCGAAAAGCGCGTAGATGATCTGGTTTCGCGGATGAGTCTGGAAGAGAAGGTATCTCAGATGATGAATGCCGCGCCCGCGATCCCGCTGCTCGATATACCCGCTTATGACTGGTGGAACGAGAGCCTGCACGGAGTCGCGCGCGCAGGCGTCGCTACGGTGTTTCCGCAAGCGATCGGCCTTGCTGCCACGTGGGACGCTGATCTCATGCATCGCGTAGCTGATGTTATCTCGACCGAGGCGCGGGCGAAGTATCACGATGCGATTCGCAATGGCGATCACGGCAGATACAAAGGCCTGACCTTCTGGAGCCCTAACATCAACATCTTTCGCGATCCGCGGTGGGGCCGGGGCCAGGAAACCTATGGCGAAGATCCTTACCTGACGGCTCGAATGGGCGTCGAGTTCGTGAAAGGGCTTCAGGGTGGCGATCCGAAATACTTCAAAGTTATTTCGACGCCGAAGCACTATGCTGTCCACAGCGGACCGGAACCGGATCGGCATCGCTTCGATGCGACGACCGATCAGCGCGACCTTTACGAGACCTACCTGCCGGCGTTTGAGGCATGCGTTAGGGAGGGCGGCGCCTACTCGGTGATGTGCGCATACAACCGATACATGGGCGAGCCTTGCTGCGCGCAGAATACCCTGCTCAAGAAAATACTTCGCGACGACTGGAAGTTTCCGGGATACGTCGTCTCCGACTGCGGCGCAGTCTACGACATCTACAAATTTCACAAAGTCGCAGAGGGTCCGGCCGCCGCGTCGGCGATGACCGTCAAGTTGGGTACCGATCTGGAATGCGGCAACGATTACCGGTCCCTGATCGAAGCGGTTAAGCAGGGGCTGGTAAAGGAGCAGGAGATAGACGTCTCGCTCAGGCGGTTGTTCACTGCGCGATTCAGGCTCGGGATGTTCGATCCGCCGGAGATGGTTCCCTACGCCCGGATCCCGATCGGAGTGAATGACTCGGTTGAGCATCGGCGGTTGGCACTTGAAGCGGCCCGCGAATCGATCGTCCTGTTGAAGAATCAGGACGGACTGTTGCCGCTGAGGAAAACGTTGAAGCGGATCGCGGTGATTGGCCCGACCGCCGATGATCTTCCGGTGCTCCTTGGAAACTACAACGGCACTCCCTCAAGCTACGTCACGCCGTTGAAAGGGATTGAGAAAAAGCTGCCGGCTCAAGCACAGGTCGCATACGAGCAAGGCTGCAATCTCGCCGAGACCGGACCCATCATACGGCTCGTGCCGGCGACGGTATTGAGCGCGGGCGGCACACCCGGGCTGAAGGCTGAATACTTCGCCAACCGGAACCTCGAGGGCGCCCCTCTGGCTACGCGGATAGATCAGACGGTAAATTCGAACTGGGTGAACTCTCCTGTGCAGGGACTTGGCGAATCCAACTTCTCGATCCGATGGACCGGCAAGCTGACGACGACGGTCTCGGGGCGGCACAGCTTCGCGGTAACCGGTGATGATGGTTATAGACTGTGGATAAACGGTTCGCGAGTGATCGATAACTGGTCTACTCATGGCAGCGAAACTCGGCGGGCATCGATAAACCTTGAGGCCGGACGCGCCGTCGACATCAAGCTCGAATACTTTCAGGGTCTCGGTGGCGCGAGCGTTCGGCTGGAGTGGGGCGTGCCCGACGATGCGACTGGAAAAGCCGTCAGACTTGCGAGCCAATCCGATGTAGTCGTCTTCGTCGGAGGTATCTCGCCGCAGCTTGAAGGCGAAGAAATGAATGTCACAACGGAGGGATTTCGCGGAGGCGATCGAACCAGCCTCGATCTGCCCAGGGTCCAGGAGGAGCTGCTCAAAGCTGTGTCCGCGACCGGCAAACCCGTCGTCCTTGTCCTGACGAGCGGCAGCGCGCTTGGGGTCAACTGGGCTAACGAGGGCGTCTCGGCCATCGTGCAGCTCTGGTACCCGGGCGAAGAGGGAGGCACTGCTCTCGCGGATGTCTTGTTCGGCGATTACAACCCGGGTGGCAGGCTCCCGGTCACGTTCTACAAATCCGTAGCTCAACTTCCGCCGTTCGAGGACTACAGGATGGCTGGCCGCACGTATCGCTACTTCGAGGGCGAGCCGCTGTTTCCATTTGGTTACGGGTTGAGCTACACGCGATTCGCCTATGGCAAGCTCGAGGTTCCGAAACGGGTCAAGGCCGGAGAAAATGTCGCCGTGAAAGTTGTAGTCACTAATACGGGCAAAGTTGCCGGCGACGAAGTGGTACAGCTTTACGTCAAGCACGTGGCGGCGTCAGTGCCGGTCCCGATTCGATCGCTGCAGGGTTTCAAGCGCGTTCACCTGAAGCCTGACAAAACAGAGACCGTTTCGTTCACGCTCACGCCGCGCCAACTCTCCCTGATCGACAACCAGTCGAGACGCGTCGTCGAGCCGGGAGACATCGAGATCCAGACAGGTGGCGGGCAAATCGGCGCGCGTGTATCGTCTTCGCAAGCGCTGACCGCGAGACTCAAGATTACGGGCGACGTGTTCCTGGTGAAATGATGACACAGTTGGTAGTTCGGCCTTCAGGCGGAAGTTCATGGTTCAGAGTACCGACTTTAGTCGGCTCGTTGAGATTGGTCAAACAAAACCGCCGGCTAAAGTCGGTACTCTGAACGACAAACTTCCGCCTGAAGGCCGAACTACGAGCTTGTTCCAGGATCTTAGGCAATGAAGAAAGCTATCCTTCTTAGTGTCTGTTTCCTGTTAAACGCCTCCTTCGCTTATAAGCCGAAGATCTCGCCGCCCTCGGCTGTCCAGCCTCTGCCGACTCGCTCGCAGTTGGCCTGGCAGCAGCTTGAATACTACGCGTTCATTCATTTCGGAATGAACACCTTCACCGATCATGAATGGGGCGAAGGCCGCGCCCATCCTGATACGTTCAACCCAACATCGCTCGATTGCCGCCAGTGGGCCCGAGTCGTCAGGGACGCCGGTATGAAAGCCATGATCATCACTGCCAAGCATCACGATGGCTTCTGTTTATGGCCGTCGAGCACGACGACCTACTCGGTGAAGAATTCGAAGTGGCGCGAGGGGAAAGGCGACGTGTTGAAAGAGATGTCCGAAGCCTGTCGCGAATACGGCTTAAAGTTCGGTGTCTACATCTCACCCTGGGACCGGAATCATCCGCTGTACGGCACTCCCGCTTATAACCGTGTTTACAAGGAGCAGTGGCGCGAGGTGCTGACCGGCTACGGAGATGTATTCGAGGCATGGCTGGACGGAGCAAACGATCAGAAAAAACGGATGGTGTACGATTTCAACGGCTTCTTCCAGACCATTCGCAAGTATCAACCCAATGCGGTCATCTTCAGCGACGCGGGCCCTGATATCCGCTGGGTTGGCAATGAGAAGGGCATCGCCGGCGAAACCAACTGGGCAACGCGTGACAACGAAGGCTCGTTTCCCGGCTTTGCCGACGAGAAGGCTTTGAATGTTGGCGATGAAGATGGTGCTTCATGGATTCCTGCTGAATGCGACGTCTCGATTCGCCCCGGCTGGTTTTATCACTCGGCTGACGACGACAAAGTTAAGTCTGTCGCGCAACTGATGGAGATCTACTACAACTCCGTTGGGCGCAATGCGAATTTGCTTTTGAACATCGGCGTGGACCGGCGCGGTCTGGTGAGTGAACACGACGTTGCCCGGTTGATGGAATTTAAGAAGGCCCGCGAGGAGGCGTTCAAGACCAATCTTGCCAGCGGGCAAGTCACCGCCGCCAACGTCAGAGGCGACGACAAAGAGTACGGCGGAGAGAGAGTGCTTGATGGCAGACCAGACACCTTCTGGGCGACGGAGGATAGCGTGACGAAGGCCTGGCTGGAAATAGATTTTGGCCGCGAGATGGAATTCAACCGATTTCTGGCGCAGGAGAATATCGCGCTGGGGCAGCGAGTTAAAAGATTCTCCCTGCGAGTCTGGAAGCACGAACGTTACGAGACCATCGCTCAGCAGACGACGATTGGCTATAAGCGCATTCTGGTTTTCCCAGTGGTGCGTACGCGCAAGCTCCAGCTCGTGATCGAAGAGTCGAAAGCGAGCCCGATGATCACGAACGTCGAGGTTTTCAAAGCGCCCGACGGCTAACCACAAAGCGCATGGCCTTTTTGAAGTGCGGCGCGGTCTGTGCGTCGCTCCGTGCGAACGCAGAGAGCGTGCCGCACTCCAAACGAAAGGTTCGCGACGGAAGTTCGCAAGAAAAAAAGAACTCTGAGAGGAGTTGATTCCAGTGCCCAGAAAAACAATCGCCCGTAGGCAATTTCTGAAGCAAAACCTCGCAGCGACTGCAGTCGCTGTATCCGGATTGAATGACCTCGAAGCCCTCTCGCAGATCGGCGCTGATTCCCGGGTTCAGTATCGCGGAC
>DATLWF010000039.1:0-2863 GCA_035576605.1 Blastocatellia bacterium | reverse complement strand
GCCTGGCTGTGTGGTTGCAGGGAAACGGCAACACACCGATCGCCGCACTCCAGAAGATCGATAACCCGGAAACGCGCCGCGGCTACGAGTTTCTATTTGATGACCTCGAGCTTGTCGGCATTCAAAAGCGCGCGGCGCATCTCACGATCAGGCTGACTTCGCACTGGCCTGACAACGCAATTCAAATAAGAACGACCAGGAAGCTCACCCTGGGAGATTGGTATCATCTCGCGCTCACTTATGACGGGTCAGGCAAGGCTGCCGGTTTGCAGCTCTACATTAATGGCAAGGCCCACCAGACCGAGATCCTTCAGGATAATCTCTCTGGCGCCATCAAGACGGACGCCGAGCTGCAGATCGGAAACAAGGTCTTAGGCAAGCCGTTCAGGGGTAATATCGACGATCTGCGATTGTATGAACGAGTGCTGGACAAAGGCGAGGTCGAGCAACTGGCGATTCACTATCCGATTCAGACAATCCTGTCGGGTGTCTCCGGCAAAAGAACAAAAGAAGAGAACGCGCGTGTTCGCGACTACTTTCTCACCTACGAGGCGCCAGATGTGCTGCAAAAGCTCTATGCGGAGTTGAAAAGGCTGAGGAATGAAAAGGATCTCCTCGAGAAAGCTATCCCCACGGTTATGGTGATGTCCGAAATGGAAAAGCCGCGTGAGACTTTCGTTCTTGGGCGCGGGGACTACCGCAACAAGACCGACAAGGTCTCGCCTGGCGTGCCTGCGGTGCTTCCGCCCCTGTCGCAGGGTGCGCCCGCCAATCGACTCGGTCTGGCCAGATGGTTGGTTTCACCGTCGCATCCGCTGACCGCGCGGGTCGCCGTGAACCGCTACTGGCAGATGTACTTCGGCATCGGCATCGTGAAGACCTCGGAGGACTTTGGCGTACAGGGCGAGCCGCCGGTTCATCCTGAACTGCTGGACTGGCTCGCAACAGAGTTCACCCGAACCGGTTGGGATGTGAAGGCGATGCAGCGGCTGATCGTAACATCGGCAGCCTATCGTCAGTCGTCAAGAGTGGGAACTGCTCTCATTGAGAAGGATCCCGAGAACCGACTGCTTGCCCGAGGGCCTCGATTGCGGCTGCCCGCCGAGATGGTCCGCGACAACGCCCTTGCGGTGAGCGGTTTATTGAACGCAGACATCGGCGGGCCGAGCGTTTTTCCCTATCAACCGAAAGGACTCTGGGACGAGCTGGCGTTCGGTGATGGGTTCTCTGCTCAATCGTTCACTCCCAGCACGAACAAGGACCTCTATCGCCGGAGCATGTACACATTTTGGAAGCGCACGGTTCCACCGCCTCAGCTTACGACCTTCGACGCGCCTGACCGGGAGAAGTGCACCGGTCGTCGCGCGTTAACCAATACTCCGCTGCAAGCGCTTGTGTTGATGAACGACCCGACCTATATCGAAGCGGCACGGTGGCTGGCACAGCGGGTTATGACTGAGGGCGGAAGCGATGCCGGCAGCCGGATCAGCTTTGCCTTTCGAGGGGCGACCGCGCGGATGCCCTCGGCGAAAGAGGCGGTTGTGCTCCGCACCCTCTTTCAGCAGCAACTGACTCGCTATCGCGGCGACAAGAAGGCCGCGCTCGAACTACTGAGTGTGGGCGAGTCGAAATGGGATGCGAAGCTCGATGCATCCGAGCTTGCTGCGTGGACGATTGTGGCGAGTGCGATACTGAATCTGGACGAGACGATCACCCGGGAGTAGGTGGAGCAAGTCTTGTCGTGTCTTTGCGTCTTTGCGGAACTTTGCGTCTTTGCGCGAAACGGTCTCTCGCAATGGTTGTTTCGCGCAAAGACGCAAAGAACCCAAAAAAGGCTACCGGACAGGTGGAGTTAGTAGTATGGACCTCAAGCGAGAACTTGAACTCATCTTAACGCGGCGACAACTCTTCGGCCTTGCAAGCAGCGGCATCGGCGTCGCCGCTCTCGCTTCCCTGCTCAAGCCAATGGTGTTCGCCGATACTCAGTCCGGCAGAGATCAAAAAACTGGTGGGCTCGCCGGCCTTCCGCATTTCGCTCCAAAGGCTAAGCGTGTCATCTTTCTTCATCAATCGGGCGCGCCTTCTCAGATGGACCTGTTCGACTACAAGCCCAAGCTTCAACGGTTTCACGCCACGGAGCTTCCCGACTCGGTTCGAATGGGCCAGCGAATAACCGGAATGACTTCGGGCCAGAGCTCTTTCCCAGTCGTAAACTCGCTCTTCAAGTTCAGCCAGCACGGACAATCTGGGGCCTGGCTCAGCGAACTGCTCCCTCATACAGCGAAGATCGTCGATGAAATCACGATCATCAAGAGTATGAACACCGAGGCTATCAACCACGATCCGGCGATCACCTTCATCCAGACCGGCAGCCAGCAGCCCGGCCGTCCCAGCCTGGGGTCGTGGGTGAGCTATGGGCTAGGCAGCGAGAACCAGAACCTGCCATCGTTCGTGGTTTTGCTCTCGCTGGCCAACGCTCTCAACACCGATCAGCCGCTGTTTTCGCGCTTGTGGGGAACCGGGTTCCTTCCATCGAGCTATCAAGGCGTGCGCTTTCGCGGAAGCGGCGAGCCGGTGCTTTACCTCGACGATCCGCCGGGCGTGAGCAAGACGACGCGCCGCCAGATGCTCGACGCCGTTGTGAAACTGAATAGAATCAAGTCGGAAGCCTACGGTGATCCGGAGATTGAGACCCGCATCGCACAATACGAGATGGCCTATCGCATGCAGACTTCAGTGCCGGATTTGATGGACCTGTCGCGGGAGCCGGCTCACGTCTTTGAGATGTATGGTCCGGATTCACGCACCCCCGGGACCTATGCCGCGAATTGTCTGCTTGCGCGGCGGCTGGCCGAGCGCAACG
>DATLWF010000038.1:0-8510 GCA_035576605.1 Blastocatellia bacterium | reverse complement strand
CGACGACACAGTCTCTCTGGAAGCGAAAGTTGAAAAACCAAAAACCCACTTTGCATATGGCTTCGCGACTCAGGTCGTGATTCTGGATGACGACGGCTGCATCAAGAAAGTCATAGCGGCGCACGACGTCGGTAAGGTGCTGAACCCCGCGCTGCTCGAAGGTCAGATAGAAGGTTCTATACACATGGGCCTGGGCTATGCGCTGACTGAAGAGTTCAGAGTCGAAAATGGCATCCCGCAAACGATGACCGTGAACTCGCAAGGCTTGCTGCGAGCGCGACACATGCCGGAAGTGGAATTGATCATGATCGAAGACAATCATCCGGCAG
Source organism: Blastocatellia bacterium (assembly GCA_035576605.1). Classification (GTDB taxonomy): domain Bacteria; phylum Acidobacteriota; class Blastocatellia; order UBA7656; family UBA7656; genus Onstottus_A. The sequence continues at coordinate 8,181 of DATLWF010000038.1, read as the reverse complement.
GTCCCTACGGCGCCAAGGGTGTCGGGGAGATCGGACTCGTGCCCACGGCGCCCGCGGTTGCCGGAGCCCTGTACAGTTACGATGGCATCCGCAGGTTCACACTTCCGATGAAAGACTCACCCGCGGCCCGGCACATTCGTGGCGCCGGCAACAAGTGAGATGCTCTTTCGCCCTCCCCGAGTGAAATCCAATTTACAGAGTCCGGGTACCCCACCTGGGCGGCGCGCCACTCTGGCCGGCAATAAAACCGTTGACGAATCAAACAGCCCGTTCATAATGGCCTAAGGTCCAAGTAATCTTGGCTTCTACCCCCGGAGAAGAAATCGCTGTCACGATCCGAGGGCGAATGAGCAACTCCGGCGGATTAATTCGCAGATCAAAGCCGTTGAACACCGGCAAGCTGATCAGCGCCTACTACCTCGAGATCGAGTACCTGCTTGAGCGCATCGAAGGCGCGACTACCCACTATCAAACATTGGGAGTGGAACGCTCCGCAAACAACGAAGAAGTGATTTCGGCGTATCAGAAGTCCGTCACGGTCCTTCATCCTTCTTACCACAAAGTCAGGGCGTCCGTGCCTGATGAGATGTTGGTCAGAGTCGATGAGGCATTCAAGAAAGTATCGCAGGCATTCTCTGTGCTAACCAATACCAAGCAGCGAACGCAATACGACGGCCAGAAGCGCACTCCGCACTCGTACTCCACGCTGCCACTCGACCTGCCTAAAGCGCGGCCACAAACGCGCACCAACGGGGCGCAACCAAAGGAAGGCGAGGCGAGTGAGAAAAAGCACCTAAACGCCGACGCCGTTCAGATTAACGTCGCGTCCGAGTTGCAGCCGGCCTTCACCAGGGCTTCGGCCAAGGCTTCCGCCGAACGCCGGCGTTGTGAACGATTCAAACTCACAGTGCCGGTGCTTATCGCCGGCTATGACTCCGCCGGCGGGAAATGGCAGGAAGTGACAAAGACCATCGATGTCAGCCGCATCGGTGTTGCGCTTCGAATGCGCAGGCGTCTAAAGCACGGTCTGGTAGTGCACATAACTTTGCCGCTGCCAACCAAACTGCGCAGCCACGGGTTTTCGGAACAGGGCTACAATATGTATGCGATCGTGCGGCGAGTCGAGCCCCTCACGGATGGCTTGCGCGTGATCGGCCTCGAATTTATAGGCGCAAGCCCGCCAGCCGACTACCTGCACAAACCGTGGTCGACGTTTCGTACTCAGAAGTGGATCGGCACTGATCGCCGCCGCGAGCCGCGCGAGGCACACGCCGAGGCGGTAGCGGTGGAATACCTGGACGAGTTGATGCAACGCATCACCCGCGAAGCGGGTGTCACCGAAAACGTCAGCCTGAGCGGTGCTCGTGTGTGCGCAAGGGCCGCACCACCCGAGTTTGAATTTGTGAGAGTCACCAGCCCCAATCGTAGGTTCAACAGCCTGGCCCTGGTGCGAAACCAATGGACAGGCACTGACGGCTTCGACCGCTTGTGCCTGCAGTTTGTCGAGCAGAAATGGCCGATGTAGCCCATCCCACCTGAATCGCCATCTCCCGCACTCCGCGCCGTCGTTTCTCTTTCAATCTCCCTCAGGCATAAGTAAAATCGCTCAGCGGCGATGGAAAGCGCGAGTATCAATGTTACGCTAACAACGACTGTGAACGCGCCGGGTAACGCTGCGGTTCGAGCGAGCAGAAGGAGATGAGCCATGACAACCACCGATAGTCAGATCGAACACGACGTGAGACGACTGAGCAGTGAGTGGGTGGCCGCGCTGCTGCAACGCGACACCGCGACGCTCGCGCGAGTCATGGCCCGGGACTGTACCTTCACGTATCCTCTTGAAGGCGACGGCACGGAGCAATTCATCGCCGACGTCAGCTCGGGCGATCTCAACGTCGAGTCGATGACCCGAGATAATGTTGAAGTGCGCGTCTTCGGACAGACTGCTGTGCTCACTAGTCTCGACACCGCGAAATGGCTATACAAGGGTCACATCATCGAAGGGTACTATCGGTCGATCCAGGTCTACACCGAGCGGGGGGGACGGTGGCAACTGGTAGCCATTCAGGCGTGCCCGATCGCCCAATGACGTGCCCGAGGTCGACCCTGAGAAACTCAAATACATCGGATTGCAATAATCGTCCGCTCGAAGGCCCGAGCTAGTATTGATTCAAACTCCACGGGACAATACATGGCCGACTCGTTACTAATCAAAGGTGCGACTGTCATCACGCTGGACGGCGACAACCACGTCTTCGAGGGCGACGTGTTTGTCGAACGCGGGCGCATAGGTGCGCTCGGCGCGGCGCTTACCGGCAGCGAGTACCGGGGCGTCGAGGTGATCGCGGCGCGCGGGCGTCTATTGCTGCCGGGGTTCGTGCAGACTCACATCCATTTGTGCCAGACGCTGTTTCGAGGAGCGGCGGATGACCTCGCTCTGATCAATTGGCTCACGAAGAAAATATGGCCAATGGAAGCCGCGCACACGGCTGAATCTATTTACGCATCGGCTCGCCTGGGCGTAGCCGAGTTGATTCGCGGTGGGACCACTTGCGCGTTGACGATGGAAACGGTCCACCACACGGAAGCAGTGTTTGCCGCGGTTGAGGAGTCCGGTTTTCGCGCCACCGTGGGCAAATGCATGATGGACAAGGGCGACGATGTTCCGGCGGCGCTGAGGGAACAGACTGAAGCTTCGATCGCGGAATCGCTTGGGCTGCTGGCACGCTGGCACGGACGCGCTGACGGCAGAATACGTTACTGCTTTGCGCCCCGCTTCGCAGTCAGTTGTACCCGCGAGTTGTTGGAGCGCGTGGCCCGACTGTCGCGCGAGCGGGGGGTAATGGTTCACACTCACGCCTCCGAGAACAAGGACGAGATCGAAATGGTCGAGCAAGAGACCGGCCATCGTAACATCGAGTACCTGCAGGAATGCGGGCTTACAGCGCCGCATATCGTGCTCGCGCACTGCGTTCATCTGAACGACAGCGAGATGGAAGTCCTGACTCGAACCGGAACTCATGTTTCGCACTGTCCATCGTCAAACCTCAAACTCGGGTCAGGCTTTGCGCCGATAGTGGAGATGCTCGCGCGGGGCATCTCGGTGTCACTCGGTGCAGACGGCGCACCGTGCAACAACCGGCTCGATATGTTCAGCGAAATGCGCACGGCCGCGCTCATTCAAAAGGCGCTACACGGCGCGGAGGTTTTGCCGGCGCTCACGATGCTGCGGATGGCGACGATTGACGGTGCTCGCGCGTTGGGTCTCGACAAAGAGATCGGCAGCATCGAGGCCGGCAAGCGCGCTGATCTAACTTTGCTTAACCTGCAGGCGCTGCACACGACGCCTCACCCCGATCCGGTTTCTACGATTGTTTACGCGGCGGAAGCAAGCGACGTAGAAACGGTTATCATCGATGGACGTATCGTCATGCGCGAAGGTGAGCTGACCACACTAGATCAGAGAGCGGTTATTCGAGCGGCGAAGGAACAATCGGACCTCTTGTGCAAAGCCTCAATCTAAGGATCAAACAAACCTCGCTGCGTTCCAGTCGCCCGGTGAATTGCCGGCCCTATTCAACGGACGCGGCGCGTACTGCGTCGCTCTGAACGTCGACGGCGGCGTCAGCGATTTCTGGCGCCGATCGTTCTAACGTCTGTTCTCTTACCAGGCGGGTAACCCGCGGCTTCAGCCAGAACACGGCAAGCGCGGCGGCAGTCACGTTGCACGCAACAGCCGTCCAAAAGGCCGGTAGCCAGGAGCCAGTGACCCCCATCAGCCACGCGGCGCCCGGGCCTCCCAGGATTGAACCTATGCCTTTCGCCGTGTACTGGATTCCATAATTAGTCGTCGCGTACCTGGGGCCAAAGATGTCGGCGATGGCCGCCGGGAACAGCGAATAGATGTCGCCCCAGGCAAAGAACATCAAGCCGGAGAGCGCAAGGAACCACATAGGGTGCGCAACCAAAAGTGTCAGGCCGGTGATGGCTATGGCTTCAAGCACGAAAACCATCGCCATCGTATCGTACCGGCCGAGATGGTCGGAAACCCAACCGAAAAACGGCCTTGCCGAACCATTCAGCACCTGATTCAGCAACAGCGTCAGGGTAAGAATCGTGAAGCTGCCAAATACAACATACTTGTCAAAGCCGTAGGTGACTGCGATCGGTTTCAGTTGCGCTGTCATCATCAACCCGCTGGCGGTTACCAGCGTCATCATAAGGTAGAGCAGGTAAAAAGCGCCGCTCCTCAACATTTCTTTCGGTGTGAAGTCGCGGGAAGATTGCTGGACCTTCCTCCGCACCTTGAGTTTCATTGCCTCCCAACCCGTCGGTAGCCAGCCGGTTGGCGGCATGCGCAGGAACTGCGCGGCGGCCAGCACTACGAGACCTTGAACAATCCCCCAGCTAATGAACGCCGATCGATATCCGCTGGTCTTGATCATATGGTCAATGGGAATGCCTGTAAGCGCAGTGCCAAATCCATACGAACCGGCCACCAATCCCACACAGAGTCCTCGCCGCTCCGGGAACCACTTCATTGCAACGCCCACACAGGCGCTATAGACGGCGCCCGCGCCCAGCCCTCCAATTCCATAGACCACGTAGAGCACGAGAAGTGAGTTGGCGAAGCCGGCGCCAATCCACCCTGCGCCCACCAGCACACTCGCCAGAGCGACAACGATGCGCGGGCCCACGCGATCAACGAGGTAAGCACTGATCGGGAACAAGCCGGTCTGAGCAATGATGAAGAAAGTAAGAGCCCACTGCACAGCATCCAGGGGAGCATTCAGACTCCTGGTCAGGTCTATCGTGAACATCGTCCAGGCGTACTGGAGGTTGGCAATAGCCAGCATCGCGATTGAGCAAGCAGCCAGTATTCCCCATCGCGAAGCGTCCAAATTGGTTCGCCGCAGTGCGGTCATCCGCGTCTCCCTCTAGGTCAGGTCATTTTCCATTTGTCATTTGTCATTTGTCATTTGCCATGTTCGGTGGACTTCTGCGAGCCGCCTTGGCGATGAAGAATCAAAAATGACAAATGGAAAATGGAAAATGGAAAATAGACAAAAATAGAAAATGACACCTTATCTTCTCCCATTCTGAGTCAGCAACTTCACGCAAGCATAAACCGCCCTGGTGCAAGGAAGAGCCAATCCCATCTTGTTCCCCAGTTCCACCACTGCTCCCACAATCGACTCCAGTTCCGCCGGCCGTCCGGTCTCCACGTCCTGTAGCATCGAGGTCCTGTGATGACCCACCTTCTCCGCTCCCTCGAGCCGCTGTGAAATGGAGATTCCCATATCGATGCCGAGTCTTCTTGCCACAGCCTCGGCTTCTGTCATGATCGCGGTGGCCAGTTCTCTCGTCTCGGTACATTGGACTATTTCGGCGAGCGTCGCCCGAGTGAGCGCGCTGATCGGATTGAAGGCCACGCTTCCCATCAGCTTCACCCAGATGTCGTGCCGGACGTTGGCGCGAATCGGACACCGGAGACCGGCGTTGATGAAGGCGGCGGCGAGACGCCGGCAGCGTTCGCTCTTCGACCCATCAGGCTCCCCGATGGCGAACCGTGTCCCCTCGATGTGTTCGACGACTCCCGGCTCAATGATGATCGTCGAAGGGTAGACGACGCAGCCGACCACGCGCGAGGAATCGATGCTCCGGCTGATCACTCGGTCTGGATCGACCGTCTCGAGGTGCGTCCCTTCCCACTCGCCGCCGTGACGATAGAAGTACCACCAGGGGATTCCGTTCTGCGCGCTCACCACAAACGTCTCGGGCCCGATGAGCGGCGCGAGGCGCGGGGCCATCTCCGTCAGGCTGTGCGCCTTGAGTGTAAGCAGCACCACATCAACTGATCCGACCGCCGCCGGGTCGTCGGTGGCGGCGACTCGGGCCTCGAACTCTCCAAGCGAGCCGCGCACCCGCACGCCGCGCTCCTGCATGGCGCGCAGATGCGCTCCGCGGGCGATCAGCGTGACGTCCTCACCGGACTTCGCCAGCATCGCGCCGGCGAAGGCGCCGATTGCCCCAGCGCCGACTATCGCAAATTTCATGGCGATTTCGCCTCGGTTGCTGGGTTCACCCGAAGCAATCCCACCAACGCAGTTGATGGATGGTTCATATCCGGCCTGCAAACGACACGGTGACCGTCTCCGAGTCCCACCAACGCAGTTAGTGGGATTATGCGAATGCGGCGTGAGGGCGTCTTCATCAGGTGCGAGCTACGGGTTAGAAGCCTTGGATATCTGCGACGCGACGTTACGGCGCTGAATCTTGCCGGTAGCCGTGCGCGGGATCGCCTCGACGATGTAAATCACCTTGGGGCACTTGAATTCCGCGAGCGATGCGCGGCAATGAGCTCTCAGCTCGGCTTCGGTAGCCGAGCTGCTGAGAACTACCGCGGCTGCCACCTCTTCGCCGTAGACCCGGTCCGCGATCCCGAAGCAGACCGCTTCGGCGACCGCCGCATGAGTCAGCAGCACTTCATCGATCTCGCGCGGTGAAATCTTCTCGCCGCCGCGATTGATCAACTCCTTGATGCGGCCAACCAGCGTCAAATAGCCTTCGTTATCCAGGTAGCCCTGATCGCCGGTGCGGAACCACCCATTCGAGAATGATTCGGCATTAGCCTCCGCGTTGCCTTCGTAGCCGCTGAAGACGTTGGGCCCTTTGATCGCCACTTCCCCTGTCGCGCCCGCCGGCAGCAGATCGCCGGCCTTGTTGAGAATCGTGATGCTCACGGCCGTGCCGTAGCCAACAGAACCGGGCTTGCGCGTACTCGGTGGCAGTGGGTTCGAGGCCATCTGATGCGCGGCCTCGGTCATCCCATAGGCTTCCAGCATCGGTGCGCCAAACCTCTCCTCGACGTCTGCCATCATTTGTGGCGGCAACGCCGCGCTGCAGGAACGGATGAAACGCAAATGTTCCGCTCCCGCAGGCGTGGTCCCCGCTTTGGTTCTCGCCAACAGCACTTGATGAATCGTCGGCACGGCCGAATACCAACTGACCCCATGGTCTCGCACCGTGGACCAGAAGGACAACGGGTTGAAGCGCGACGGCACGACGACGGTTCCACCGGTGAACAGAGTGCCGAATGTTGAGGCGACCAGGCCATGCACGTGAAACAGCGGCATCACGCACAGGGACACATCCTCGGCCGTGAGTTGATAGGTCTCAGCCACATTGCGCGCCGAGGTCATCAGATTGGCATGCGAGAGCGGGACTCGTTTGGGACGGCTGGTCGTCCCACTCGTATGCAGGATCAACGCGGTGTCATCAGGGTTGGGATAATCACCAACGCGGGGAGCGCCGGCATTCTGCGCAGATGACAATTGGACCTGACCGTCGCTGTCGAGGGCAGCTTCGATAACCAGCACCTGATCGCCCGCCGCGGCTCTCGCTTCATGGCTGTCAGTGGGCGGTACGATCAACGCGCGGGCTCCGGTATCCGCGAGGTAGAACTTGAACTCATCGAGCGTATAGGCCGGATTGAGCGGCGCGGCAGTGCCCACCGTCGAAGCCGCCAGGAACGAAACGATAGTCTCGAGCCCGTTCGGTAAAGCCATCGCGATTCGGTCTCCGCGACCCAATCCGAACCGGTTAAGCCTGGCGGCGAGTGACTCTACTTGCTGTCGCAACTGATCGTAGGTTACAACCGGCCCCCCGCCTGCGACGGCGATTGCGATGTGTGATGGGCTGCCATTCTCCAGCAGGTCGAGGATCATATGTGTTTGTTCCAAGTAGTGCGAATCTGATGAACGGTTGCGCAGCTTATCATCGCGATTTTGCTTTGTCTAGAATTGCACGGTAATTGCGCGATAATTGCACGGTAAGCCATCCGCTTCTTGTAGTCCGATGCCTCTTCTGGTGATAGAATACGGCCTCCCAAAGAACTCGAGTACAGTGGAAAAAACAGGAGGTTCGCATGAGAATGAGAAAGCTCGGATTTGCCGCTGCGCTCGTCATCATCGGGGCGGCGGTGCTCTACGGACAAACTCGACAACCCGCCACCACATCGGGCTACCTGAAGCCGCCCAAAGTCATAGTGGACATTCTGGACGCGCCGCCTACGCCGAGCGTGATCGTCTCACCCGATCATCATACGGTCGCGCTGCTCAATCGTCGTAGCTTGCCTACGATTGCCGAGCTCGCTCAGCCGATTCACCGGATCGCCGGCGC
>DATLWF010000037.1:0-12187 GCA_035576605.1 Blastocatellia bacterium | reverse complement strand
ATACGCCGATCGAATAGTATCAATCGGCTGAGTACAAAAACGGGTGAGCCCTTTCAGGGCTCACCCAACAAACACTTGGCTGTTCGGGTCGGCACTTGAGCGTTTTGGCACGGATCTTTGTACTAGAGCACCATTCAATCTGTTCTAGATTGGCCGCTTAGGAAAACCAAAACTAACCTACGGCAAGAATTTCAAACGGAAAGAATTTCAAAGGAGCATGAAGAAAATGAAAAATGAAAAAGGATTTTCGCTGATCGAGTTGCTGATCGTCGTTGCGATCATCGGTATCATAGCGGCTATCGCAATACCCAACCTGCTGAAGTCCCGTCAGGCGGCCAATGAGGCTTCGGCCATCGGATCTGTTCGCACTGTCGGAACGGCGCAGGCAACCTATCAATCGACCATGGGCAAAGGCAAGGACTTCGCCGCGAGTCTGGCAACTCTGAAAACTGACGGCGGAGTGGACAACTCTCTGGGCAGTGGTTTGAAGAGCGGCTTCAACTTCTCAAGCGTAGGGGTTGTCTCCACATCTACTGGTACTCCCTCGTATTTCGACACGCTCGCGGACCCACAGAGTACGGGTGCATTTGGCACTGGCAACCGTCACTTCTACTCGAACGAGTCGTTCGTGATCTACCAGGATCCAGCAGCCGCGATCGCTAAGTTTACATTCCCGCGTAACACGACGGACCCAGCCGCACATACGCCGATCGAATAATAGAAAGTCGGCTACATCGTTTGTTAAGCATAAAAAACGGGTGAGTCCTTTCAGGGCTCACCCGTTTATGCTATAGTCCCACCGTCAGTCTCAAAAATATAAAATGAACCTCGCGGCATCCGCCGCGTTCGATTTCGCAAGAACACAGGCCATTCCCTCCGGGATGGCGATACTCAGAGGTGGGGGAAAGCCATGAACGGAAGCAAACAGAGAGGTTTCTCGCTGATCGAGTTGCTGATCGTCGTCGCGATCATCGGAATAATCGCAGCAATAGCAATCCCGAATCTGATCAAGTCACAACAGGCGGCGCACGAGACGGCCGCGCTTACAGAAGTGCAAACCATCGGCAAACAACAGGTCCTTTACTCAATCACCAAGGGCCACGGCAAGTTTGCAGATCTCGCAACTCTCGGTTCTCTGAACTATGTTGACTCGAATATGGCGACCGGGAATAAGGGCGGGTACGTCTTTGCCACGACTCCGATAAACGCCGAAGGGATGCCCGGGATGTTCGATACTACCGCGCATCCAAGCGCGGTCGGTAACTTCGGCACCGGCAATCGCTCGTATTATTCGAATGAGACGATGGTCGTATTCGAGTCCGATGGCATCACGCCACCGACGGCTACGCCGCAAGACCGCGTGCCCAAGGACGGCGCACCGATTCAGTAGATTGTCTCAGTCGATTATCGTTTCGCGGGCCGGCCGCCGCGCGCGGCGCGTCAGCCGGCCCGTTAGCTTACAGAGACTGCTCGTCCGCCAGAAGTAGTCGCCCCCAGATTTTACCCCCTACAGCAACGCGCGCTTCCTAAATCGGCCGCTCGCTCTGCACCGCAGATCTGAGCCCTCGACATTCAACTGATCGTCCCGGCTTTCGGTGGGACGCTAAGCTTTGAGGACAGCAAGGCCCAGTGGCTACGAGAAAACGGAAAAAGGGCGGCAAAGAGGAAGTGGAGTCGGGAAAGCCGGCGGCTTTGCGGGATAATAAAACCGGATTACTCTCATCCTTGCAGGGCCTCAGCACACCGCGAATGATAATCCTGATCTGTCTGTTTTCATTCGTGGCTTATGCCAATTCGCTCGGCGGGGAATTCGTTTTCGACGATACCGAGCAGATTGTCGAGAATCAGAACATTCGATCCTGGGACAACCTCGGGAAGGCTTTTACAACTCACGTCTGGGCGTTCCGCGAGCGGCCCGGAGCGCTCAACGTGCCGCCGCCGCTCCCCTACTACAGGCCGCTCTTCACTGTAATGCTTACGGCCGAGTATCACTTGTTTGGACTCTGGCCGCAGGGTTGGCATTTGGTAAGCCTGTTGCTTCACATCTTGTGCGCCGCCGGTGTGTTCTACGTTGTCCTTCTAATGTCAGGCAGGAATCTTGTAGCTCTGTTCGCCTCGATTCTCTTTGCAGTACATCCGGTTCACGCCGAATCCGTGAGCTGGATAAGCGGTATGACTGACCCGCTCTTCGGAGTCTTCTTCCTTGCGTCGTTTGGTTTTTATCTGAGAGCTCGAGCGGCGGATGAGCGCGGGCACCCAAATCGCCGGGCGTTTGTGCTGTCGTTGGCGATGTTCGTGCTGGCGACGTTTTCGAAGGAAACCGCGTTGAGTTTGGTGGTGCTGATCTTCGGCTACGAGCTCATCGAAACGTCTCACCGAAAGACCGAACGGTGGATTACAGCGGCGAAGCGCGCGATGCCTTATGCGGCCGTCGCCCTGATCTATCTCGTGCCGCGATATCTGGTGCTCGGCGAGTTGATGTGGAAGAACCCACAAGCGCCCGATAGACCGCTGTCGTACACGCTGCTTACTTTGCCGTTCGTGATTTGCAGTTATGTTGGGCACCTTCTCTGGCCCATAGGGCTGAGCGTTACTTACAACACTCACTTCGTGACCGGCGTGACATCGTCGCGGTTTTTGTTGCCTGCCGCCGCGATTGGTCTGGCCATGGCGGCGCTCTTCTTCTTTCGCGAAAGAGCCGGCAGGGAAGTGTGGCGAGGGCTCTTGCTGGTATTCGTCCCCCTGCTGCCGGTTCTCAACCTCAGTCAAGTTTCACAGGAAGAATATCTCGTCTTCGATCATTATCTTTATCTCTCGGTCGCGGGTTTGGGCTATCTCCTAGCCATCGGCCTTTTCAAGGCCGGTGCAATTGATGCGAAGGTGAGTAAGATACGGATCGCTGGGCTTAGCCGGCCTGCATTTGCAGCCGCGGCGTTTGTAGTGATCGCGTTTGCGTTCACGGTTCTGGCTGCGCGAGAGAACCGGCCCTGGACCGATTCGTGTTCGCTTTGGTCCAATGTCACGCGAGTCAGACCAGCATACTGGGCAGCTCACTACAACGCGGGACTTGCGTTGCTGGACGCGAAACGTTTCGACGAAGCGCGCGTCTTCCTGGAGCGAGCGATTGCACTCAAGCCAGACGAACCGAACGTTCTCGATGCTCTGGGCCGGAGCTATGATGGGAAAGGTGAAACCTCGAGCGCCGTGACCAGCTTTAGGCGCGCGATCGACATCAATCCAGAAATGTTCGAGTCGTACAATAATCTCGGTGCGGTGTATTTCAAGAACAAGGACTACGCTCTGGCCGAGACGAACTTCGCGGCGGCGCTTCGGTTAAAGCCGGAAGCGTCGGCGTCGCGGTTCAATCTTGGATTGTGCTACGCACGGCAGGGGCGCTACATTGACGCAACGCGCGAGCTCGAACGGGTGGTTCAAGCGACGCCCGACGACGCTTTGGCGCTCTACGAACTTGGCTTAGCCTATGAACGAATTGGCCGGGGCGGTGATGCGGAACGTATTTTCCGTGAGGCAGGCAAGCTGGCAAAGTCGCCGGAGCTTGCCGACAGACTGGCTGAGAGTCTGGGCCGATTGCGGGTCGGTAGCCAGCCGTGAATTCGGGCCGGCGGTCGTTCGGGTGCGACTCAGGTTTTCGCGCATACCCACGAGCTGGGTATGCGCTAGAACCCGATGCGCACCCCGGTCGAACTGTTAAACTTCGGAATCTGGCAATGGCTCTAAGTGAAATCGACGTCAAGCAAGCGGTGGTGGCTGCCCGGGTGAGTTTCAAATCGAGCAGCGCGCGCAGAGTTCGCGCCATCGCGCTCAACACATTCCGCGAGTCCATCCGCGATCGCGTGCTCTACAACCTGATTCTCTTTGTGCTGATCCTTGTCGCGGCGTCGGTGTTCGTAAGCGATCTGTCTCTCGATATGGAAAGCCAGTTCACCGCAGCGCTTGGCTTGAGCGCCATGCTGGTGTTTGGCGCATTGATCGCGATCTTCATCGGCGTCGGGCTCGTCTACAAAGAAATCGACAAACGCACGATTTACAGTCTGCTGTCAAAGCCGGTGCATCGTCACGAGTTCATCATCGGCAAGTACGCGGGATTGTGCTTGACACTGCTGGTCAACTCGGCGGTGATGGTGGTGGCGATCGAGCTTGCGCTGTTGTATGTCAACGGGAAGTTCGTGCAGCTTCAAATGGCGGTGCTTGCCGCGTCGTTTCTGGTCTATCTGGAACTTGCTTTGGTAGTGGCGGTTGCTCTGATGTTCTCCAGCTTCACCACGCCGATGCTCGCCGCGCTGTTTTCATTCGCGGTTTACGTGATCGGACAGTTCAGCCAGGACTTGCTGGTGATGGCCTCGTTATCGGATTCGATGACGACGCGAGTCGTGCTCAAGACTTTGTATTATCTGCTCCCGAACCTATCCAACTTCGGATTCATTACGGAGGCTTCGCACGGGCGCATAGTGCCGCCCGCCATGGCAGTATCTGCGAGCGTGTACGCGCTTGTGTACATCGGCATCCTTCTTTCTGCGGCGGTGCTGATCTTCAAGAAGAGGAATTTCAAGTGAGCGCTGCTGGACGGATCCTTCCTGCTTCGTTTCTAGTCGCCGGTTTGGGATTGCTGTACCCGATGCAACGATGGATCGATAAGACTTCACCTCGCGCAACTGTGAGCGAGGAGACGCTCTACATGTCCTCAGGCAAGTCGATAAAGAAGATGAGTCTGGGCCTGGACGCGTTAGCGGCGGACATCTACTGGATCCGTACTGTCCAGTACTTTGGGCGTAAGCTGGTCGAAAGCGACAAGCCGCTTTCCGGGGGTGCTACAAAAGACATTCGCATGGACTTGCTCGCGCCGCTGCTCAACATAGTGGTCACCCTTGATCCGCAGCACGTTCCGGCCTACCGTTTCGGCGCGATCTTTCTTCCCGAACGCGATTTGCCGGCCGCGATAGCCCTGGTTGAGAAAGGAATCAGCGAAAACCCTAACGAGTGGCGACTGTACCAGGATCTTGCATATATCTACTGGCAAGCAGGCAACGCTTCTGCCGGCGAAGAGCAGGCCGCCAACTACGCAAAGTCGGCCGAGTGGTATGACAAGGGGGGCGCCGTGCCCGGAGCGCGATGGTGGATGCGCGATCTTGCGGGCCTGATGAAACTCAAAGGTGGCAGCCGCGAAGCGGCGCGCGCGGTGTACAAGGCCTATCTGACGAGCGACGATCAGAACGTTCGCGGGCAGGCGATTGAACGTTTGAAACAACTACGCGCGCTTGATGAGTTGGACGCGATCAACGGATTGCTCGCTCGCTATAAGGAACAGACCGGTACGTGCCCATCAGATCTGCGCGTGTTCGCGACGAAGCTTCGCTCGATGAATCTGACAGTCAATGATGACTCGTTGCCCGTAGATCCTGGCGGCTTCGCCTACGCCTACAGCGCCGGAGCGTGCAAAGCCGAGCTTGCGTGGGAGTCCACCGTGCCAAGGTAACGACCATTACCTGCCGCCAGCTCCGCCGTTGGGGAACGCCCTCCTGGCGGAGGGTGAATATCCAAACTCGAACCCCAACCTTCCCGATTGGGGGATTGCCGCGAGTCGCCCGGCAGCGTGGGCTGCAGGCTCGTCGCTGTAGGCTGGAGTGAAGAAACCCAAACTTTCCCGTTTGGTCGATCAACTTCCATCCCTAAGGCGCGGGCGGACGCTTCAAGTCCACCGTGACCATCGCACCTGAAGTTTTAATCCTCGCGCGGACCGGGATGCGCGCCGGGTCGTCAGTCACCCACACCAACATCTCGCCGCTGCGCCGGACGTAGCGCCCGTCGAACACCTTCGCGTTCAATTGAATCGCTTTGAACGTTCCCGTGCGGAACTTGATTTCCTCGCGCTTGCCCGCGATGACTTCAATGTTGTAAATCTCTCCGCCGTCGCTTATCGGCACAGGAATTACCTCGCCTTCTTTCAGCGGTTGAGTTCGCACGAAATAGATGGTTGATAACAAGTCTTGAATCCACGATGGCGAGGGTTTCTTTTTTATCTTCGGCTGACTCTTTATGTTTGCCAGGTCGCGATCGGTGTAGGTGATTAGCCCTGCCTCGCGATTGACGACGGACTTCTGCTCGCGGCGGACCTTCCCTTCCTCGAGGAGCTTCGTAGACGCGCTCATCCCGAAGTCGCTCGGGTTAATCAGTGAGATGTAACGATCTTTGACTTTGAGCCCAAACAGCGCGGGGAAGAATCCCTTCGAGACGGCTTCCGCTCTTAGCTCGAGCATCTCAGGTCCGGTTGTATCAAGTGGTTTTGAGACCGTCAGCCTTAACTCGCCGATTGTCCCTGAAAAAACGAGCCTCGAGAAACTCACGTCGTAGACCAGTGTTTCGCCGATCTTGAACGGAAGCGGTTCAGCTATTTTCGGCGGCGTGAATGCGGCCTTCTCGGTCGAGACTTGCGCGCCAGCGAGTCCTAACCCCAACAGAAATGTGGCTGCCACCGCCAGCGCTTTCAGTAACATATTGTTCATTATACGAGTGAAATAGAAGGGCGTGCCACAGTTGGTTAACCGAGCGCAAGCGCAAGCTTTGCGGCGAGTAGCGCATAAACTACAACGAAACCCAGCGCGGCGCGGTACTCCCGATGCCGCAGGTATTGCGACACATCAAATTGACGCTGATTACTGGCCTGAGAACGGTAAGATATCGCACCATCTGAAGTCATTGAAGCCGCTCGGTATGGCGTGAAGCGCGGGAAAAAGAGCGGCACTTGCCTCCCGTAATTCTCATACTCTTCCGAGAACAATCCGTGCATCGTCTCCGCTTCGGCAAACATCACCGGCACATAGATCAGCAGGTAGAGCGCCGCGAAAACCGCAACGAACCACGGCGCGCCTCCCCCGACCGCTACGCCCGTTCCCAACAGAAACGTGCCCAGGTAAAGCGGATTTCGAGTGTGCGCATAGGGTCCAGACGTTGTCAGCTCTTGATTCTTCTTCAAATGACCCGATGCCCAGGCGCGAATCGCCAGACCGATGATCGCAACAAACGCGCCCGCGGCAAGAGACGCCACCGTTGGCCGCGCCGAAATGAACAACAGAGGCGCCAGCACGAAGCCGGCCGGCACTCTTATGCGTTGAGCCAGTTGTTTGAAAGTCAATCCGCTCTCTCTTCCTTCGTGTTGGCCAGCCGCTCGAACACCGCGTGCTGGACGTCGTCCATGGGAATATCCATACACTCCCAGTGCCAGCAACTGCGCCGGTGACAATCCGTACGACACCACAGATCTCGACCAACAGTGATATCTTGTGGGTCAAACGGGCCGTTGCGTTCGGGAGAAGTCGGTCCGTATAACCCGACGATTGGCGTGCCGCCCGCAGCCGCCAGATGAAGCGGACCGGTGTCGCCGCCAACGAACAACGCCGCTCGTCGAGCAAGCGCTACAAACTGTTTCAGCGTCGAAGCGAGCGGGCGCACTGCGCTCGACCGTGCGTTCGAAACAACCGCTCGTGCAAGGGCTTCTTCGCCCGGCCCAAAGGTGACGAACGACGAAAGTCCGCACTCGCTCCATAACCAATCTGCAAGCTGCGCATACCGCTCCGTAGGCCAGAGCTTGGTCGGCCACCCGCCGCCGGGATTGATTATCGCGAACGGCCCGGGTTGGTGCTCGATTGCTGCTTCGACGAATCGTTCATCGTCGGCCGAGATGGTGATTGGGAACTCGTAACCCCTGGGAGCGCAGAGATCCCTCCCGGCCCGGCGCTGCGCAGAAAGATATTCGCCGCTAGCGGAAACAGGCTGGGAGGCATCCCTGCTCTCCCAGGCCGCGGCGTTTGGCATCGTCCCTGAACCAGCGATCGCGGCCCGCGCGAGTGTCAGATTCTTTTCGATGACGTGATTGAATTCTGACGTTTCCACTTGCTCGGTCAGCAGCAGCTTACTGGCTTTCTCCCTCAGATCGCTCGTCGAAAACCCTATTCGCCTGGTCGCCCGCGACGCAAACGCGACGAGACTGGACTTGATCAATCCCTGAAAGTCTATCGCGATGTCAGCGCTCCCTGCGCCGTTTAGGTTGGGCTCTCCGCGCAGTTGATTGAGTTGAGCCCGCACGTCGCCCGTTGTTGAGGCGGTCAGCAAGGCGTTCCGCCATGCTCGCGTGTCAAGCTCGATCAACTCATCAATCACCGGTGAGTCTTTGATTATCGCGCCGGCGCGCCGGTCGACTATCCACGCGATGCGGGCGTGAGGCAACGCTCGCCGCAGCAGCGCGGCCGCGGGCAGAGTATGTACAACGTCGCCAATTGAGCTGAGTTTTACAATGAGAATCCGCATCAGGTTCGATTTAGCAGCAATCTCGCATTATAACATCCCGCATCGACGGAGCGGGCTGAGAATGACAGTTCTTTGATTAGCCTGACGAGCACGTGCTAGAATGCGCCACCAGGTAGCACAGACTTCAATCTGTGCCCTGGGAGCGCAGGCATCTTGCCTGCTTTTCGCGCAACTCCAGGCAGGCAGGGATGCCTGCGCTCCCAGGCACAGACTGAAGTCTATGCTACTTCCCGGACCCTATGAAGAGCGTCAGCATACTTGGATCGACCGGCTCGATCGGACTGAGCACACTTTCCGTTGTTGATTCACTCCAGGACAGGTTCGTTGTTGCTGGTCTTGCTGCGGGCCGAGATCTCGAAGGACTCGCGCGACAAGCCGCGCGTTACCGGCCGCGTCTCGTCTCGATAGCCGATGAGCGGGACATTCCGGCGCTGAAGGAGAATCTGCGAGCGTTGGGTGTAGACAGGCTGCCGGAGATTGCTTTCGGGGGCGAAGGGCTCATCGCGGTAGCTTGCATGGACGGAGTCGACACGGTTGTGTCTGCGACGGTTGGCGCGGTTGGGTTCCTACCGACCTACAAGGCTCTGGCGATGGGCCGCCGCGTCTGTCTGGCTAACAAAGAGACGCTGGTTATGGCCGGCGAGCTGATGACCCGGGCGGCTATCGAGTCGGGCGCCGAGCTTCTCCCGGTCGACAGCGAGCACAACGCGCTGCACCAGTGCATGCGAGGCGAGCAGGTGCGTGAGGTCAAGCGGCTAATACTGACCGCATCGGGCGGCCCGTTTCGTCAGACGCCCGTCGAGCGAATGCGCGAAGCGACCGTCGAAGAAGCGCTCGCTCATCCGACCTGGCAGATGGGTTCGAAGATCACGATCGACTCGGCAACCCTGATGAACAAGGGCCTCGAAGTCATCGAAGCAGGCTGGCTGTTTGGTTTCGCGGCTGACCGAATCTCGGTGGCGGTTCATCCACAGTCGATCGTTCACTCGATGATCGAGATGGTGGACGGCTCGATCATCGCCCAGTTGGGCGTGACCGACATGCGGCTGATGATCCAGTATGCGTTGACCTATCCGGACAGACTGCCGACCGAGCTTCCGGCGCTCGGCTTTGATAAGCTCGCGCGCCTCGAGTTCTTCGAGCCGGACCTGGAACGGTTCCCATGTTTGCGTCTTGCCTACGAAGCGATGCGAGAAGGTGGGACGATGCCGGCGGCATTAAGCGCCGCTAACGAGATCGCGGTCGCGTCGTTTCTCAATCGTCGAACAAAATTCATGGACATCCCTCGCGTGATCGAAGCGACGATGGAAGCCTATCAGGCGGTACCTTGCTCCAGCATCGAAGCCGTTTTGGAAGCCGACCGATGGGCGCGCTCGCATGCTGAAAAGTTGACTGAAGGCGCCGGTCGTCTGGCGGTTGGATGAGAGGCGAGCAAGGTTCCGCGCTTCGCGAGTATCCGAACACTGAGCAATCTCACCGTATCTCGTTTTCACTATGTTGAGTAGATCCGTCGCAACTGTTCCGTCGGCCGTCGTAGCGACCGTCTGCGCCTGAGCAGGTCCGACCACAAGTCGCCGACGTCGGCGATGCGCCGGGTCATCGTCCGCAGCGTGAACGTTCGAGGGCCGACCGCGCCGCTTTCTACTTCCTCCCACGTGCAGGGCGCGGACACCGGCGCGCCAGGCCTCGCGCGCACCGCGTAGGTCGCGGCGAAAGTTGCACTGTAACCGTTGCGTCCCGTGTCGACAAGAATGCGCGTGCCGCGGTCGGCCTTGCTGAACTCCAGCGTGAGGTTCTGCGGATCGCGCTTGACGAGGATCCTGGCGACCGCGTTTGCAAATCTCGAAACCTCACCGAAACCGGCCTTGCCATCGAGCGGGACGGCGATATGGAAGCCCTTCGAGCCCGATGTCTTTACCCAGCTTGGCAGGCCCACCTCGGCGAGAATATCCCGAATCTCCAGGGCTGCGGCGCGAAGCACACTCGGTTCGTCTTCGGACGGGTCGAGGTCGAAGACGCAGATGTCAGGCTGGTACTGGTTCGGCGCGCGGGAGGTCCACACATGCGGTGTGATGCAGTTCTGGTTGGCAAGCCAGAGCAGCGATCGCGTGTCGCGAACGAGTGGATGACGCACAGTGCCTCCCTTCTTTGGAACCTCGATGCGCTCAAGCCATTCTGGGAAACCCTTCGAAACGTCCTTCTGCATGAAACCCTTCTCGCCAATGCCGGCGGGGTACCGCTCCATCGTGACCGGGCGATTGCGGATGTGCGGCAGCATGACCGGCGCGATGGCTTCGTAATAGGAGGCGAGCTCGCCCTTGGTGATCCCGTCGTCCGGGAACAGCACCTTCTCTGGATGCGTTATCACGGCGTCTCCCTTAAGACCTCGCGCGCAGACTTGTCGGTGCGTATGCCCAGCAACCGGCTATGACGAAGCTTGCCGTGTACCGTCCATTCGATGAACGCAACCTGGACGACGACCTCGGGGCGCACCCAGTGAGCGCGGACGCGCGGCAACCCGACGGCTTTTGTGAACGGCGGCTTCGCGATCTCGAGCGCATCCAGTCTGGCACGGAGCTCCACAAGCAGCTTCGTGTCGAACCCAGTGCCAACCTTTCCGGCAAAGACGAAATCGCCGCCTTCGAAGTACCCGACCAACAGCGCGCCAAGGCCGACTCGGGAACCCTGTGGATCGGTGAACCCACCGACCACGAGTTCCTGCGAAGCTTCGCACTTCATCTTGAGCCATTGCTTTGAGCGGCGATGCTCGTAGGGGGCGTCGCGCCGCTTTGCAATGACGCCCTCCCATCCCTCGTTGCACGCGCGCTCCCAGGGCTTCTCATCGGTGAGCGTTTCCACGCGGGAGATCGGCGGTTGGAGCGGCAACTTGCTCAACAATGCGCGACGTGCATCGAGCGGCAGGAGCGTCACGTCGCGGCCATCGAGCCACAGGATGTCGAACACGTGGTAGACGACTTTGCCTCGCTTGCCCCATACGCCGGTGGCCTCGCCGTCGAGGATCACGTCGTGCACCGGCAGCTTCGCGATCGCCTCGACCACTGATGGATATGAGCCGTTCTGCGGCAGGCGGTTGCGAGACAGCAGACGGATGTTAGGCCCATCTTTGAATGCGAGCAGGCGGATGCCGTCGAGCTTGCGCTCGAAGATCCACTCTGGTCTGGTGAACCGCTCCTGTGTGAGCGTTGCCGCCATCGGCTCGACCCATTCTGGAAAGGAGTTATCACGACTCATATAAATCCACCGCAGTCTGACCCCGTGCGAACCGTTGTGCAGTCTGCGCCGCTGATTGATTCCCCGTTCGCTTGCGCACGTCGGTGGCCCAGCGGGCGAGACCGATGAGCAACTGGTTGCGGGCGGGATGACCTTCACACAATTTCCACTCGTCAAACACCACGCGCAGGCCGTGCACGAGATTCCAGCCGTTATCGTCTCTTAGAATGGACTGCCCCATCTCCGATAACAGCCGATCACCGGAGAAGCCCGCATTCAGGTACTCTCGGGTTTGGCGCCCGACTTCGCGCACCTGAATCGTCTCGATTGAATCGAGTACCGTCCGGAGCGCCATGTCTTCGTTCGACGCATCCGACCTGGTGGAACCCAGCGGCTCGGTGAGGGAACGCGGTGTGATGTTGAGCCACCGATCGCTGAAGAACTGCCAGGCGGCGTGATACAGCGCCTTGGCCCCTACCTTAAAGCCGCCGTAGCGCAGGGCGGTTCGAACCGAGGATACGAGTATCAGTTCCTGTCTCAGGCTTCCCCAGCCGGGATTCAGGTTTACCGGAGTCCTGGCCATTCGGTCCGCGGCCAGCAGTACCATCGTGGTGACGATCCGACCAACGTCGAC